>NZ_KV836311.1:0-173477 GCF_001838335.1 Corynebacterium sp. HMSC075F02 | reverse complement strand
GGGCTGCAGATGTGAAACTGTGCAAGTTTATGACACCTTCAGGCTATTTTTCGGGCCGTTTTTGACATAACCGCAGTCAGTAACTCGGATCGCCAGGCGACCTGCTGGCGCCAGCCAGAAACGCAGCCACTACCAACAGGCACCTAGATAATCAGCAGGCTTACTTCAGCTGCTCCATGCGCTGTGCAATCGACTCGAGCAAGGACTGCCAGGAGTCCACGAACTTCTCCACGCCCTCGCGCTCCAGGACAGCGAAGACGTCATCGAGGTCGATGCCAATCTCGCTGAGCTGAGTCATAACGGCATTGGCTGCGTCACCCTGGCCGCTGACGGCGTCGCGAACCTCGCCCTCGAAGCCCGCGGCAGCACGCAGCGTCTTCTCCGGCATGGTATTCACAGTCTGCGGTGCAGCCAGCTCAGTGACGTAGAGGGTGTCCGGGTAAGCCGGGTTCTTCACACCGGTCGAAGCCCACAGCAGGCGCTGCGGCTTAGCACCGGCGTTTTCCAGCTGTGCCCAGCGAATATTCTGCGCCGAGAAAGTCTCCTCGAACTTGGCGTAAGCTGCACGGGCATTGGCCAGACCAGCCTTGCCGCGCAGAGCCAGGGCCTCCTCGGAGCCGATCTTGTCCAGGCGAGCATCGATTTCGGTGTCAACGCGGGAAACAAACAGCGACGCAACAGAGTGGACCGAAGCCAGGTCCACGCCGTTGTCCTTCGCACGCTCAATGCCCTCGATGAACGCATCAATGACCTGCAGGTAACGCTCCACCGAGAAAATCAGGGTGACGTTTACCGAGATTCCCTCGGACAGAGCCTGGGTGACAGCCGGCAGGGAAGCATCGGTCGCCGGAATCTTAATCATCGCGTTCTGCTTGCCGACGCGCTCCCAGAGCTTACGGGCCTGCGCAATCGTGGCCTCGTAGTTGTCGGCGTAGCGAGGATCGACCTCGATGGACACACGGCCATCGACACCGTCGGTTTCTTCGGATACACCAGCGAAAAGGTCACAGGCATCGCGGACGTCGTCGATTGCCATCGCGAACACAGCATCTGCCGAGTTCGCACCCTCTGCAGTGAGCTGCGCCAGCTGAGAGTCGTAATCCTCACCGGCGGTCATCGCCGAAGAGAAGATTGCCGGGTTAGTAGTGACACCGACAACCCGAAGCTCTTCAATCAGATTTTTCAAATCGCCCGAGGTGAGGCGCTGGCGCGAAAGATCGTCGAGCCACGCCGAAGTCCCTACCTTGGCGAGCGCTTCCATCGTGGTGCTTCCCATAGTGTTTAACGCCTTTCTGTCAATACCGCTTCGTTGCCTAAAGACTTCGCTAAAAGTTGTATGTCCTTAAACTACTGTGCGTCACAAACAATACTGGCGCTACCGGAGCGCGGTACGGTTTTCACAAATCCCGTCCCGACAGCGGCCGATAGCGCCAGGTTTTAACAAACTTACTTAGCAGCCTCGATGGACTCCTTGGCGGCATCGACAACAGCCTCTGCTGTGATGCCGAACTTCTCGAACAGCTCCTTGTACGGAGCCGATGCACCGAAGTGCTCCAGGGAGACAGCGCGACCAGCATCACCCAGGTGGCGGTACCACGGCATTGCAATACCGGCCTCAACCGAGACACGAGCGCGGACGGACTTCGGCAGAACCTGCTCGCGGTAGGCATCGTCCTGCTGCTCGAACCAGTCAAGACACGGAACGGAGACAACGCGGGCGCTGACGCCTTCCTCAGCCAGCTTGTCAGCAGCTTCGACAGCGAGGTGAACTTCCGAACCGGTAGCCATCAGGATGACGTCCGGGGTCTCCTTGGCACCGTCGACAAGCACGTACGCACCACGACGGACGCCCTCAGCGGCCTTCTCCTTGGTACCTTCCAGGACCGGAACGTTCTGGCGGGTCAGAGCCAGAGCCTTCGGGCCTGCCTCTCCCTGAAGAACAGCGGCCCAAGCCTGAGCGGTCTCGTTAGCGTCAGCCGGGCGGACAGTGGACACACCCGGGATAGCGCGCAGCGAAGCCAGCTGCTCAACAGGCTGGTGCGTCGGACCGTCTTCGCCCAGACCAATGGAGTCGTGGGTCCAGACATAAATAGGGGAGATGCCCATCAGCGATGCCAGGCGGACAGCCGGACGCATGTAGTCCGAGAAGATAAGGAAGGTGCCGCCGTACGGACGGGTACCACCGTGGAGCAGAATGCCGTTGAGGATCGAGCCCATGGCGTGCTCACGAATACCGAAGTGCAGGTTGCGGCCGTACGGGTCAGTGGTCCAGGTGCCGGTGGTGATGGACTTCGGACCGAAAGACGGCTCGCCCTTCAGGACGGTGTTGTTGGAGCCAGCCAGGTCAGCCGAGCCACCCCACAGCTCCGGCAGGGTCTTGCCCAGTGCCTGCAGCGCGGCCTCAGAAGCCTTGCGGGTAGCAACACCCTTCTCGTCCGGCTCCCAGGTCGGCAGCTCAGCGTCGAAGCCCTCCGGCAGCTCGCCAGCGGTCAGACGGTCCAGCAGAGACTTGCGCTCCGGGTTAGCCGCAGCCCACTCGTCGAACTTGACCTGCCACTGTGCGTGAGCCTCAGCGCCGCGCTCAACTAGCTTGCGAGTGTGCTCAATGACCTCGTCAGCGACGTCAAAGCTCTTGTCGGTATCGAAGCCGAGAGCTTCCTTGATGCCGACAATCTCCTCGCCACCAAGAGCAGCACCGTGCGAAGCGCCGGTGTTCATCTTCGTCGGAGCCGGGTAAGCGATCACAGTACGAACGCGAATGAATGTCGGACGCTCCGTATCCTTCTTGGCCTCCTCGACAGCAGCCTCGAGTGCCGCGACGTCCTCGCCGCCGTCAACCTCAATGACCTGCCAGCCATAAGCACGGTAGCGGTCCGCGACATTCTCGGTGAAAGCAATAGTGGTGTCGTCCTCGATGGAGATGCCGTTGTCATCCCAGAAGACAATCAGGTTGCCCAGCTGCTGAGTGCCGGCCAGCGAGCCGGCCTCGGCAGTGACACCCTCCTGAACGTCACCATCAGAAGCGATGACGTACACGTAGTGATCAAACGGAGACTCACCCGGAGCAGCTTCCGGGTCGAACAGCCCACGTTCCCGTCGCGAAGCCATGGCAAAACCGACAGCCGACGCCAGCCCCTGACCCAGCGGGCCAGTGGTGATTTCCACGCCGTCAGTGTGGCCGTACTCCGGGTGACCCGGGGTGAGAGCGTCCCACGTACGCAGCGCCTTCAGGTCATCGAGCTCCAGGCCAAAACCGCCGAGGTACAGCTGGACGTACTGCGTCAGAGAGGTGTGACCACAGGAGAGAATGAAACGGTCACGGCCGATCCACTTCGTATCCTTCGGGTCATGGCGCATAACGCGCTGGTAAAGAGAGTAAGCCAGCGGTGCGAGGCTCATCGCAGTGCCGGGGTGCCCCGAACCTGCCTTTTCAACGGCGTCTGCAGCCAGCACACGGGCCGTATCAACGGCCTTCGTATCCAAGTCAGACCAGTCCGAGGGGTAGTTGCGCACAACCCGTGCTTCATGCTCAGTCGACAGTGTCACGTGAATGACTCCTAGTATCCAAATGGATTAGTAAAATTCTCTTCCATACTAACTAGGATTGCGCGCTCCCGGTTCAAACCGGGCCGAATAGCTGAGAGATAAGTCTCAGAGGGCGCGCCGCACATGCTTTACGACGGTCATTATTGGAACCGTTATGATTACCGGTAAACTGATTGCCTGCCCCTCATTTAATTTTGCGGAAAAACTCGTCGGGAACTTTCCGACCGTTACATCCGACTATCTGTAAACGGGGGGTTTGTTTATGGCGCGTGAAAGGGACATTGCTTTGTTGGAAACAGTCAAGGCGTATATTGCACTGACTAAGCCAAGAATTATCGAGCTCCTGCTCGTCGCGGCCATTCCCGCAATGCTTCAGGCTGATCGCGGTCATGTTCACGTTGGACTGATTCTTCTCACCTTGTTCGGTGGTTGGTTGGGTGCCGCAGCTGCGCACACCTTCAACATGGTCATGGATTACGACATTGACCAGAAGATGCGCCGTACTCGCCGTCGCCCGCTCGCGCGCAACCAGGTTAGCCGTCGAGCGGCAGCGATTTTCGGCACTGTCTTGATGATTGCGTCGTTCCTATGGCTGTGGTTGCTGTGTAACTCGCTGCTGGCCGCCGTTTTCATTCTGATTACGATTGCCTTCTACATCTTCGTCTACACGTTGTGGCTGAAGCGCCGTACTGATCAGAACGTAATTTGGGGTGGCGCTGCGGGTTGTATGCCGGTGATGGTCGGCTGGGCCGTAATCACTGACAACAACCCGGAGATTACGGGGCTCGCTCACTGGTGGCAGGCATTCATCCTGTTCCTGCTTATCTTCTTCTGGACTCCGCCGCACACCTGGGCATTGGGCCTGCGCTACAAGGAGGACTACAAGGCCGCTGGCGTGCCGATGATGCCAGTGGTCAAGCCGGCAATCGTCGTTTCCAAGCGCATTATTTACTACACCGCCGCGACCGTGATTACCACTCTGCTGTTGGTTCCGTACGCGGGTTGGATTTATCTGATTGGCGCCGTTGGCGCTGGTGCCTGGTTCCTGTGGGGCGCCATTGACCTGCACCGCCACGTTAAGACCGGTGGCAAGATCAAGCCGATGAAGCTGTTCTTCATGTCGAACAACTACTTGTCTATCGTCTGTGTGGCGCTTTCTCTCGATGCCGTACTCGGATTGCAGACAATTTCGAGCATGTTCTAGGGCAGTTGCTGAGCTCCTTTGAAGAGGCCCTTTCCGGTTGCGGGAAGGGTCTCTTTTTGTGTGTGGAGATGGGCACGGGCTGCAAATGTGAAACTGTGCGAGTTTATGACACTTTCAGGCCATTTTTCGCGCGATTTCTGTCATAAACATAGTCAGTAACTCGGATCGATAGGTGGGCAGACCGCCCCCTTGCACCGCCCGCGCAGCCCGCACCGCCCGCGCAGCCCGCTAGCCACTGGGAAACGCACATCCGAGCACACGGAGCCGAGCAGACAGCAGAACCGCCTAAACACGCACAACCAAAGCGCGTGTTTAGGCGGTTCAAGCAGGAATCAACAGCCGGTAACCACAGTGGTTAATACAGCCGCTGACCGGCAGCTAGCTACGCGGTAACCTCGACGTTCTTCTCCGAAGCAACAGTGGCGGCAGCCGCATCGCCTTCAAGCGAGCCAGTGACTTCTGCGCTCCCACCGACAGTGCGGTAACCGTGCTGGAAAAGTACTGCAGTCAAAGCGGTGCAGATACCAGATCCGGCAACGTGAACCGGCACCAATGCCTCCGGTACACCGGACCAATACTGAATCATTCCAACTACGCCCTGAGCCAAAATGAACACAACGAGTGCGATGGCAACCTTACGCACAGGTGCAAAGGCTTCCGAGGCCAGCAGACCGAAAATGAGGCCGATAACCAGGCCAAGGTAGAGGTACATAAAACCAGCGTGGATATGCGCCAGGTCAACAATCGGTAGCTGGAGGCGATCCTCCGGGAGCACCGAAGCATCTCCAGCGTGTGGTCCGGCACCGGTGACCATAGTTCCGGTAATCAGCGTCATCGTCAGGGCCAAGCCGGAGGCGGCAGCCAGATAGCGCAGATAGCGCGGGTACATGCGGGTAGCAGTGCCGTCGTCAGGCTCAGAAATCTTGACGAAAAGCATGCCAGCGAGCCAGACCAGAATCATCGAAGGCAGGAAGTGCAGCGCTACGGCGTACCACTTCAGGTCAACCCAAACGGAGATACCGCCGATAACAGCCTGGACGATAACGCCGAGACCGTTGAGGAAGGCCAGCAACTTGATTTCCTGACGGCGACCGACACGCATAACCGAAAGAAAGAGCAGAAGTGTCAGAGCAACCAGCACAAAGGTGAGCAGCCGGTTGCCAAACTCAATAATCTGATGGAGCATTTCTGCTTCCCCCGCGACAGGAACGAAGCTGCCTGGGTGACATTCAGGCCACGAAGCACAACCGAGACCTGAACCAGTAACACGGACGATAGAACCGGTTACCGCAATTGCCGCCTGTGCAATCAAAACCAGCAGGGCATAGAGCTTCTGGCGCCCGATTGGTGTCAGCGGCAAAAACGATAGGGGCAAACTTCGATCTGCAGTATTCACATTAAGAAATTCTACCCATGCTGGCGGAAAATGGTAATAAGCGAAACCCCTGCGTTGGGCTGCGCTTTTCTATGCAGACTCCCCGATAGATTCCTAGTCATTCGGCATATCAAAACGGAACCAGCGAGCCGCCAGTGCAGCGCCAAGGACACCCCACACAATCAGCACCCCGACAGCTGACCAATGGACGGACATGGCCAATGCCGCGGAGATCACGTCGGTAAGCGCGACGGACGGCAAGAGGTGTAGCAGTACAGAGCTGATGTCATCTAACGATGGCGCAACGGCCACATACGTAGTAGCACCAATGAGGATGAACCAGATCAGGTTGGCCAGACCTAGGATTAGCTCGGCTCCCAACGTACCGCCCATGAGCAAGCCCAATGAGGTAAAGACGAACGTTCCCAGAAGCATCCCCACATAAGCCAGCAGCCAGCCGCCAATCGACAGCTCTGCGCCAAGGGCGAGCCCCACGAGACTAAACAGTACGTACTGCAACGTGACGGTGGTGCAGACCGACACAATCTTGCCTGCGATAATGCCCCAGGGTGGCACGCCTGAGGCGCCGATGCGCTTCAGGGCTCCGTAACGGCGGTCAAAGCCCACGGCAATTGCCTGTCCGGTAAACCCTGCAGACATGACGGAAATCGCCAGCACCATGGGGAAGATACGCTCGAGCGGATCATCGAGCTCCAACACCGGCACCATCACCAGGCCGATGAGCATCGCCAACGGGATAATGATGGTGAGGAGCATTTGCTCACCATGTCGCCAGAAGAGCTTCGTTTCCAACCACGCCTGCGACATGACCAACTTCGCCATGTCCGAACGCTGTGGCGCTGGGGCGAAAGTGCCCTTTGCAAAGCGGGAAGCATCGGCCCTCGGTGCGGTAGTCATTAGCTCCTCATCTCCGTTCCAGTGATCTGCAAGAAGACATCTTCAAGCGATTGCGTCGCCCTATTCAACGAGGTGATCAACACCTCTTGCTGCTCGCAACTCTGCGCCAAGACAGTCAAGGCGCGCGGTGAAGCTTCACCAATCAGGGAAAACTCTCCACCGCCAGAACGCTGCAGACGCTGTGGAAGACCGGACTCGCTGAAGTTGCGGTTGACCTCTTCGAAGTCAAGGCTGCCTCGAACGCTGATCTTCATAGCAGTGCTTGACGACGTTCCCTGGAGAGCCGATGCGCCTGCGCTAGTGATCTCCTCGGTGGTACCGGCCACAACTAAATGGCCCCGGTCGATAATCGCAACGTCGTCGGCAAGCGATTCGGCCTCGTCCATGAGGTGCGTTGTCAGGACCACGGTGACCCCATCACGGCGCAGCGACGAGATGAGATCCCAGACGGCTAGACGGGACTGAGCATCGAGGCCTGCTGTCGGCTCGTCGAGGAACACAAGCTCCGGGCGTCCGACCAGGGCACATGCGAGCGACAGTCGCTGCTGCTGACCGCCAGAGAGCCTGCGGTAGTTCGTCTTACGATGGCGTTCTAGGCCAACGACTTCAAGAAGCCAATCAGTGTCCAGCGGGTTTGCGGAGTAACTGGCAACGAGGTTCAGCATTTCGCCAACGCGAACACCGGGGTAGGCGCCTCCGCCCTGGAGCATGATGCCAATGCGACTGCGCAGTGCTGTGGTTTGAGCGACCGGGTCGAGATCGAGAATGCGAATTCGCCCTTCATCCGGCTTGATGAAGCCCTCACACATTTCAACGGTTGTGGTCTTACCAGCACCGTTGGGGCCGAGGAGCGCAAGAACCCTACCTCGATCCAGGGAAAGCGAAAGGTCTGATACAGCCTCAACGTCATCGAATTTCTTCGTTACGTTCTCAAGGCGCAGAGCAGGAGAATTGGCAGCGTTATTCACGGTTAGTCAGTCTAATCTCACAGTTTTAATGAAGGCGAAATACCTTAGATCGCGTCGAGTACGCCAAGATGACGAACATGACTGCGACGAAGAATACCAACGCCAGTAGGTAAATCTGAGCGACGGTGCCCGGAGGCAACCCCAGGCCGCGTGGTAGTACTACAAAACTGAAAATTGCCGAGTACAGAACCACGGCAATGCGAAATTGTACCCGGTTGGCCCAAGCGGACAGGGGCACGATGGCCCATAGCAGGTACCAGGGGTGCACGACGGGGAAGAGGATTACTAGAGCGAACATCGCGAGGCCGTAGCCGCCGAGCGGGTGAATGCGCCCACGGAACGTCGCTAACAGCATGCGCAGGAGCCAGGCAGCCACCAGCACTACGCCAATGCCGCGGGTAAACAGCAAAGCACTGTCGCTGATATCGCCGAGCCCCAGAAGCCTGCCGAAGAAACCAGCGATGATCCCGAGCAGGGTAGTCAACGACATCCAACTGCGCACCGTTGCGGCGCCACCCTGCGCGGTGATCCAACCAAAGCCCAGACCAGTTCCTAAGGAAACAACGACTGCCGTGACGACGGTCATTGCGCCCGTCACTACCGCGGAAAGAGCAACGGCCTTCCAGGTACTGCCAAACTTTCGAGCCAGCCACATGCCGGCGAAGCCGAGCGCCACGAAACCAGTGACTTTGACCATTCCGGCGAGACTGATGAGCACAATACCGCCTGCATACATTGCCCACGATCTACCTCGGCTTTGGTTCTCGTGTCCGATTGGTCCGGGTTCTGGCAGCTCATCGGGCACCATCGATTGCGCAGGGCCGTGGATAGCTCGCAGACACAGTTCGAGACCAACGAGCAGGAGAGCCAGCAGCAGGGCCTCATTGTGGATACCGCCCACCAGGTGCAGCAATACCAGCGGATTGAGCGTGCCCAGCCAGAGCGTGAACTGAGAGCTAACGCCGCAGCGGCGACCAAGCTGCACCAGCGCCCAGGACACCACGAGAAGCGAAACAATGGCGACGAGTCGATGCAGAAAGACGGAAGCGATCACCCCGTCGCTGGTTATTTTGGCGATACCCCATGCCACTGCGAGGGCTGTGGGGCCGTATGGGCTCGGAGAGTGCGACCAAATCAATGGCACCGATCGGGCAAGTGGGTCGTTGGCTCCCAATAGGTCAACAGGCCCTGCGAGGTAGGGATCCATACCCCGCTCCACAATTGCAGCCTGCGCCAAATAGGAATAGATATCCTGCGTAAACAGGGGAGCGGTAAACATCAAGGGCAATACCCATGCCGCGTAGGTGCGTATGAGCATCGGAGTAGTCACTGCGGTGACGCGAGTCCGCGCACCGGCCAGAACGAAAGCGCCGACACCCAACCAGGCTGTGACTAACATGCCAATGCCCACGAAGGTGACGATTGTCGTTGCCACCAACATTCGACCGAGGATTAGCCCAAGTGGTGTACCCCAAAACTCATTTCCAACCACCGGTGTCGCGCCTGCGCCGATCCCGGCGACCATAATAAAGACCGCCCCGAGAGCACCCAGCCAACGCAGCCAGGTGAAGCGTCGGAGTTCGCGGTAATTGATGCGGTGTTGGAGCGGCTGTTCTGAGCCCTGGTGGAGGGTTGCCGACCTAGAACCGGCCAGACCAATCTTCGGAATGGCGTCACGCACCCCGAGAGCGTCGTCGAAGGTGGACGAGCGGCGCGGGGTAGGTCGGTTAGTTTTCACAAGGTCACATAGTAGACGATTCGACACGCCGAAAGGGCGTTCTAATCAGCGACGTTGCATTGATATTTAAATGCGTTGGACATTGTGACCCAATTACGACACAATTATGTTGTCTAATACACCAGCGGCGCAAGTGGGATACTTGCCTCGCTGAGCCACCTAGACACCCATTATTATCCAGCAGTCCAATCGCAGGAGGTGACTCACCAGTCATGGCAGATCGGAAGCCGACAGTCAATGATGGTGATACGCGCAAGCGCATTCTCCAATTGCTTCTGGAACACAACCCGGCGTCCGCGACTTTTATCGCAGACACCCTGGGACTATCCGCTGCAGGCGTCCGCCGTCATATTGACATTCTGGTGGACGAAGGTCTTGCCGAAACCGCTCCGGCACCCAGCACCGGCCCCCGGGGCCGAGGCAGGCCAGCAAAGTCCTATCGCCTGACAGATCGGGGCCGCGCTAGATTCGGGCACGCTTACGACGATCTTGCCAGTGCAGCACTGACCGCACTGCGCAAGGCCGGTGGTGAGCAGGCAGTTGCCCAGTTTGCCCGTCAGCGCATTGATGACATTCTGCTCGGCGTCACGCCAGTGGGGCAGGACGCAGAGAAGGAAGAGGTCGTAGAGGCCGTCGTCGATGCTTTCCGACGGGCCGGGTACGCGGCAACTATCAACCAGAACACTGGCGGCGTGCAAATTTGCCAGCACCATTGCCCAATTAGCCACGTAGCCTCCGAGTTTCCGGAGCTCTGCGCGGCGGAGCATGAAGCCGTTAGTAAATTATTAGGTCAGCACACCCAACCGTTGGCGACTATCGCTGATGGAAACGGTATCTGCACTACGAATATCCCACTCACTCCCGTAACAAAGACACTTACTGAATCGCCACAAGAAAGGAGCGGAGAATGACCCTCGCCCATGAGAACTCCACCGACGTGGCTGAATCCACGAAGGCTGCCACTCCGCAGACTGACGAAGAGATTATCGAGTCCATTGGTGCCTACCAGTTCGGTTGGCACGACCCGGATACCGCTGGCGCTTCCGCGAAGCGTGGCCTGTCTGAAGCGGTCGTTCGCGATATTTCGGCTAAGAAGAACGAGCCGGAGTGGATGCTTGAACGTCGCTTGAAGGCTTTGGAAATCTTCGACCGCAAGCCGCTGCCCACCTGGGGCGCGGATTTGTCGGGCATCGACTTCGACAACATTAAGTACTTCGTTCGCTCCACCGAGAAGCAGGCCCAGACCTGGGAAGACCTGCCGGAGGATATTAAGAACACCTACGACAAGCTCGGCATTCCGGAGGCTGAGAAGCAGCGCCTGGTCGCAGGTGTCGCCGCTCAGTACGAGTCTGAGGTTGTCTACCACCAGATTCGCGAGGATCTGGAGGCCCAGGGCGTTATCTTCCTGGACACCGACACCGCTCTCAAGGAGCACCCGGAGCTGTTTAAGGAGTACTTCGGCACCGTCATTCCGTCCGGTGACAACAAGTTCTCCGCTCTTAACACCGCAGTCTGGTCCGGCGGCTCCTTCATTTACGTGCCGAAGGGCGTCCACGTGGACATCCCGCTGCAGGCATACTTCCGTATCAACACGGAAAACATGGGACAGTTCGAGCGCACGCTCATTATTGTCGACGAAGATGCCTACGTGCACTACGTCGAGGGCTGTACCGCTCCGATTTACAAGTCCGACTCGCTGCACTCGGCTGTTGTGGAGATCATCGTGAAGAAGGGTGGCCGCTGCCGCTACACCACGATCCAGAACTGGTCGAACAACGTCTACAACCTGGTTACCAAGCGCACCAAGTGCGAAGAGGGCGCAACCATGGAGTGGATTGACGGCAACATCGGTTCCAAGGTCACCATGAAGTACCCGGCAGTGTGGATGACCGGTCCGCATGCCAAGGGCGAGGTGCTGTCCGTGGCTATGGCTGGCGAGGGCCAGTTCCAGGACACCGGCGCCAAGATGGTGCACATGGCTCCGCACACGAGCTCCAACATCGTGTCCAAGTCCGTGGCCCGCAACGGTGGACGCGCTGCCTACCGCGGTCTGGTGCAGGTCAACAAGGGTGCCAAGCACTCGCACTCCAACGTCGAGTGTGACGCACTCCTGGTGGACACGATTTCACGTTCGGACACGTACCCATACGTGGATGTCCGCGAGGACGACGTCACCCTCGGCCACGAGGCAACGGTTTCCAAGGTCTCTGACGATCAGCTTTTCTACCTGATGAGCCGCGGCATCGAGGAAGAAGATGCAATGGCCATGGTCGTGCGCGGCTTTGTCGAGCCCATCGCCAAGGAGCTCCCGATGGAATACGCCCTCGAGCTCAACCGCCTCATTGAACTGCAGATGGAAGGTTCGGTCGGTTAATACCAATGACTACGACGATTAACAACGAAAACCAGGCTGCTCATAGCCGCCGCGTGCTGGCGAACAAGGGCGACGTTTTCACATCCTTCAACGTGGAGGACTTCGCCGTGCCGCATGGCAAGGATGAAGAGTGGAAGTTCACGCCGCTGCGTAAGCTCCGCGGTCTCCACAACGGCACCGCAGCAGAGCCGGTTGCAGCCTCAATTTCGGTCGAGACTGCTGGTCAGGATGGCGTCGCTGTGGACGTCGTCAAGCGTGACGACGAGCGCCTTGGTCGCGCCGGCGCCCCAACGGACCGCGTGGCAGCACAGGCGTACTCCAACTTCGACGATGCGCACATCGTGACCTTCGCGAAGAACTCGGTGTCCAAGGAGCCTGTCGTCATCGACATCGATGGTCCGGGCGAGGACAAGGTGTCCTACGGCCACATTGTCATTGACGTGCAGTCCCATGCCGAGGCCGTCTGCGTCATTAACTACCGAGGCAGTGGCACGTTCGCGGACAACATCGAGTTCGTAATCGGCGACGGCGCCAAGCTGGGCGTCGTGACCATGGTGAACTGGAACGAAGATGCCGTTCATGGTTCGGCGCACCACGTTCGTGTCGGCCGGGATGCTACGCTGCGCCACACTGTCGCAACGTTTGGCGGCGAGGTTGTCCGTATCGTTCCGCGCGTTGCTTTCACGGCACCCGGCGGCGACGTCGATCTGCTGGGCGTGTACTTCGCTGATGCCGGTCAGTACTTTGAAAACCGCATGCTGGTCGACCACGCTGTGCCGAACTGCCGCTCCAACGTGATGTACAAGGGCGCGCTGCAGGGCGAGCCGAATGTCGCTCATCGTGAGGCCCGCACCGCGTGGGTGGGAGACGTGCTCATTCGTGCAGAAGCGACGGGCACCGACACCTACGAGCTCAACCGCAACCTGCTGCTCACCGAAGGCGCGCGTGCCGACGCAGTTCCGAACCTGGAAATTGAAACCGGTGAGATTGCCGGTGCTGGGCACGCTGCCACCGTTGGCCGCTTCGACGAGGAACAGCTCTTCTACCTGCTCTCGCGCGGTATTCCGGAGCTGGCCGCTCGCCGTCTGGTGGTTCGCGGCTTCTTCAGCGAGGTCATCAACCTGATTCCGGTCGAGTCCGTTCGCGAGAAGCTTGAAAAGCTCGTTGACGAAGAGCTCAACACCGCTGGCTTCTAACCGCTTATCTTCTTTCTCACCCTTTCCGTCCTGTCAACCCGGAAGTGCCGGGGGACAGGCCACTTACACCGATTAAAGGAAAAGATTTCACTATGAGCACTTTGGAAATCCGTAACCTCCACGCGCAGGTGCTGCCGACCGATGAGTCCGCCGAGCCCAAGGAGATTTTGAAGGGCGTCAACCTGACGATCAACTCCGGCGAAACCCACGCTGTGATGGGGCCGAACGGCTCTGGTAAATCCACCCTGAGCTACACCATCGCAGGTCACCCGCGTTACGAAGTCACCGAGGGCGAGATTCTCCTCGACGGCGAAAACGTGCTGGAGATGAGCGTCGACGAGCGCGCTCGCGCTGGGCTCTTCCTGGCAATGCAGTACCCGGTCGAGGTCACCGGCGTGTCCATGTCCAACTTCCTGCGCTCTGCAGCAACCGCTGTCCGCGGCGAGGCTCCGAAGCTGCGCCACTGGGTCAAGGAGGTCCGTGAGGCAATGGCTGACCTGGAGATCGATTCGTCGTTCTCCGAGCGCTCCGTCAACGAGGGCTTCTCCGGTGGCGAGAAGAAGCGTCACGAGATTCTGCAGCTCGACCTGCTGAAGCCGAAGTTCGCCATCCTGGACGAGACCGACTCCGGCCTGGACGTCGACGCTCTGCGCGTTGTCTCTGACGGCATTAACCGCTACCAGGACGAAAACGACGGCGGCATTCTGATCATTACTCACTACCAGCGCATCCTGAACTACGTGAAGCCGGACTTCGTCCACGTCTTCCACGATGGTCGCTTCATCACCTCCGGTGGCCCGGAGCTTGCAGACGAGCTGGAAGAGCACGGCTACGAGAAGTACATCAATGCCTAACGCCGAACTACTCAGCCCATCACTCCGCGAGGACTTTCCGATTCTGTCGCGCACTGTCCGTGACGGAAAGCGGCTGGTCTACCTGGATTCCGGAGCGACCTCGCAGCGCCCCAAGCAAGTCATCGATGCTGAGGTGGAGTTCCTAACCCACCACAATGCACCGGTGCACCGCGGTGCCTACGAGATTGCTGAGGAGGCCACGGACGCCTACGAAGATGCCCGCGAAGCCATTGCAGGCTTCATCGGCGCCGACTATGACGAGCTGGTCTTCACCAAGAACGCCACCGAAGCGTTGAACACAGTGGCATTCGTGCTTGGCGACGACCGCGCAGGTCAGTACCAGGTCGGCGAGGGTGACGAGATTGTCGTCACTGAGCTGGAGCATCACGCGAACTTGGTGCCGTGGCAGGAGCTGGCTCGCCGCACTGGTGCGACACTGCGTTGGTATGGCGTGACTGAAGACGGCCGCATTGATATGGACTCGCTGGAGCTCAGCGAGAAGACCAAAGTTGTGGCCTTTACCCATCAGTCAAACGTCACCGGTGCAGTAACCGATGTGAAGGAAATGGTGCGCCGTGCTCGCGAGGTCGGAGCGCTGGTAGTCCTCGATGCCTGCCAGTCGGTGCCGCATATGCCTGTCGACGTCAAGGAGCTCGATGTGGACTTCCTGGCGTTCTCCGGCCACAAGATGCTCGGCCCCAACGGGGTCGGCGCGCTCTACGGTCGCCGGGAACTGCTCGAGGCACTGCCGCCGTTCCTCACTGGTGGCTCGATGATTGAGGTCGTCACCATGGAGAAGACCACCTTCGCGGCGCCTCCGCAGCGCTTCGAGGCGGGTACCATGATGACCTCCCAGGTCGTCGGCCTGGGTGCTGCGGTGAAGTACCTGGATGCCATCGGTATGGATAAGGTAGCTGCTCATGAGCACCACCTGACCGCGCTCGCACTGGAGAAGCTGCAGGAAATTGATGGCGTGACCATCATCGGTCCGACTACTCCAGAACAGCGTGGCTCTGCAGTCTCCTTCAAGGTCGAGGGCATTCACCCGCACGATCTTGGCCAGGTTTTAGACGACCAGGGCGTGTGCATCCGCGTCGGTCACCATTGCGCGTGGCCAATTCACCAAATCCTCAACGCCCAGTCGACCGCCCGGGCATCCTTCTACATCTACAACACGGAAGAGGACGTTCAAGCGCTTGCCGACGCAGTGCGCCATGCACAGAAGTTCTTCGGTGTCACCCCGTAGCTTTAAGAAAGGAGAAGGACATGAAGCTCGAGCAGATGTACCAGGAAGTTATCCTGGATCACTACAAGCATCCGCAGCATGCGGGTTTGCGGGAGCCTTTCAATACGGAAGTGCATCACGTCAACCCGTCGTGTGGCGATGAACTCACGCTTCGCGTCACTCTGAACGACGACCTCACCGTTGTCAATGACGTCTCCTATGACGCCGTGGGCTGTTCTATCTCGCAAGCCTCTACCTCAGTTATGGCTGAGGAGATTGTCGGCAAGACTGTCGACGAGGCCATGGCCAAGCTTGCCGAGTTCGAGAAGATGGTCACCTCCCGAGGCAAGATTGAGGGCGATGAGGACATTATCGGCGATGGGATTGCCTTCGCTGGAGTTTCTAAGTACCCCGCCCGCGTGAAGTGCGCACTTCTCGGATGGAAAGCTTTCCAGGCCGCAACCGCTGAGGCCCTGGCCAACGCTGCTGAAGGCAACGGCGTTGGTACCGCGACTGTAACCGTTACCAATGACGAGGAAGGCCATCGCCATGACTGAACCAATCGCTAATGACGCCACCTCGCCCGCACAGCCTGATGCTGTCGACGAGGACACCATGACTACTGGTGCTCCCATTGATGAGGGGGATGAGTACGAGTCCATCACCGTCCCGCCGGCACCGGAGCAGACCGAAGCCGATAACAAGCTGGCTATCCAGGTTGAAGAGGCAATGTACGAGGTTGTTGACCCGGAACTCGGAGTCAACGTCGTGGACCTGGGCCTGGTATATGACATCTGGATTGAAGAAGGCGACATTGCCGCTATCTTCATGACACTCACGTCCCCGGCCTGCCCGCTGACCGATATGCTCACCGACCAGACTGCCTCCGAGGTTATGAAGGTCGAGGGTATCCGCGACTTCCGCCTCAACTGGGTCTGGTCCCCGGCATGGGGCCCACACATGATCACTGAGGACGGCCGCGAGCAGATGCGCGCTCTCGGTTTCTCGGTCTAGATGATCAGTGACAGCGGTGATTAGAGAACCGCTACGTTAAAAGTGCTTGGCGACGAGCTCCTGGCTCGTTCAGCTAGGCACTTTTTCGTTTGTTTTTTGAGTTGCTGACTGCGTTTATGGCCGGGATCGGTAGGGCGATGCGAGTTACTGACTGCATTTATGTCAAAAATGGCTCAAAAAATGGCCTGAAAGCGTCATAAACTTGCACAGTTTCACATCTGCAGCCCGTATTCACACGAGCATCCCCGCAATTTTTTCAAGCTGTCCGACTCGGAGTTAAAAACGACCCCACCTGGCACTGAAAAGTGCCAAGCGGGGTCGCTATTGTCTTCGACTGCTAATCCAAGTTGTGAGAGTTAGATGCGAGATGCATAGCTACTCGCATCTATTCACAGCTCTTCGCAGCTATTCGCGAGTCATGTCTGCGGTGGCCGGGTCAACGAGCTTGGAGCCCGTGACCTTCTTATGGATAAACCACAGCAGGACGAAGACCGGGATACCCAGGTACGGAGTGAGGATAGCGAAGATATTCTCGCCAGTGCGAATCGGATCAAGTGCCTGTCCGGCCACCACAAAGAAGCACATAATCAGTGCCAGCACAGCACCGGCGGGGAAAAAGTTCGCCTTGTAGGGAAGCAAATCCAACGGGATATTCTGGGCCTTCAGACACTTGCGGAAGCGGTAGTGGCTGAAAGAGATACCAAACCAGGTGATAAAGCCCGCGAGCGCAGACAGCGTCAGCAAGAAGGTGTACGCCACACCATCGCCTACCAATGAGGTAATGAAGCCAGCCATACCGATGACAGCGGTGGCAATCAGAGCGCGCAGCGGAACGCCATGCCCAGAAAGCTTGCCAAAGTAACGCGGAGCGTGTCCCTGACGGGCCAGGGAAAACAGCATACGAGTGGACACATACATACCGGAGTTACCCGCGGACAACACCGAAGTCAGAATAACGGCGTTCATCAGGCCAGCGGCAATCGCGATACCTGCGCGTTCAAAGACCAGGGTGAACGGTGAAATGGAAATATTGTCCTCGGCGGCATTCAGAAGATTCGGGTCCGTGTACGCAATAAGGAAACCAATAACAGCGATGGCACCGATGTAGAACAGCAGGATACGCCAGAAGATAGTGCGAATCGCGCGGGGAATCGTACGCTCAGGATCTTCAGCCTCACCTGCTGCTACGCCAACCATCTCGGTGCCCTGGAAGGAGTATCCAGCTACAACGAAGACAGCCAACAGTCCCATTCCGCCATTGACGAATGGGGCGTCGCCCGTGGTCCAGTTTTCGAAGCCGGGGGAGGAGCCGCCCAAGATACCGAAAATCATGCCGACACCAAGAACGAGGAAGACGATGACGGTAATGACCTTGATGGTCGCAAACCAGAACTCACCCTCGCCGAATGCACGTGCGGACAGGGCGTTCAGCCCGAATAGAATCGCGAGGAAGAGCGCGGACCAGATGATTGAAGGCACATCCGGGAACCAATAGCGCATCACCAGCGCAGCAGCGACGAGCTCTGCGGCCACAGTAATCGCCCAGTTAAACCAGTAGTTCCAGCCCATGGCAAAGCCGAAGGATTCTGAGACGTATCGGCGACCGTACTCCTGGAAGGAACCGGGCACCGGCAGGTAAGCGGCCATCTCGCCGAGAGACTGCATAACCAGCCACACCATGATGCCGATAAGAGCGTAAGCGATAAGCGCACCGCCTGGACCGGCCTGCGAAATGGTCGCACCGGAGGCAACAAACAGGCCCGTACCAATGGCACCACCAATGGCAATCATGTTCAGGTGGCGAGCTCTCAGCCTGCGCTGAAGCTTATGGTTTTGTGAGGAAGTCTCCTCAGATTGCGTCGAAGTCATTCATTTATCATAAGCGTTTGTACTCCGGTGAATGCAAAAACCACACCGCTTTAATTGTTGGTATCACCCCACAAATCGGCTGATGTATATGCTCCCGGTCAACGAGTTCTCCATCTCCCAGGTCCCCGCACAAACCCAGCGATGAGCTTTCCGCACGTACGCGGACTCATTTTCAGCAAAGGCACGGCCACTTTCGCCATAGCGCGAAGCGTCGTCAGTGGGGATGTCCCTATCAAATAGGCAAAAACGTCCTTCTCCGGCAACGAAAAGAACGCCCGGAAAAACGCACCCGTCTGTCGTGCATCGAACCCCAGCAACGCCGCGAGCCCACGTTCGCGTAGCCATCGCTGCAATCGCATGCTTAACGACGTCCCCAGCGTCCGGCTTCCCTTCTTTTCCATATCGGCCAAGAAGCGGTCGACATCTTCGATAACCGAACCCACCGAGTAACCAGTGGCAGGATGCATCCAACCACCAGCAAAGCCGAAGAGAGTGCCCATGGATGGTCCACTGTGCGTCAAGGCGCCACAGCGAGAGGGAAGGTTTGCCAGTAGGGGAAAGGACACCACTTCTTCGTCGATGGCCAGATCTTCCGAAAGCCCCAGGGACTTCAACCGTACACTTTGGCGTCTACGCAACAGCGCTAGAAGTACGGAGTCATCGGCCTCACCGCCGCTGCCGACTGGCGCACCGGCTTCGCCACGATACCCGTCAACCATAGGAGTCGGAGTAGCGAGGATAGTCTCTTCAATGAGGAAGGTCCTGTCATCCAAGAAAATGCGATAGGAGAAACTAGCCGGCTCTGTCACTGGGGCAACCGGTTCGGCCGGAGTGAAGTCCATGAGGACTGCGCGGCGGTGGGCGCTGGGGACGTCGTCAAGCGAAAAGATGTGCCCGATGGCGAGCTGCCGTACCTGCCCACCTCGCCCGACTGCGGCGTGCGTGCGCCCGGTGGTGACAATTGTGATGTCAGTACCCGTGGTTTCGGAATCGGTGAGTGCGCGGCGTTCGATGTGGAAACCGCCAAGTTCTTGCAGGCAGTCCTTGTTAACAACGCCGTAGTTGCGGGCGAGCTGACGTTCGGTGCCGTCGGCAAGAATGACGCTGGGTTGAAAGGTGGCGGCGAGGAAGTCGCTGGGCAACCAGTCGGGGAGTTGGTCGCACCAGAGACCAATCGTCGAGGGCAGTGTGCCACCGGCTGGGTCATAAGCGGTGACATCCCAGCCGCGAGCGGATGCACGGTGGGCGGCGATTCTTCCGGCGGGCCCGAGGCCGACGACGGAGGCGGTCACGGGAAATGAAGTCATAACTGGTAGGCTACTCGTTCGTGATTGTGACCCATGACCTTGAAGTCCGAGTCGGCGCCCGTACCCTGCTCACTGCTCCGGGTGAGCAGCTGCGCGTCCAGCCGGGAGACCGGATTGGACTCGTCGGGCGAAATGGTGCTGGCAAAACGACGACTATGCGTATTCTCTCCGGTGAAACTGAACCCTATGGCGGTTCAGTAGTGCGCTCTGGCTCGATTGGTTACCTGCCACAGGACTCGCGCGAGGGCAACATCGACATCTCCGCCCGCGACCGTGTGCTGTCGGCGCGAGGTCTTGACCAAATCCGCCGCAGCATGGATCGCCAACAGGAGATCATGGAGACCGCGACCACTGACACGAAACGCGATGCGGCGATTCGGAAGTTTTCGCGTCTCGAGGAGCGCTACCACGACCTCGGCGGCTACGAGGCGAACGCCGAGGCAGCCCGCATTTGCGACGCGCTGGGGTTGCCGGAGCGCGTACTCGACCAGCCGCTGAAGACGCTTTCGGGTGGTCAGCGCCGCCGCGTCGAGCTTGCTCAGATTCTCTTCGCCGCTACCGAAGGCTCGGGCAAGTCCGCCACGACGCTGCTTCTCGACGAGCCGACGAACCACCTCGATGCGGATTCGATTACCTGGCTGCGCGAATTACTCAGTAAGCATGAGGGCGGCTTGATCATGATTTCGCACGATGTCGAGCTGCTCGAGGCCGTGTGTAACAAAGTCTGGTTCCTCGATGCGGTGCGCGCCGAAGCTGATGTGTACAACATGGGCTGGAAGAACTACCTGTCGGCACGCGCGACCGATGAGGCTCGACGTCGCCGTGAGTTCGCCAACGCGGAGAAGAAGGCCAGCGCACTGCGCAAGCAGGCCGAGAAGCTAGGCGCGAAGGCGACGAAGGCCCGTGCGGCCAAGCAGATGGTGGCTCGTGCTGAGCGCATGATGGACAGTCTCGACGAGGTCCGTGTCGAGGATAAGGTCGCTCATATTTCCTTCCCAGAACCGGCCCCCTGTGGCAAGACTCCGCTCAACGCCACGGGACTGACCAAGATGTATGGTTCGTTGGAAGTCTTCGCCGGTGTGGATCTTGCGATTGACAAGGGGTCCCGCGTGGTTGTCCTCGGCTTCAATGGCGCTGGTAAGACGACGCTGCTGAAGCTACTCGCCGGTGTGGAGCGCACCGATGGCGAAGGCGGCATTGTCTCCGGCCACGGCCTGCGCATCGGCTATTTCGCCCAGGAGCATGACACGATTGACCCGGACAAGACTGTCTGGGAAAACACCGTCTACGCTTGCCCCGACGTCAACGAACCGGAACTGCGGAGCCTGCTCGGTGCCTTTATGTTCTCCGGCGACAAACTGCAGCAGCCTGCGGGAACGCTCTCCGGTGGTGAGAAGACACGCCTGGCGCTGGCGACGCTGGTTAGCTCTCGCGCCAACGTCTTGCTTCTCGACGAGCCCACTAACAACCTCGACCCGCAGTCCCGCGAACAGGTTCTCGACGCGCTGCGCACCTACACGGGTGCCGTCGTACTGGTCACCCATGATCCCGGTGCGGTCAAGGCTCTCGAGCCCGAGCGTGTCATCGTGCTTCCCGACGGCACCGAAGACCTCTGGAGCGACGACTACATGGAAATCGTCGAGCTGGCTTAAGACGGATCCATTGGCCCTGGCAGGTAACCGTCCTGCTGAGCGAGCCTATACATCTCCGACTTGTTAAGGCTGTTCTCGGCCCGGCCAGCTGCCGCATACTTGGCTCGAATACGACCCAAGTAGTCCAACACGGTGTTCGGTGTCAGCCCTGTCATCGACGCGACTCGCTTCGTCGACTCACCGGAGGCGTAAAGCTCCAGTACCTCACGCTGGCGTTCTGACAAATCGACAGAGTCGAGCAGGGGATCAGAGTCAACTACCGATGCCCATTCTGTAGTCAGCGCGCCCTTGCCAAGTGCCGCCAGCCGTACTGCAGACACGATTGTCTCCGGGGTTTCCGATTTCTGCACAACCCCCATTACTCCGGTACGCACTGCCTTTCGGACAAGGTATGGGCTTTCAGCTGACGAGAGGATGAGCACGTGATCGGTAACCAATTCCAGCGACAGAACGTTCTGCGCTGGATCTGAATTATCCGCCAGCCGTAGATCCAGCACGACCACATCCAGGCGGTCATCGGTGCCCACATCGGCCAGTAGCTCCGGCACAGTTTGATAACAGCCGACGAGCTCAAAGTCTGGCTCTGCAGAAAGCAGGGTTTCGAGCCCCTGCAGAGTCAAGGCATGATCATCAATCGCAGCAACGCGAAGCAAACGATCCGACTGCACGCTGTAATCTCCGATGTTGTCGGAGTCAATTGCAGCCGAGACGTCGATGGAAGCATTGCTCATTCCCGCAATATTCTCCCTAGTCACGTGACATCACTATCCTCTCACCGGCTTCATCAAACCTTTGCACTCCATTGTCATCAGAAATAGATGCAAATGCACGTCTGCCCGGGGGCAATAGGCGAATTGTTACCGATCCTTCTTCGGCGTTATCGATTGCTTCGAGGAAGTTCGGCATCAACTTGGCCACCGCGGAATCGTCGTCGACAAGCGGAATACGGCGCACATCGGTGCTATCGGAAACGGCCTGCGTGTGATTGCGGTCATCGAGGAGCCGGACATGAACACCTCTTGCGCGGGCGTCCCAAACAGCTTGGTGAAGGGACCCAACATTTAGATGCGGCGAACGTAGGACGTCTCGGAGAAGCTGCTCTGTAAGCCGCGCACGCAACTGCAGTCGCGGGGTCGGTTCTTCCAAAACTGCAGCGGCGCTAAAAATGGGGCCGACCCGGCGCTGCAGCCATTCGTAGTTACTCTGGCTGCTAATTTCGTACTCTTTGGCGGCCCCGGCAGCGTACAGCGCACGATTATAATCCTGAATAGACTGCGGAACGGTGCGCATAAAAAAGCGGACCATGATGGACGTCAAAATTCCCGCGACCAACATCACGGAGCGAACTAACAGGTCAACTCCAGAGATACTGATGTGGGTCGTATCCGAGGGGGCAAAGGGGAAGAACTTGAGAAGCTCCACCATGATCGCGCCACCGAGCACTGAATTCAGCGCAACCCAGGGGCGGCCGCGGATGGAGAGCAATGCAGATGCAAAAGAAATTAAGCTAAAGTGCCAGAAATACGACCATTCCAAATTATTTGGAATGGGCTGGTAGAGCCCCACCACAGCTAATACAACGATCGCGACACCAGTTACGATTGCACGGGCTAACGGCAATTGTGAATGGCGGCCATACATAATCAGCCCGAGAAGGCCGATCGCTAATGCCAGACTGATTTGCCCGGCCGCGGTAAATAATTGTCCATTACTGACTAGAACCATGAACAACACGCCGACGATCGCGCCGTAGAACTGCCAGGAAAAAACAATTGACATTCCCATGAGGTCATACAGCGATGTCGTGTGAGCGGAGGAATCGACTACATCTTCCTCTTCCACAGGAGAGGTATTACCGTGCCATTTGAGAATAACCTGAGTACCTTTCCCAGGCTTTGAATTAACGAGAGCATCTCCACCGCGAAGGGCCTCCATTCGCCCTTTAACGCTCAACCGGATACCTGCACGATGCGGGTCAATTCCCTCGGGGTCGAACCCGGTGCCATCGTCACGAAAATCAATGGACACCTCTCCCGAGGCAACACGAATGTGGCATTTCTTTTCCGCTGCGGCACCTGCGTGACGCTTGGCATTATTTGCCACCTCGGTTGCGGCTAATAGGAACGTGTTAGCAACTTCTCCTGGCAGCCGAACTGGACCGCCTTCTTCGCTGGTGTCTAGCGTTACCGAAATGTCGGGGCTCACCGACATCAATTGCGCCCGTACAGCCTCAGCAAAAGCTCTACCGCTTACTGTTTGCCGAGGCGAGAAAAACAGCCCAGTCTGCTCGTCTAGCGAGAAGTCAATCTTAGAGCCCTTACCGATTGCAGACAGTGCGGCCAATACATAGTCATGGACATAGGCGTTGAAGCTGCTCATCGCCTCGCCGCGGACACGCATACGCTCCGCTCTCTCATTGACCTTCCGAGAGTTCTCGTAGGTGAAGTCAATAAGCCTTGCGACGGGTTGTGCAGAGCCTGCAATAATCACAAATGGAAAAGTGTTGATGAGATTGAAACCAACATCCGACAACATGTCGAGCCAAAAAGTGTGTCCCAGCAACCACGAATTAATGACCGCAATAAGTCCGGGAACAAATACCATCACGGACAAACTGATGTGGAGTGGCACTGTCAGAGCAAATGCAGCGAGGGCTAAACCTGAAAATGGGCTATACCAGAGCGCATTTCCAACGAGGTTATGAGGGAGATCCCAATAGGTTGAAACCAACATCAGGAAAACCAACATGATGTACATCGGCACACGCAGTGCGGTAATAAGGCCTCGCCGCGTATTATTAATCACAGCCCAAATCAACAACATATCGCTGAGAATGAATATGAGCAGTGATGCAAAAGGGAACCAGTGGCTCAGAAAGTTTTCAAAGGGGACAGAACGAACAGCCGATTCAACCTGCCACAAAAAGCCGGTGACGGCAATAATAATCGCGCCGGATCGCAGCACAGACATTTCAATTGATGGTGACTGTCCGGCAAGTGCCGAATCGGGATTCCACCTCTCCATGCGACAATCACATTCCTTTTGCTTATTGCCACTAGATAAAACTAATTAGTCTCTACATGCGGTATGGAGCCGAGCGAAATTCTGAAGAATACGCCCACTTCGAGCAACATCCAACTGTCGCGCGGCCGACACCGCTTTAAGATCTGTTCCTGGTAAATAGTAGCCCTCATTTGCGTAAATCTGGAGACGCTGGGCAAATGTGTTGGCATCTAATTCCGGGTGAAACTGCGTCGCATATGCATTGCGGCCCAACCGAAACATCTGTACGGGGCAGTCCTTACCAGTTGCCAACAACGTAGCGTCGCCAGGCAGTTCTTCGATGGCCTCCTTGTGGCCGACGATGGCGTGAAAGTGGGCCGGTAAACCATCAAGAATTGGATCTGATTCGCCATCTGGAGTTGCAGCTACTTCGATTACAGCTGCCTGCTCCCCGTGCTTGCGGGAGACACGGCCATGGCCAGCAGTACCGAGCAGGCCGACGCCATAACAAGCTCCGAAGAAGGGGAAGTCTCGTTCGAGCACTTCTGCCAACAAATCCTCGAACCAGGTCTCGACTTCCTTCTGTAGATAGCTCTTATCGTCATCAGAGGCGTTAAAGGGTCCTCCGCCAACGATTACGCCCGAGTAGTTATCTAGATTCAGATTCCCCGGACGAGACTGTTCCAGGCGAATTTGATGCAACTTTGCCGGCGCCAATGCACACCTCCTGGCAAATGAGAGATGTTCAGCGTGAGCTGCGGCATCTTCGCCGCGTGTGGAAAGCAAGAGGAAGGGCTTGGCGGAGGTAGACATTTGCGGGAACAAATTTCGTGAAAAAGGGAGCTAGAGGGGGGACGGAGACTACTGCACCACTAGCAGGCTCGGATTGGCTGCATGCGTACATACGTGCATAAATCGGGGGATGATTGACGAGACGGCCTGGAGGTCCACATCAGATACCTTTAGTCGAATCGCGTCGACTTCCAACGGGTCAAAGTAACCGACGTCGGTGTAGAAAGACATTCTGCGGAGCAGTCCGTTAGCATTCATCTCCGGATGAAATTGGGTAACCCAGTTATTCGGTCCGATCGAGTACATCTGCACCGGACAGGTTGGACCTGTGGCAAGCAAAGTCGCGTGATTTGGAAGTTCCGCAACGGATTCCTTGTGGCCAGTCAACGCATAAAAAACCGGAGGCAACACCGAAGCTATTGGATCCTGAGTGGCAGCTTCGGTGAGCTCTACCCGGGTAGAACCCGCTACTTCGCCGTGACGCAGGTTAACCAAACCGCCCGAAGTAAAGGCCGTGTAGCTAGCGCCGTAGCAGATAAGCAGTGCGGGGACAGGACTCCTAAGTACGTCGTAAAGCACATCGTGCGAATACTTCTGCAGCCCCGAATGCTCAAGGTCGGTGATGTTAAATGGGCTGCCTCCGACGAATACGCCGTCATAGGAGGTCAGGTCGGGCAACTTAGCGCCGACAGCGTCGATGGTAAACAGATCCAACTGGCTGGGCTCAAGCCCGGTGGAATCCAGAAAGTCCTGGTACTCGGCTTGCCCCGCACCATCTGCGGGGCGGAGCGCCACCAACAAAAACTTACCCACACTCATAAATAGACAGCTTAGTCCATATTGGGTGAAATCTATGCATTGTCACCGGTCAAACGGGGTAAATGCACGGCAGAAAGCCGAAACCCGCTCCCGCATTAGGGGAGCGGGTGGTACGTAACGCTATCAGGCCTAGCCTGAGTGGCTAGTCCTTGCGCCGTAAGCTGTCTTCAACTAAATCAAGCACGGAATCCAATTCGTCGACAGTGCGACCAGATGCCAGACGAACGATGATGCCATCGAGCATCAGCTCGAGAAAAAGCTGCATCGTGCGAACCGAATAATCCGACCGTAGGGAGCCGGATGAGGATGTCTGGGTCAATCGGTGGGCAACAGCGTCATCCAATTGATCCTGATGACCCAACCATTGGCCCTTAAACTCCGGATCGCTGCGAAGGCGACGGGCAATCTCAAGGCGAGTTCCCAGCCAGCCATGCTTGTCTGGGTTCGCCACGATGTCACGCATTACTTCCACTAAGCCGGAAGCCTCCGCGACTTCCGCCATATTTGCGGCATCTTCTTCGGCCAATGCTAAGAACAGACCTTCTTTGGATCCGAAGTGATGGAAAATAGCACCGCGAGACTTACCGGTAGCGGACTCCAGACGAGAGACCGTTGCGCCGTCGTAGCCGAATTCTGCAAAGCACTGCCGAGCGCCGTCGAGAATTTCGTGCCGCCGTTGAGCTAAATCCTGGTTACTCACTTTTGGCATAAGGAAACTCTTTTCTTGCCGGCGACGCCCAGGGACATGTTTCACTGCATGACGTGGCAGCGCCATTCCTATACTTCCCAAGCCTCATTTTGGTTGGGGTAGAGAAACCCGAGGCCGGCAGGGCGCTAGCCCGTGGGGTATGAATCCGCGGGCTAGCGCTACCTACCGGCCTCTAGAAGCGCTGCTTGTAACAAGCCCTAGCGCGCACGAGTCAAAGGGAAACTAGTTGCCCTTGATCATGTTGCGCAGGACGTACTGCAGAATACCGCCGTGGCGGTAGTAGTCAGCCTCACCAGGGGTATCGATGCGGACCACAGCGTCGAAGTCGAAGGACTCGCCGTTTTCCTTGGTAACCGTAACCTTGACGGTCTTCGGGATGGAGCCGTTGTTCAGCTCCTCCAGACCAGCGATGTCGAAGGTCTCAGTGCCATCGATGCCCAGGGACTTCCAGGACTCACCCTCCGGGAACTGCAGCGGAACAACGCCCATGCCGATGAGGTTCGAGCGGTGGATACGCTCGAAGGACTCAGCGATAACAGCCTTGACGCCCAGCAGCAGGGTGCCCTTAGCTGCCCAGTCACGGGAGGAACCGGTGCCGTATTCCTTACCACCAACGACGACCAGCGGAGTGCCAGCCTCCTTGTAGTTCATGGCAGCGTCGTAGATGAAGGCCTGCGGGCCACCCTCCTGGGTGAAGTCGCGGGTGTAGCCACCGGTAACACCGTCAAGCAGCTGGTTCTGCAGGCGGATGTTAGCGAAAGTGCCGCGCACCATGACCTCGTGGTTACCACGACGGGAACCCAGGGAGTTGTAGTCCTTGCGCTCAACGCCCATGGAGTCGAGGTACTGAGCAGCCGGGGTGCCCGGCTTAATGGAGGAAGCCGGGGAGATGTGGTCGGTGGTCACCGAGTCACCCAGGGCAGCAAGGACGCGAGCGCCCTTGATGTCGGAAACCGGTGCCGGCTCCATTTCCATCTCGTCGAAGTACGGTGCCTTGCGGATGTAGGAGGACTTGTCGTCCCAAGCGAAGGTCTTGCCCTCCGGGGTCGGCAGGTTCTGCCAGCGCTCGTCACCAGCGAAGACATCCTTGTAGTCCTCGTCGTACAGCTCGGAGGAGATGGAGGCCTCGATGGTTGCTTCGATCTCTTCGGTGGACGGCCAAATGTCGCGTAGGAAGACATCGTTGCCCTCTGCGTCCTGACCCAGGGCGTCAGTTTCGAAGTCGAAGTCCATGGTACCGGCGATAGAGTAAGCGATAACCAGGATCGGGGAGGCCAGGTAGTTCATCTTCACGTCAGGGGAGATGCGGCCTTCGAAGTTACGGTTACCGGACAGAACCGCGGTAGCAGCCAGGTCGGCCTCGTTGATGGCGGAGGAAATCTCAGCCGGCAGCGGACCGGAGTTACCGATACAGGTTGCACAACCGAAACCGGACAGGTAGAAGCCCAGAGCCTCGAGGTCCTTCCACAGGTCAGCACGCTTGAAGTAGCCGTTAACAACCTGGGAGCCCGGAGCACAAATGGTCTTGACCCACGGCTTAGCCTGCAGACCCTTCTCGACTGCCTTGCGTGCCAACAGACCAGCACCAATCATGACCGACGGGTTGGAGGTGTTGGTACAAGAGGTGATGGAAGCGATAGCGACCATACCGTGGTCGAGCGTGTACTCGCCGCCCTTCGGGGAAGTGACGGTAATCGGGGAGCTCGGGCGACCTTCAGCGCCGTTAGCGGCGGACTCGCCGTGGCCCTCGCGGGACTCGTTGTAGTCTGCGGCCAGCTCGGAGGTCGGTGCGGAAGCCTTGACAGCGCCCTTAATCTCGCCGTCGGAGTAGTTGTGCAGGTCCTTGCGGAACTGCTCCTTGGCGGAAGCCAACTCGATGCGGTCCTGCGGGCGCTTCGGGCCAGCGATGGACGGAACGACGGTGGACAGGTCCAGCTCGAGGTACTCGGAGTACTCAGCCTCCGGAGTGTTCTCGTCCAACCACATGCCCTGAGCCTTGGCGTAAGCCTCGACGCGCTCCAGGGTCTCCTTGTCACGGCCAGTCAGGGCCAGGTACTTGACGGTCTCATCGTCGATCGGGAAGATAGCAGCGGTGGAACCGAACTCTGGCGACATGTTACCGATGGTCGCACGGTTAGCCAGCGGCAGCTTGGAGACGCCAGCGCCGTAGAACTCTACGAACTTGCCGACGACGCCGTGCTGGCGCAGCATATCGGTGACGGTGAGCACAACGTCGGTTGCGGTAACGCCCGGCTGAATGTCACCAGTCAGCTTGAAGCCAACGACGCGCGGAATGAGCATGGAGATCGGCTGGCCAAGCATTGCGGCCTCAGCCTCAATACCACCGACACCCCAGCCCAGGATGCCCAGGCCGTTCTGCATGGTCGTGTGGGAGTCAGTACCAACACAGGTGTCCGGGTATGCCAGGCCGTTGTTCTCGAAGACAACGCGAGCCAGGTACTCGATGTTGACCTGGTGGACAATACCGGTTCCCGGAGGAACAACGCGGAAGTTGGAGAATGCGCCAGTACCCCAACGGAGGAACTTGTAGCGCTCATCATTGCGCTGGTATTCAATCTCGACGTTCTTAGCCAGAGCGTCTTCGCTACCGAAGGCCTCGATGATGACCGAGTGGTCGATGACCATCTCTGCCGGGTTCAGCGGGTTAACCTGATCCGGGTCGCCGCCGAGAGTCTTAACAGCCTCACGCATGGTAGCCAGGTCAACAACACAGGCGACGCCGGTGAAGTCCTGCATAATAACGCGAGCAGGGGTGAACTGAATCTCGATCGACGGATCAGCCGAAGGAACCCAGTTGGCGACAGCCTTGATGTGCTCCTCAGTGATGTTGGCGCCATCTTCGTTGCGCAGCAGGTTCTCACCGAGAACCTTCAACGAGTAAGGCAGCTTCTCCATACCCGGCACGGCGTCAAGAGCGAAGTAGTCATAAGACTTGTCTCCGACCTCAAGCTTGCGCAGGGCGTTGAAAGAGTTTTTGCTTTCAGCCACAGTCAGCTCCATTTCTATTCGGGTGAATTGTCGCCTTAACTGAAGAGTCCGGCACTCGAATTTCGGCTCTCCACAAGGCATAGGTGCGATCACGCCGCCCCTTATCAACCAATTAAAGCAATAATCACGACGCGGGGCACACGAGCCCACACACACGTTTTTAAGGAAGCGTTACCGTCCTTGCATCAACAATAACAGTACGAACGTTCTGTATGTAGATTGCTCGCGGCGCGCCGAGTCACGCTACCCCCGTTCACATCCAGAGCAGGCCATTATAGATAGGACAAACGAAGCAGCATCTCCGCCAAATTGGGGCGCGTGGAAACCATTCTCACGCAAAACAGGAGCACGATACGGAAGGCAATTAATGCATACGCCAGCAGATTCACAGGCAGCGAAAGAAACCGTCGCGAAGGTGGTCGCTCAGCTACGCACCGACAACATCGTGACAAATAACCCACAGCTCCGAGAAGCGGTCCAGCCAATTGTCGACGATGCAGCAAATCGGGGGGTGCCCAATTTCAATATCATCTACCTAGATAGCGAGAAGATTTACCCCGTCGCCGAACAAAAGAACACCGACATCTTTTCCTTTGCCCGCCAAGTAGCGGACCAAGTCGGCGGCACCACTGTCGTGCGCACACCGGGCAATGTGGCCACCGCATCTGCCGATTTCCCCCGCGCAGCCATTGAACGCGCCGACCACGCAATGATGGAGACTCCACGAGACTATCCGGCGGGTCTCGATGCCTATTTGCACGAGCTCACTAACTACGTCGTTCCGTGGACTCTTTACAGCCTCATCGCAGGCGTCGTTATCGTCGCACTCTTCGTCGGACTGACGTTCTACTGGCTACGCACACGCCCAACCGCCTAAGAGTTCGCTTTACGACGGACGCTGAAGCTAACGGTCTCACTGAAACATTCACCGTCCCCGGTTTTCCACCCCCCCCCCAGGCGAAAGACAGGGCAAATGCCCCAAAAACTGGTAGCAGTAGAGAAATCAGCCACTATCTGAATTGGATAACACTGTTGCAGCCACCGTAACCGTGTCAACGATTTTCACAAAGGTCAAGCATTAAAGCTTGACCTTTTCTTATGTCCGGTACCCCAGGTAAAGGCCTACGACACTCCGGCACGCCGATAAGTCATCTAATAGTGACATAATTCACATAGAAACCTAGGGCTCACCATAACCGCAGGCCACGACATATAACGAAACGGTCACAAAGTGGGGGACAGTTGGTAATTTTGTTACTTATGTTTTTTTAGAGCTTTTTGACCCGTAAAGTGCTTCGTGATGCCAATAGTGGACTCAAGGGTCCAGTATTGACCGAAGAAAACTCGCGGGAGCGCCGCTGTTGCTTTTGGTTCTGGTTTCGGTTCGACGTTTTTCGAAGTTCCACTCAAGACCTGGAGGCAACAACAGGAAGATATCCAACGATGGGGAAGTCGCTGGTGTCGATTCTGAGGCGTGAACGCACCCATAGGAGAAATGTAGGAGTAACGCGGTGCCGAGTAATCGCAAAGTCCGTGCATCATATTGGACTCGTCCAATTGCCGGTATTATCACGGCGGGTCTTCTGGCGACGAACACTCAGGTCGCAGCTGCACAACCACTAAATCCGAGCGACGCCCAGATCCGTCAAGCGCGCGAGGCGGCCTCTAACGCCGAGTCGTACTTGCAGTCCCTGGTCGCCGAGGTAACTTCCAGCGAGCGCCGGGTATCTGACCTCGAGCTACGCATGGGCACTCTCCGCGAGGATGTCAACAAGGCCATGGTAGACCTTGAGAACGCTCGAGATGCCGCTAACCGTGCGCGCGAGGCGGTCGACGAGGCACGGATCCAACTCGACCGTTCCCGCGCTGAGCTCGCTAGTGCCCAGAAGCAGTTCGACGAGCTAGCACGCACCATCATGCGCCAGGGACGTTCCAGCGGCTCGATTCTCGAGGGTGCGCGAGATGCATCCGAGGCTATTAACCGCCTGTCCGCTTTGCGTCGCGAAGCTGATCGTCAAGAGCAGACCGTTGACTCTCTGGATAAGAATCGAACCGAGGCTGCTAACCAAGAGTCCACGCTTCGCAAGAAGAGTGACGAGGCTCAGCAGGCGGAAGCCACCGCAAACCAGCGAAACACCGATGCTCAGAACGCGTACTCCGAGGCAAACGAGGAGCTTCAAAAGGAGCAAGCTGATTACCAGCAGGCTCAGGTCGATCGCGATGCCGCAAAGGCATCTTTGGATGCAGCCCGAAACGCGGTCAACGAGCTGAACTCCCAGCGCCAGAATTATGAGAACGAGCAGGCCCGCAAGGAAGCGGAAGACGCCGCTGCCAAGAAGGCCGCTGAGGAAGCCGCAGCTAAGACTCGCGCCGAGGCGCAGTCGAACCAGACTGATGAGGATTCCTCTTCTGAGTCCACAGATGAAAGCTCTAGCACCACTGGTTCTACGGGCTCGACTGATTCCACTAGCTCTACCGACTCGACTGGTTCTACGGCCTCCACTGGCTCTGACAGCTCCACCGGCTCCACTGGCTCTAGCAGCTCCACCGGCTCCACCAGTTCCTCTGAGACGACCGAATCTTCGGACTCCTCTGAGTCCACCGAGACTTCGGAATCGTCTAGCACCGGCAGCTCGTCGTCAAGCGGCACCCCGGCACAGACTGTGGCGCCAACGAATCCGGAGACCGGTCAGAGCACCTCGGGTTCTTCCAGCCAGAAGGTTGAGACTGTCATCGCACGTGCGATGGGGCAGCTCGGTGTCCCATACGCATGGGGTGGCGGCAACGCCAACGGCCCGACCAAGGGCATCCGCGACGGCGGAGTAGCTGACTCCCACGGCGACTACAACAAGATTGGTTTCGACTGCTCGGGCCTGACTCTGTACGCCTACGCCGCTGTCGGCATTGACCTGCCTCACTACACCGGCTACCAGTACCAGCGCGGAAAGCACTACCCGGCATCTCAGATGAAGCGTGGTGACCTGCTGTTCTGGGGCCCGAATGGTCATGGCCACGTCGCTATCTACCTGGGCGATGGCAAGATGATTGAGGCACCGCAGTCCGGTTCTGTGGTTAAGATCTCGCCAGTCCGTTATAACGGAATGACACCGAACGTTGTCCGCCTCGTCTAGTTTCTAACGACGTGTTCTACAGGTCGGGCGACCGACCTAAAGAAGGGTTTCTCTGTGACCTACCCAACGCCCACTGACCACACGGACCTCGAGCGCGCATACGCGGAGCTGGGGAAGATTGTGGTTGGCCAGGAGCACCTGATTAAGCAGCTCTTCATCGCGATGCTCGCAGGAGGTCATGTCCTGCTCGAAGGTGTTCCGGGTGTTGCGAAAACTCTGGCAGTGTCTACTTTTGCCACAGTGATGGGTGGGTCCTACTCCCGCATCCAGTTCACTCCGGATTTGGTGCCATCAGATATTGTCGGCACCCGGGTTTTCCGCCAGGACACCTCGGAGTTCATTGTCGAGCCCGGCCCGGTCATGTCAAATATCGTGCTCGCTGATGAAATCAACCGCGCACCGGCGAAGGTGCAGTCGGCTCTGCTGGAAGTCATGGCAGAGCACCAGGTGTCCATCGCAGGGGAGTCCACGCCAGTACCGGAGCCGTTTTTGGTTCTGGCCACGCAAAACCCAATCGAAAACCAGGGTGTCTACCCACTGCCGGAGGCCCAGCGGGACCGTTTCCTATTTAAGGTCCTCGTGGGTTACCCCACTCCGGCGGAAGAGCGGGAGATTGTCTACCGCATGGGAGCCACCCCTCCAGTCGCGCAGCAGATTCTCACCCCAGAGAGTGTTCGGGAACTGCAGCGCGCTACCCGCGAAGTCTTTGTCCACCACACACTGATTGACTACATCGTGGCCGTCATCGAACTCACCCGCAATCCGATGCGGGCGGAGTTGAAGGATGTCGACCGCTGGCTTTCCTATGGCGCATCACCGCGTGCAACTCTTGGTGCTGTCGCGGCTGCCCGCGCCCACGCGCTGTTTTCCGGTCGCGACTATGTCGTGCCGGACGATGTGGTTTCCGTGCTTCCCGACGTGCTGCGTCATCGCTTGGTCCTGTCCTATGAGGGCCTGGCCGATGGCGTTACTCCCGAACGGATTATTGACATCGTGTTGTCTCACGTGCGCCTTCCCCAAGGCGCGAGCACTGGCTCCGATGAGGGCACTGCCTCCTAATGTCAGCTCGTGAAGACGATCTTCCACGCGTCCTGGCGTACTTAGAGCTAACTGTTACGCGTAAGCTCAACGGACTTTTGCGCGGCAGCTTTCTCTCCACCGCTACTGGAGATGGCTCTGAGCCGGTTGGCTCCCGCGAATATGTCATCGGCGATGATGTTCGCCAGATGAACTGGGCAGTGACAGCCCGTACTGGAGTGCCGCATGTTCGCACCTCCGAGGCCGAGCGCGAGCTGGAGTGCTGGATTGTCGCCGAACCCGCCGCACGTCTGTCCACGGGCTTGGCCGATACCACCAAACGACATCTGCTCACCGCCGCTGCCGGCGCTGTAACGATGCTTAACGACGCCCCGGGGTCCCGAACTGGATTAATCGCCGGCGGCACTCCAGTGCCCGCGGGCCAGGGCCGTGCCCACAGCTTGATGCTGCTCAAGCAGTTGGCTGACGCGACTGCTGAGCATAACCTCGCAGCGGATATTGACACAGTAATGACTCAGGCTCCGCGCGCTGGGCTGTTGGTTGTCATCTCGGATTTCCTTGGATCACTCGATTGGGCGCGCCCGCTGCGCGTTGCCTCGGCCTCGACAGAGATTATGGCGATTCGCCTGGTAGATCCAGCCGATGAAGCCTTACCCGGCGAAGGCCCGGTGGTCATGGCGGATTCAGCAACCGGCGAGACCATTGAACTCAACATCAACGACAAGACCCGCGCCGAGTATGCGGCTCAGGCTCGTGCCCACCACGAGCGTGTAATCAATGAACTGCGCAAATGCCGTGCTCGCGTTATTACCTTGCGTACGGATTCCGATTGGGTACTGGATTTTGCTCGACAAATTGGCCAACATTAGCGTCTGAGTAACCGTTTGTTAGTGCTATCTTTTTTGGGCCACCGACTAACCGGCTATAGCCACTGGTTTATACGCGGCTGTTTAGGCGACTGGATGTGAGGAAACTGATACCGCGATGACGTTCCTAAACTCAACTTTTGCGCACCCAGGGTGGCTGCTCGCACTCGCTCTGCCTCTCGTGGCAGCCGTGGCCTATTGGATCAGCACTAAGCAGCGAAAGCAACGTGCCATTGCCTTTGGCAACTTCACCATCGTTGGGTCACTGGGGAATAAGTCGTCGGCACGCCTGCGCCATGTCGTGGCTATCAGTGCGCTGTTGTCGCTAGTTCTGGTCATCATTTCATTGGCTGGTCCGATTTCGGAGACCAAAGTCGCCCGCAACCGAGCGACGGTCATGCTGGTGGTCGACGTTTCGCTGTCTATGTCGGCGACAGATGTTGCGCCAGACCGCATCACTGCCGCTAAAGAAGCCGGCCAAGAGTTCGTGGAGAACCTTCCCGACGACCTCAATATCGGCCTGGTGACGTTCTCTGGTCGCGCTCGCACTGCTGTTAGCCCGACTACCAACCATGACACCGTGAATCGAGCGCTCCAGGCTGCTGAGTTAGATCAGGCGACTGCGACCGGTGATGCCATCGCAGCCGCGCTCGATGCCATCAATCAGTTCAGCGACTCAGTTCAGGGCGGGGGAGAAGGCGCCCCACCAGCTACAATCGTGCTGCTTTCCGACGGCAAACAGACCGTCCCACAAGAACTCGACGATCCCCGCGGCGCATATACCGCCGCCGCCGAAGCCGCCAAGGCCGGGGTGCCAGTCAACACGATTTCGTTCGGTACCGCGCAAGGCGCAATCACGGTTCAGGGCGAATTAATTCCAGTGCCTAACGACGACGATTCGCTGCGAGAGATCGCCCGTCGAACAAAAGGTGAGTTCTTCAGCGCTGGTTCCCTCGAGCAGCTCCGCGATGCCTATGGCTCACTGGAAGATGACATCGGTTACGAACTCAAGCGGGCCGAGAATCCGAGGCCCTATCTGATCGCAGCCTTCGCGATGCTGCTAGTGACCGTGGGCTCACTGCTTGTGACCAATCGTCGAATTCCGCAGTAGGGCTGGGTTAGGGTGCCGTCGTAAAGCGATTTGTATGGAACCCGATTGGCAGGAGACGCCGGGGGCATTGAGCAGTCGTCTTATGGAGTCCTCAGACTGCGCTACTAACATGATTAGCTATGTCTTCTGATAATTTTGACGCTATTTTGCTGTTGTCTTTCGGCGGTCCCGAAAAGATGGCCGATGTGCGTCCCTTCCTGGAGAATGTCACCCGCGGCCGCGGAATTCCGCCGGAGAGGTTGGACGAAGTCGGTGCACACTACGCGCACTTTGGCGGTAAGTCCCCGCTCAACGATTTAAACCGCGAAATTGTCTCCAACCTTAAGGCTGAGCTCACTCGCCGTGGCTATGACTTGCCTGTTTATTTCGGCAATCGCAATTGGCATCCGATGGCTGAAGACACCGCGGCAAAGATGGCTGATGACGGTGTTAAGCGAGCGCTCGTTTTCGCCACTAGCGCCTGGGGCGGCTACTCCGGCTGCCGCCAGTATCACGAAGACATTGCTCGGATGCGCGAATCTCTGGGCGACCGTGCTTTTGACATGGAGAAAATCCGGAGCTTCTACGATCATCCGCTCTTTATAAAAGCCTATGCAGACGCAGTGCGTGAGGCGTTTGCCAAGCTACCGGATGACCGCCGTGAGGACACCCGGCTTATTTTCACCGCTCACTCTATTCCGGTCTCTGCGGACAAGGCATCCGGGTCGGTAGAGCTCGGCGGAAATCTTTACTCCCGCCAGGTCAACGAAGCAGCACGGCTCGTCGCCGACGCAGTGGGTATCACCGACTTTGACGTCGTCTGGCAGTCCCGCTCTGGCCCGGAGCACGTGCCGTGGTTGGAGCCTGACATCGTCGACCACGTTGAAGCGAAGGTCGCCAACGGCCTCCGATCCGCAATAGTGTGCCCGATTGGCTTCATCTCGGATCATGTTGAGGTCGCCTGGGATTTGGATGCTGAGCTTCAGGATGAAATGGCTCATCACGACATCGTCATCGAGCGGGTCGCAACGCCTGGTCCGACGGCTACTTTCACCGACATGCTCGTGGAGCTCATCGAAGAGCGCATCGCAGATGTCAAGCCCCGCCGTCTGGGAAGTGAACCGCTACTCGGCTCGGCCTGCAACGGCGCCCCCTGCGCCGCATCCTGTTGTACCCCGGCAAAGCGCCGCCCACACTGATTCCTTTGGCGGCAATGGGGCCGCGGGGCAAGGCAAATCCCTAGCGAGTCCACTCCTGAATCGCGTATTCCACCGCGCTCATCCGCGCCTGCCGAATCTTCCGCCACAGCGGGATGAGCTGCGCATCAAACGCGGCGCTGCCGTGCCCCGACTCGCTGCCCTGTGCCACCGCCAGAATCGACGACACCCGATCAGCTCTGGCGAGCACTCCCAGTGCACGGCGTGGCACATCATCCGGCACAAAGGCCATGTCCAGGTGGTCATCGAGCATGCCGACCATCAGCCGGGGATCCACTTTCGGGGCACCACTGCTTGACGACGTCAGCGGTGAACGCGGCATCGCCGCAATCGTGGCAGCCGCAACCCGCGCCGCATCTGCCAGCTGTAAATCCGCCTCGCCAGGGGAGAGATAGGCCGGCTCGGGAATGTGGCCTTCCAGTGTGTACCAATGCCACTGCGGTAGGCCTGGCACCGGCGTTGTCACTGGTATGAGCACATGGTTCCAGCCCGGCTCCGCATCCGCAATCACAATGGCCGAGCCTGCTGCGCGTGCAGCTTCAGCGGCGTCGGTTCCCGCAGGCAGTGCAGGTGCATCACCGGGCCCGGAGAGAATGAGGCGGACGAGGGGACGGTGGTCACTGTGCCAATCTCCCGCTTCAGTAACCGCTCGAAGAAGGCGGAGCATGTCGCTTCGATCGAGATCAGCGTCGCAATCGATGACATTCGGAACCGTGGCGTCGGCAAGCACGAACGTCCCCGGAACTGACGTGGGTCCGCCGAGCGAGTCTAGCGCGTCGAGGAGATGATCGTAGTTTTCCAAACCCGACAACCACGCGCCCAGCCAAAGGGCGATGTGCTGAGTTGGACTCCAGACCTGGTCGAGAACACTGCGCTGCATAGTGCAGCTCATCCTAGTGCAGCGTGTCGTTGGTCCCGTAACCGATGCTGTTAATCTCAGTACCCATGAGCTTTCAAGACCCGTACCGCAATCAGGACGTGTTCGCTGGCGCACGTGGCCACCGCCGCCGTATCCCACAGCCGGCACGCGAGGTGACAGCAGAAAATGGTGTTGTCGTCGAGGCGTCCTATGACGGATTCGTCGGTGCCATTATCGGGTTGGAGAAAACTTTCGACGGCTGGTGCGTCCGGCTGGAGGGCCGCCACGGCAAGTCTCGGCTGTTTCCCATGCACGAGCGCGGTTTTCTCATCGACGGCAAACCTGTGACTCTGGTGCGTCCGAAAGCACAACCCAAAAAGCCCTCGCAGGATCTGTCGGCATCGGGCTCGCGCAAGGTCCACAACGTCAAGGCCAAGGTTGCTCTCCCCAGCCGTATCTGGGTCGAGGGTATTCATGACGCGGCAATCGTCGAGAAGGTGTGGGGCCACGATCTGCGTGTTGAGGGCGTAGTCGTGGAGTATCTGGAGGGCTTGGACAACCTTCCAGAACGCTTGGCCGAATTTGGTCCGGGTCCGAAGCGCCGCGTCGGAGTCCTGGCAGACCACTTGGTGGAGGGCAGTAAGGAAAGCCGCATGACTCAGCAGCTCGGCCCGCACGTGATGGTCACAGGCCACCCGTTTATCGATGTCTGGCAAGCGGTCAAACCCTCGTCGGTAGGCATCGAGGCATGGCCGGAAGTTCCCTACGGGGAGGACTGGAAGACAGGAATCTGCCGTCGCTTGGGCTGGGGAGACGACCCCAAGGAGGGCTGGCGACGTGTCTACGCAGGTGTACACACCTACCGTGATCTGGAGTCAGATTTGATTGGCGCAGTTGAGCGCCTGGTCGACTTCGTAACTGAGCCACATATGCAGTACTGACCCCGGAATACTGGCTCCACTCGCCCCACATTTGTTCTGCAAAGTAGGTAGGGTGAGGGCGTGATTCCTCTCCTTTGGCTCGGAGCAAGCCTCCTACTGGTTCTCGGTGAACTCGCAGTCGGAGATTTAGCACTGTTAATGCTCGGAGGTGGTGCACTGGCAGCGTCCGGTGCGAGCCAGCTTGGAGCGCCGCTTTGGCTATCAGTGGTTATCTTCGCCGTTGTGTCCGCCGCACTTGTGCTGACAGTTCGCCCTGTGTTGCGCAAAAAGATGGCAAAACCGGACAAGTCCGCCGAACTGGAGTCGCGTCCGGAACTGCTAGCGGGCCGTCATGCTGAGGTCATCGAGCCAGTTTCTTCGTCAGCGGGTCTGATTAAGGTCAACGGCGAGTTGTGGAGCGCGCGCAGTCTTCTGACTGCGCAGACCTTCGATGCGAAGGAAAGAGTCACGATTGTAGAGATTTCGGGCAATACCGCAGTAGTGGACAAGCTGCTCTGAGCAGTCAACTCACTTAAAGGGCGCTCGGAGCACTCTTAGTTACTGACCATTAAATAACTGACCACACAGTTTCTAGCTACGGGGGAATCTCATGGAAGGCTTTATCATCCTCGTCGTTTTCATTCTCGTGGTTGTTACCTTGGTTCTCAAAGCGATTGTCCTGGTTCCTCAGGGTGAAGCGGCAATCGTAGAGCGACTGGGACGATACACGCAGACACTGAACAGCGGCCTGAACTTCATCATCCCGATCATTGACCGAGTGCGCGAGAAGGTTGATACCCGTGAGCGTATGGTTACCTTCCCGCCACAGGCAGTGATCACCGAAGACAACCTGACTGTGGCTATCGATACCGTCGTGACCTTCCAGGTCAACGAACCGGATCGGGCAATTTACGGTATCGACGACTACATCTTCGGCGTCGAACAGATCACCACCGCAACGCTTCGCGACGTCGTGGGTGGCCTGACACTGGAAGAGACACTGACTTCCCGTGACTACATCAACCGCCGTCTGCGCGGCGAGCTGGACGAGGCCACTGCCAAGTGGGGTCTTCGTATCGCTCGTGTGGAGCTGAAGGCCATTGAGCCGCCACCGTCGATTCAGCAGTCGATGGAAAAGCAGATGAAGGCCGATCGCGAGAAGCGCGCCATGATTCTGACTGCGGAAGGTACCCGCGAAGCCGACATTAAAACTGCTGAGGGCCGTAAGCAGGCACAGATTCTCGCCGCCGAAGGTAACAAGCACGCAGCAATTCTGGCTGCTGAAGCTGAGCGTCAGGCAACCATTCTGCGCGCTGAGGGTACTCGCGCCGCTACCTACCTTGAGGCACAGGGTAATGCTCGCGCTATCCAGAAGGTCAACGCAGCTGTTAAGGCTTCACAGTTGACACCTGAGATTCTTGCCTGGCAGTACCTGGAGAAGCTGCCTGAGCTGGCAAATAAGGACGGCAATACTGTTTGGATGATTCCGTCGCAGTTTGGCGACAGTCTCGAGAGCTTCGCTAGGGCTTTCGGCAAGAAGGATGCCGACGGTGTCTTCCGCTATGAGCCTCCGGCCGTGAGCCGAGAGACCAAGGAAGAGGCTGAGCAGGGCCGCGACGAGAACTGGTTCGACATGTCGACTAATCCGGAGTTGGCTCGTGCAGTTGCCGCGGCGAACGAGGTCGCTAACCGCCCGGTTGATGATCCGGTAGCTGCAGCAGCTGGTAATACCCCTGAGAGGAAGAAGAATCGCCGCGCTGATTCGGCTCAGCCCGCTCAGCCTGAACAGTTGGGTGGCCAGAACGGCCCGGCAGCGGTTGAACCTGCGACACCGGCTGCGCCCGCTGCGCCGGCCACACCGGCTGCGCCGTCAGTTCCTTCCGGCAAACGTGACCTGCCCTCGGCTCCTGGCACCGGCAATACCAATGCAGGCGGCGGTACACACTCCGCCGAGCGTCCAGATTTTTCAGGATGGTCACGTGACCCTTACGCCCCAGAAAATGGGCAGTAAGCTTTTATAACTCATCAGCTCGCTGAAGCAGGTGGACGGCCAGGTTCCATCCGGCCAGCTCCGCCTGCCAGCCAGCTGCTGCGAGGCGCTGATTGACGGCCTGCTTTGAAACTCCCAATTCTTCCGCGGCCTCTACCTGTGAATAACCAGCGCGAACCAAACCAGTTGCCTCGCGGCCTTCGGGGGACCTGCGAGAGATAACGTGGTGCAGCAATGTGAATGCTGCACCAATATCCTCCGAGTAATCCTTACCACGCGGATTGTTAGTCCGAATGCGGGTTTTTACCGTGCCGGCCCTGCCTCCCTTACCGATGACTGAGCTCGATGCCAGATGCGCTTGCTCAATGTCGTCCTGAGGACAAACACCGATACCTATCGCCCAGTCACCTGCGGCCAATAGCGCCAGCACAAGCGTGGTGACTCCCACAGCATTTTCAGGAGCTGCGCGAAGCTCTTCGATACCTGCAACCTCAACAGTTCCTACGCCTTCCAGGCCGGAAAGTGCCTGCGCAGAGGCCTGAACGTGATCTGCCCTGCGAGTAGATCGACCGCGATACCTGGCAAAGACTGAATACATACGCTCTAGTCTAGCCCCACCCCTTGACAGTTGGGCTAAGACACTTTCCTTCCCTCCGCACACTCACGGGCGCCCCACACCAACTCGCCGAAAACTCACGTCTAGCTCAAGAGCGCCAAGCGGTGTTTTAACGTTTCGAAGAACCGGTTACGACAGGGAACTTGGCGTCCGCAAGAAGTCCCAGCAAGCCAAGCACGAGCAGAATTCCCGTGGCCACCGCAAAGCGCACGTCGAAGCCGACCAACAGCACGTCGCCAAGCAGAACGACGGCGAGTGTGTTCGGCGCCGAACCTAGGGCAGTGGCGATGATATACGGCACGATGCGTATCGACGACAGTCCACAGGCGTAGTTGAGAAACGAAAATGGCACGCCAGCAATCATGCGCAAGCTGAGCACTGTGAGCCAGCCGCGTTGCTCCAACCGATGGTCGAGACTGAGAAGACGGCGGTTGGTCAGGTGCGTGCGAAACCAATCGCGTCCCAAAAACCGCACAATACAGAGGGAGAGAAGGGCAGAAACCGTCGTCGCAGTAATTGCCAGCAGGAAACCGAGCACTGGCCCGAAGAGAATTCCGGAAGCCAAAGTGAATACGGTGCGGGGGATTGGGAACTGAGTCAGTGCAACGTATGCGAGAAAGTAGAGGAGCGGGAACCAGTCACCGGCATCGATGGACCACTGCCGGATGGTAGCGACGGTGGGAACATCGACGTACAGCGTGACGACGACCCCCACACCTACGGCTAGCACCAGCAGAACCTTTTTGAGTGTAGGGGTAATTCGCACATCGGATACGTTCACCCATTTGAGGTTACCGGGGATTGCGGGGAAGCGTGTGACCTGCGCGTTGGAGGCTCTGCGAGGAGGGCTAGTCAGCGGCTAAAGGCGTTTGCCCATTATTTCACTAGGATGGGAATCAAGGTCACTATGCCTTGGCTCGAGCACTTGACGTGCCCGTCAGCACAAAACCGAACGTAAGGGTATTGCACAAATAGCTGAAAAGTTCAGTGCATGGACACTCGGGTGAGTCTTAGCGTCTGACTAGTGGCTCTTATTGACTATTGGAGGAAGCCAACGCCTTTAAATCCCTTTCCGTCGCGGAGAATTCGGAAATTGTCGCAGCCGAATTTCCTCGGTTATGGATTGATAGAGGCGTTGCTTAGAACATGTAAGGGAGAAGGTCTGTCGTGACTGACCGAACGACCCCCGAATCACCTTCCACGCTGCCACCAAACTTCGAGGAATTGCAGAATTCCTGGTATCAGGGCGTGGCCAAGGTATTCGCGCGGGTGCACAAGCAAGACGTTGCAGATGTACCGCTCGATATTTGGAAACGACTGATTCAGACCACCTATGACGGTGTCGATGTTCGCCCGCTCTACACCCGCGCGGACGAGCTCGCGGAAAGCCCAGCTCCGGGCCAGTTCCCATTCGTCCGTGGCGCAAAGGTCACTTCGGACAACACCAACGGTTGGGGCGTTCGGGAAACCTTCGGTCGCCAGTACCCAGGTGAGGATGCACTTGACCCAAAGGCCGTCAACGAGACTCTGCTGACTGCACTGGAAAACGGCACCACGGACATCCGCCTGGACTTCACCGGCTCCCTCGAAGCCGCTGATGTGCCGGCTCTGCTCAACAACGTCTACGTCGACCTTGCTCCGATTGCCGTGCATGCCGGTAAGAAGACTGCGCAGGTTGCGGAAGCACTGACGTCCTACATCGAGCAGGCAAACCCGACTAATCCGGACGCCGTCGCAGTCGAGCTTTCCGCGGCTCCGCTGACCTCCGCTTTTGCCGGTATTGACGATATTTCTCTCGACGAGGCCACGCAGCTGGCCGTCAAGGCGGCTAAGCAGCCGGGCGACGTCCGTGCCCTGCTTGTCGACGGCGTTGTTTTCTCCAACCTGGGTGCAAACAACATCCAGGAGATTGGCTACAGTCTCGCCGTTGGTGTCGCCTACTTGCGTGCGCTGACCGACGCGGGCTTGAGCGCTGAAGAAGCCCTCGGCCAGATCGCTTTCCGCTTTGCCGCTACCGACGACCAGTTCGACACCATTGCGAAGTTCCGCGCCGCTCGCGTTCTCTGGGCCCGCGTTGCTGAGGTTATCGGCGCCCCTGAAGCTGGCCGCGCTCCGATGCACGCCGTGACAGCCCCGGTCATGTTCAGCCAGCGCGATCCGTGGGTCAACATGCTGCGTGTGACTGTCGCCTCCTTCGCCGCAGGTGTCGGCGGTGCCTCCTCAGTTGAGGTTCTGCCGTTTGATTACGCAGTTGTCGGCGGCATGCCGAACGTCTCCAAGACTTTCAAGGCTCGCATCGCTCGCAACACCAATCTGTTGCTGCTGGAAGAGTCTCACCTTGGTTACGTCGCCGACCCAGCAGGTGGCTCCTACTTCGTCGAAGACCTGACCGAAGAAATGGCCGACAAGGCATGGGAGATCTTTACCGGCACTGAGGCCGGCGGCGGTTTCGCCTCCGCGGAGGCCGATATTCGCGCCGCCCTGGACGCTACCTGGGAAAAGCGCCGCGCCGACATCGCACACCGCCGCACCAAGGTCACCGCCATCAACGAGTTCCCGAACCTGGCTGAGGCCCCACTGGCTCCTGAGGCCCGCCCGGAGGGCGACCCGATTCGCCGTTGGGCCAGCGACTTCGAGGCGCTGCGCAACCGCTCCGATGACTTCCTGGCTGAAAAGGGCAACCGTCCGCTGATTGCCATGCTGCCGCTGGGTCCGCTGGCCAAGCACAACATCCGCACTGGTTTTACCTCCAACCTGCTGGCTTCCGGCGGTATCGCCGTCGCCAACCCCGGCCAGGTTGTGCCGGGCGAGGCAGGTTTCGAAGAGGCAGTGAAGGCCTCTCCGATTGTCGTGCTGTGCGCAGCCGACAGCGAGTACGAGGCCTCGGGCCAGGACGCTGTCAAGGCCGCCCGCGCCGCCGGCGCTAAGGAGGTCTTGGTGGCCGGCTCCGAGAAGAGCTTCGCCAATGCCGCTGAGGACGCTCGCCCCGACGGATACCTGAACATGACCATCGATGCTGTCGCGGAGCTGTCCCGACTGCTGAACGAACTGGGAGCGTGAAGGAAGTAATGACCACCATCCCAAATTTCGCTGACATCTCCCGCAACACCGACGACGCAGCCGCTGCCACCAACAAGGCAGCTGCCGCGGAAGCTGGTGAAGTGTGGACCATTCCAGAGGGCATCGATGTCAAGCGCGTCTACGATCGCGCTGACCGCGACGCCGCTGCTGCCGAGGGCCACCCGGTAGATTCTTTCCCGGGTATCGCCCCATTCATGCGCGGGCCGTACCCGACCATGTACACCAACCAACCGTGGACTATTCGCCAGTACGCTGGCTTCTCCACCGCAGCTGAGTCCAATGCCTTCTACCGCCGCAACCTCGCGGCCGGCCAGAAGGGCCTTTCGGTCGCTTTCGACCTGGCTACCCACCGTGGCTACGACTCGGACAACCCGCGTGTGTCCGGCGACGTCGGTATGGCCGGCGTGGCAATTGACTCGATTTACGACATGCGTGAGCTCTTCCAGGGCATTGACCTGGGCGGCGTCTCGGTGTCTATGACCATGAACGGCGCTGTGCTGCCGATTCTGGCCTTCTACATTGTCACCGCTGAAGAGCAGGGCGTTTCGACCGAGCAGCTGCGCGGTACGATCCAGAACGACATTCTCAAGGAGTTCATGGTTCGTAACACGTACATCTACCCGCCGAAGCCTTCGATGCGAATCATCTCCTCGATCTTCGAGTACACCTCGGCAAAGATGCCGAAGTTCAACTCGATTTCGATTTCCGGCTACCACATTCAGGAAGCGGGCGCGACGGCCGACCTTGAGCTCGCTTACACGCTTGCCGACGGCATCGAGTACCTGCGGGCCGGTATTGACGCTGGCCTGGAAGTTGATAAGTTCGCTCCGCGTCTGTCCTTCTTCTGGGGCATCTCGATGAACACCTTCACCGAGATCGCCAAGCTGCGTGCAGGCCGCATCCTCTGGTCCGAGCTGGTTGGCAAGTTTGGCCCGAAGAACCCGAAGTCCCAGTCCCTGCGTACTCACTCGCAGACCTCTGGTTGGTCGCTGACCGCTCAGGATGTCTACAACAACGTCGCGCGTACTGCTGTTGAGGCTATGGCCGCAACACAGGGCCACACCCAGTCGCTGCACACCAACGCACTGGACGAGGCTCTGGCACTGCCGACTGACTTCTCAGCCCGTATTGCTCGTAACACTCAGCTGCTGCTTCAGCAGGAGTCCAACACCACGCGTCCGGTTGATCCGTGGGCTGGTTCCTACTACATCGAGTGGCTGACTAATGAGCTGGTCAAGCGTGCACGCCAGCACATCGACGAGGTCGAAGAGGCCGGCGGTATGGCACAGGCCACCATCGAGGGCATTCCGAAGCTGCGTATTGAAGAGGCTGCAGCTCGTACGCAGGCCCGTATTGACTCGGGTCGTCAGGCTCTCATCGGCGTGAATAAGTACCAGGTCGAAGAGGACGAGGCCATCGAGGTTCTCAAGGTTGAGAACTCCCGCGTGCGCCAGGAGCAGATTGACAAGCTGGCTCGCCTGCGCGCCGAGCGCGACGAGGAAGAGGTTCAGAAGGCACTGGCCGCTCTGACCGACGCTTGCCGTAACCCGGGTGAACCGGGGGACCTGGACAAGAACCTTTTGAAGCTCGCTGTCGACTGTGCTCGCGCCATGGCCTCCATCGGTGAAATCTCCGACGCCATGGAAGAGGTCTTTGGCCGCCATCAGGCCGAGATCCGTACTCTCTCCGGCGTCTACAAGGACGAAGTTGGCAAGGAGGGAGCCGTGTCCAACGTCTCCAAGGCCATCGCCATGGCCGATAAGTTCGAAGAGCAGGAAGGTCGCCGTCCCCGTATCTTCCTGGCCAAGATGGGCCAGGATGGTCACGACCGTGGCCAGAAGGTCATCGCGTCCGCCTACGCGGACCTCGGCATGGACGTTGACGTGGGACCGCTGTTCCAAACTCCGGAGGAGGCCGCCAAGTCGGCAGTCGACTCGGATGTCCACGTCGTCGGTGTTTCTTCGCTGGCCGCCGGACACCTGACGCTCGTTCCTGCCCTGCGCGATGAGCTGGCAAAACTGGGTCGTGAGGACATCATGATTGTTGTCGGTGGTGTTATCCCACCGGGCGACTTCCAGGAACTCTACGATGCCGGCGCCGCGGCTATTTACCCGCCGGGCACTGTCATCGCTGATTCGGCAATCGACATGATGACCAAGCTCTCTAACGAGCTGGGCCTCGACCTTGCCGTTGACGAAGAGTCCTAAATAACTACCGCATCCGCGCTGGGCTGACTGTTCAGCTCAGCGCGTTGTCGGAATTGAGAACTAGCGATGAACGAGTATCTTGAAGAAAACCTGGGCACCCTCGTCACTACCGCTGGCACGGTCGTTGAGGGAAAGACCGCTGTAGCCCCCGAAGTCGTCCGCCGTGCGCGACGACGGATCGATGTCGACGACCTCTTTGAGGGCGTGCGGGCTGGAAACCGCACTAAGTTGGCCCGGGCAATCACGCTGCTGGAGTCGACTGCTCCGGCGCATAAGGTGCTGGCTCAAGAGCTACTGGTGAAGTTGCTGCCATTTTCCGGCAAGGCCATGCGTGTCGGCCTTACCGGCGTCCCCGGCGTCGGTAAATCAACCACGATTGAAACCCTCGGACTGAAGCTGATCGAGGAGGGCCACCGCGTTGCAGTGCTGGCCATCGACCCGTCGTCGACGAAGTCCGGTGGTTCGATTCTGGGCGACAAGACCCGTATGTCCCGACTCTCGGCCGCGGATGAAGCCTTCATTCGTCCGTCGCCCTCTGCGGGCACACTCGGTGGTGTCGCCAAGGCAACGCGTGAGGCCATGGTGGTGCTCGAGGCCGCAGGCTACGACATTGTCATCGTCGAAACTGTCGGCGTCGGTCAGTCCGAGGTCGCGGTGGCCCAGATGGTGGATACGTTTGCGTTTCTGGCACTCGCCGGCGCTGGTGACCAGCTCCAGGGCATCAAGAAGGGTGTGCTGGAGATGGCCGACGTGATTTCTATCAACAAGGCGGATGGTAAGAACTTGCGCCCGGCAAAGCGCGCTGCGCGTGATCTGATGACGGCCATGAAGATGGTTCGTTCCTCAGACCAAGTCTGGACGCCACCGGTACTGACTATGTCGGCATTGGAGGACGACGGCATCGACAAGTTCTGGCAAGCCATCGAAGACCATGTCGAGGCTATGCACGAGAATCATCTCTTTGATGAAAACCGCGCTAACCAGCAGATTAAGTGGATGTGGTCCATGGTTCACGAGACGCTCTTGCAGCGGCTCAACACCAACGAGGCTGTGCAGACAGAGAGCACCCTGGTGGAAAAACAACTCCGCTCGGGGCTGCTCACACCGACGCTCGCCGCCCAGCGCATCATGGAGGCATTTGACCAGGGAAGGGCATCGAACGCCGGGCTCGCCAACTAGGTTCAGAAAGGCGCGGGGTTTTCGTCGTAAAGCGAGTAAAGCGGGCGTATCCGTGTGCGCCTACTGACCGCGGTGATGGGGCGGATCGCTGTAGAGCGTGTGTTCGGCGAAGTGGAGAGCGTTGACCACGAGGTTGGTAAGGTGCTCGTCGGGCTGAGAGTAGAAGCTAGACGTGCCCTCCTTGCGGGTCTGCACCATATTGGCCATGCGCAACTTCGCCAGGTGCTGAGAAATCGCGGGGACGGGGCGATCGAGCGCGCTAGCGATGGCGGTGACGGTCATCTCCCCGTCACGGAGGAGCGACAGGATCGAGAGACGCGTCTTGTCGGCCATCAACTTCAGTACGTTAGTGGCAACGTCGAACTCGGTGCTCGTAGGAGCCTTCTCAGTCATTTGGAGGGGTAGTCCTTTCGAAGTCGACATGCCAAACGCTTGCGATGTTCAATGAGTTGAACCTTACTACGTATTGATACCAGTATTCAATTTCAGATGTCACAATAGGCTGTCACGAAAAGGGGAGAGTGCACCTAAGGGGCCGCGACCAAAGGTACTGAAAATTCCTTCAGTAATATCATCTGCATGGATTGGTTGATGGGTACCTTCCCGTGGCTGGTGGAGGACTTAACGTGGTGGCAAGTACTATTTTTCGCACTCGACTACACGATTAAGTTCATCGCGATTGGATGGGTGCCGGAAAACCGAAGCCCATCGGCTTCGACGGCGTGGCTGCTGCTGATTCTGCTGATTCCATTTATCGGCCTACCTCTGTTCCTCTTCCTGGGCTCGCAGCAGATTACGGGCCGTCGGCATGAGGTACAGGCACTGGCACAGGAGCTCATTGCGGAACGTACCGAGCATCTGCCCGACGTACCGGACGATGCCGAGATAGAAGATGACGTTGTCAACGTATTCAAGCTCTCGCGCCAGCTCACGGGAATGCCGGCAATTGCCAGCGCGGAAAAGGGACTTTTCACCGAATTCGACGCCTCCATTGACCGCATGATTGAGACCATCGATGCGGCCCAGAAATCAATCCACGTGCAGTCCTACATCTTTGCACTGGATTCCAGCACGGAGCCTTTCATACAGGCTCTTGAACGCGCGCACGACAGGGGACTAGAGGTCAAGGTACTGGTCGATCCAATTGGTTCGTGGAAGTACCCCGGCTACTACAAGCTGAAAAAGCGCCTGGACCAGGCTAAAATCTCCTGGCACCCGATGCTGCCCGTGAGCTTGCTGAAGCTCACCTGGCGCCGCCTGGATCTGCGTAATCACCGCAAGCTCGTAGTTGTTGACGGCGACATTGTATTCATGGGCTCGCAGAATTTGATTGAGCCCGAATATCAGAAGAAAAAGAACCATAAGATCGGCCGTCGCTGGGTGGACACGTGGATTGAGCTCGAGGGCGATATTGCGCTGGCCTTCGACGCAATTTTCGCGGTTGATTGGACCAGCGAGCTATACAAGACCCCAGACGCCACCAGGGACTATTCACTCCACAACACCGAAGTCAACGACAACTACAACGTTGTCCAGGTGCTGCCGTCGGGCCCGGGCTTCAGCACGGAGCCGAACCTGCGCGTCTTCAATAACATGATCTACCAGGCGCACAAGCGAATCATCGCCGTCAGCCCGTACTTCGTCCCCGACGAATCCATGCTCATGGCGCTGACCTCCGCCGCATATGGAGGCATCGACGTCCAACTCTACGTCAACGAAGAGTCCGATCAGTTCATGGTCGGCCACGCGCAGCAGTCCTACTACCAGGCACTGCTAACCGCTGGTGTGAAGATTTACCGCTATCCGGCACCTGCGGTCCTGCACTCCAAGTTCATGGTTATCGACGACCGCATGGCCATGTTCGGCTCCTCCAATCTGGATATGCGCTCGTTCGGCCTCAACTACGAGATCACGCTTCTTTCCGCCGCCGGTTCCATCGTGGACAAACTGATCACGCTTGCCGACGAGTACCGCGACAAATCTTTCCTGCTCACCCAGGAGGAATGGAATGACAGGCCCCTTCGCCAGCGCTACCTGGACTCTGTTTTCCGCTTGACCTCGGCGCTGCAATAGGGCAGTCCCATTGGTCCGACAGACAAAGCAAAAATCCCGAGAGCTGCACTAATTGCAGTTTCTCGGGATTTATCTTGTGTCCGGAGGGGGACTTGAACCCCCACGCCCGTTAATAGGGCACTAGCACCTCAAGCTAGCGCGTCTGCCATTCCGCCACCCGGACCGGGTAGGAAGCACTTCCGTGCTGACCTGTGATACTCTATCCCGACTACATAATGAAACACAAATTGGCAGGTCAGCGGGGCATTAGCGCGCCAAACCTGGGTGTAATTACATCAGCGGTGTTAGCCCCGCATCCGCCTTGGATTCGCACTGAGAATCAGGCCCTGCAGATAGGGAGTCTTGTGAAGTCCCTGCAGCGCGCTCATAAAGTAGGCACACTGGTAGTTATGACTACGAATTCCAACGACACCGCAAACGACACTGCAAATGCTCCGGTTTTCCCGGGCCCAGATCCGTACGCACCGCTGAAGGATTTGCCAACCTTCGAGCTGTCCTCGCCAGATATCAAGGACGGCGAGAAGATTGCGGATGAATTCCGCGCTCCGTCGAATGTTTCCCCACAACTGGATTGGGCAAATCTGCCGGAGGGCACTAAATCCATTGCCGTGACCTGCTTCGATCCGGATGCTCCGACCGCTTCGGGCTTCTGGCACTGGGCTGTCTTCAACATTCCAGCGACCGAAAAGGGTCTGCCACAGGGAGCTGGCTCCGAAGACGGCTCTAAGCTGCCAGAAGGCGCTATCCAGCTTGTCGGCGACTCGGGCATGCGTGGTCACTACGGAGCTAACCCACCAGCGCAGCATGCCCCACACCGTTACATGTATGCGGTGCACGCGGTCGACGTGGAGAAGCTTGAAGTTCCGGAAGATGCGACGCCGACCGTGCTTGGCTTCAACCTGTACTTCCACTCGATTGCGCGTGCCATTATCACGCCGTGGTGGGAGAACGTCGGGGAGTAGGGATACGGCGCCCACACGGGCAACTCAACCGACCGGGCACGCTACTCATACAGAAAACCCCGGGGCCAGCGCCTTCATGGCCGCAGGACCCGGGGTCACGTGTTTATTTTTGGGTTAGGAAGCCTCAACCGCTTTCAGCAGTTAACCACGCCACGGCAGACCACAGCCGACAGCCTCCGAAATGGAATAGAAGCCCTGAGCTCGAATCTGGCGAGCCAACCCTTGGTGGATGTCACGAATCCAGTCTGGACCGCCATAAATCAACGGTGTGTAGCCCTGCAGCAGGGATGCGCCGTTGGCAATCCGCTCCCACGCCTGCTCAGCAGTTTCAATGCCGCCGACGCTGATGAGAACTAGTTTGTCTCCGACGCGCTCGTGCAGCAGCTTCAGCACCTCTAGTGACCGAGCTGCCACAGGAGCACCCGAGACTCCACCGGCCCCCATCTCCGCGACCTCATCCGCGGGCGTACGCAGACCCTCACGAGAAATGGTGGTGTTGGTAGCCACAATGCCTGCCAGCCCCAGGTCAACAGCCAGGTCAGCAACTGCGATGACATCATCGTCGGAGAGATCAGGAGCAATCTTGACCAGCACCGGCGAGTCGGTCTCCTCAGTCACCGCTGCCAGAATCGGGCGCAGTGACTCCACCGCCTGAAGGTCGCGCAGACCCGGCGTGTTCGGTGAGGAGACGTTAACAACAACGTAGTCCGCCAAGCCGCCGAGCTGGCTAGCCGATTCTCGATAGTCATCGACGGCCTCTTCCAGCGGAGTCACCTTGGTCTTACCAATGTTGATACCAATCACGTCGTCACTGCGACGCGCCCGCAAGTTCTCCGCTACAGCAGCGGCGCCGGGGTTGTTGAAACCCATGCGGTTCAAAATGGCGCGATCTTCCTTCAGACGGAACAGACGCGGGCGATCGTTGCCCGGCTGCGGCTTGGCAGTCACGGTTCCCAGTTCCGCGTAGCCAAAACCAATTGGCCCCCAGCAATCCGGGGCAATAGCAGCCTTGTCGAAGCCCGCGGCGAGCCCCAGCGGACGCGGGAAGTCCACACCGAACACGGTTTGACGCAGCACAGCATCGTCAACAACGAGTAGCTTGCTCACCGCCCGCTGTAGACTCTCCGACTTCTGCAGCCCCTTCAGGGTCTTCGAGATGGCCTCGTGAATCTGCTCCGGTGGGACCTGGAACATTGCCTTTAGCGCGAGTTGATAGGACTTGGCGCGAAGTTTCGAAGGCATCTACTTAGTCTCTCCCTCGGAGTCGTCTGCTCCCTTGGTGTCACCTGCACCGGTCGGTAGTTTATCGGCTGGTTCCCGAACCGACATCTCCTCACGAATCTTCTCTGCATCCTGCTTGAAATCAGCAATTGCCTTATCGACGTCCGCGGAGTCAAAAATCTGGGCCCCGTCACCGGTAGCCGAGAAGACGCCAATCTGGCCATCCTCGGTGGCAACAATCGACTGTGGATCTGCAACCGTGTTGATGTCCGCGACCTTGACTGGGGTACCCGAGCTGATGTCGTAGCCAGTCAGCTTGTTCACCTTCGTCGAAGTCACCCAGACAATTCCGCGCGATTCATCGACCGCTACCGCCCACGGAGCCTCCGGGGCCGGAGCTGCCTGGTGGAGGCGAATGACGTCAGTGGCAGTGTAAATAAGAAGCTGGTTGCCCTTGGTGTCTGCGGCAGCAATGACATGATCACCGGAAGCTACCTTGCCGACGCCGATACCCGCACGCAGCGCAGAGCCAGCGCGGGACTCATCGAGCTTGAGCTCATGCACCGAAGTCTCCGGACGGTTGACCTCTAACAGCTTGACGTCCGCGTCATTGTCCGCTTTGGGAATCTCAACGAGCTGCGACCCGTTATTGGCAGCCTTGAAGTCACTGGCCAACTCACCATCAGCGCCGAACACATCGACGACATTGCTATCCGCATGGGCACCGATGATGCGGCCGCCTTCCAGGCCAACTGCGGCGGAGTAGTTGGTGCCACGGCCGACAACGGCCGTTTCCGTAGCCTGGTCAGTAATGACGTGGATGCCATCTTCACACGGCAGCAAAGCGTTAGGGCCGCCCGGCGCGAGCTCACCACACTTCGCGCCCAGCTTCATTGATCGCTCAATTGGGTTATTCAGCGGACCGGCAAAGATTTTGTCCCCGGCCTTCAGGACAACTCGGTCGCCGACCAGCACGGCATCGGTAACGTCCTCATCAATCTTCTTGGCCCTCCCGATAGCAGTATCGGGAGCAGCGGGTGAAGCGGCCGGCACTGGCGTGGCGTTGCCCATTCCGGCATCGATGTCTCCTTCCACATCGGAGGAGCACCCTGCCAGGACCACTGCGCTAGCGGAAAGCCCCGCTAGAAGGGAGGTTATGACACGTCGACGACTGTTTTCACTCACGCTATAGAAACTACCACCCCGGCCTGATTACTTTGTGGACGCCTCCAGCCGTGGGAGGCTCTCGCATTCGTTGTGCCTTATAAGTCTTTATAAGAATGCGGTTACTGATTACAGCGTGACGTCGTCAAGCGCGTTGCAAATCTGCGGTGGCAGCGTGAGTTGTTCGGCGGTGAGGTTTTCGCGTAGCTGAGCGCGGTCTCGAGCGCCAACGAGGATCGAGGTGACGCCCGGCCGATCGCGTGCCCAGGAAATCGCTGCGACGGCAGCACTGACGCCGAGCCCCTTGGCTGCGGTGGTCAGCGCGCCTGCAACCGTGACGCCGCGCGTGTCGAGATAGTCCTGTACCTCTGCGTCGGCGTGTTCGGAAGCAGCGCGGGAGTCCTCGGGAATGATGTGCTGGTATTTGGCGGTCAAAACGCCTTGGGCCAGTGGGGCGCCACCGATAAAGCCGAGCCCCAAATGCTCACAGGCGGGCAGTAGTTCAGCCTCAGGGCTTCGCTGGAGCAGCGAGTACTCATGCTGTGCGAACACCGGAGCGATTCGATCCGCGGCGGCATGCGTCACCGCCGCCTGCCAACCGCTGTATCCACGCACTCCGGCGTAACGTACTTTCCCCGTGCGCACAGCCCATTCCAGGGTATCGGCGACCTCTTCCGGTGGGGTCAGCCCATCCCAGTAGCCGGGCGACCACAGATCAATGTGTTCGACGCCGAGGCGTGCGAGCGTATCGTCGAGGTCCTTTTGCAGTGTCTTACGCGAGCAGTCCACGCGCCTGCCGACGGGCCGCTCGGGGTGTATGCCAGATGCGACCGAGAGCACCAATTCGTCGGCGACACCGCGCTTTGCGATGACTGCACCCAGCATGTCGGCAACAGTGTCGCCGCCGTGGAGTGGGGAAGCGTCGACAAGGTTGCCTCCGGCGTCGAGGAAGTCCGTCAGGATGCGTCCGGCTTCGTCTTGCCTGGTACCCGCACCCCAGGTGGCCGTACCCAGCCCCAAGGCGGAGACGCGTAAACCGCTGTTGCCCAGAATTCGTTGTTGCACGATTTTTACTTTAGGACACCCGTGTGCGGTCGCGGGAAAAGTTCCGCGGGAGAGGTCTCGCTATCGCCGCACCGAAACCTCGCTATAGCCACAACACAAACCGGACGAGTAGCCTATACACCCGTGACTATCATGACGACACTAAGCGCCTCAGCAGATACCGCTGCCGATACCGCCGGCACCGGTATGACCTGGGCGCAGACAATCATCCTGTCCGTAGTGCAAGGTCTGACGGAATTTCTCCCGGTGAGTTCCTCGGGGCACCTTCGGATTGTCTCCGAGCTGCTGTGGGGCCAGGACGCCGGTGCATCCTTCACCGCTGTGGTGCAGCTTGGCACCGAATTGGCTGTGTTGGTGTTCTTCGCCAAGGACATCTGGCAGATCCTCACTGGCTGGTTTGCCGGTCTGTTCAATAAGGAAGCCCGCGGTTTCAACTACCGCATGGGTTGGATGGTGATTGTCGGTACGCTGCCGATTGCCATCATCGGTGTGCTGGGGAAGGACCTCATCCGCGATAACCTGCGCAATCTCTGGATTACAGCCGCTGTGTTGGTGCTTTTCTCCTTTGTCTTTATCGCCGCAGAGAAGTTCGGCCGTCGTGAGCGCAACTATGAAGAGCTGACCATGCGAGATGCCATCGTCATGGGTTTCGCGCAGTGCCTGGCGCTCATTCCGGGTGTGTCGCGCTCGGGCGGTACGGTGTCTGCCGGCCTGTTCTTGCACTTGGACCGAGAGGTTGCAACGCGCTTTTCCTTCCTGCTGGCTATCCCCGCTGTTTTCGCTGCTGGAATTTTTTCGCTTCCAGACGCGTTTGACCCTGCGGCGGGACAGGCCGCTAGTGGAGCGCAATTGGCCATCGGTACGCTGATTGCCTTCGTCGTCGGCTATGCGTCTATTGCATGGCTGCTGAAGTTCGTGTCGAACCACTCCTTCGCTTGGTTCGCCGCGTACCGCATCCCGGTCGGTTTGATTGTTATGGTGTTGCTCGGCTTCGGCACGATCAACGCTGTTTAGTGAGGTAGTGAGTATTTAATGCATTCGTGGCCCCAACCACAGGTTCCCAGTCTCGGCGATGCGCGTTTCGATGTGTTCAACCGCGCCAGCAATACAGGTAAGGCGCATTCGCTTGACGACGAAAACTCAACATCGGTACCCCTACGCCTCTACGACACCGCGGATCAGAAGGTCTCCCAGGTGGAAGCGGGACCGGAGGCGACCATGTACGTGTGTGGCATCACACCCTATGACGCCACGCACCTGGGGCACGCAGCAACCTACCTCACCTTTGATCTGATTTACCGTCAGCTGCTGGATAATGGACACTCGGTGCATTACGTGCAGAACATCACCGATGTCGATGACCCGTTGTTCGAACGTGCGGAGCGCGATGGGGTGGACTGGCGCGAGCTGGGCACCTCGCAGATTGATTTGTTTCGCTCGGATATGGAAAACCTGTCGGTGATTCCACCGCGCGACTACATCGGCGCCATTGAGTCCGTGGGCGAGGTCGTGGAAATGGTCGAGAAGCTGCTGGAGAATGGCTCGGCCTACCAGCTCACCGATGACGAGTACCCGGATGTGTACTTCCGCAAGAGTGCCACTGAGAACTTTGGTTACGAGTCCAATTACTCGGCAGAGCAGATGGCGGAGTTCTTTGCGGAGCGCGGTGGCGACCCGGATCGCCCGGGCAAGGAGGACCCACTGGACGCGCTGGTGTGGCGTGCCGCTCGCCCCGGGGAGCCAAGCTGGGAGGCTCCTTTTGGTGCGGGCCGGCCGGGTTGGCACATTGAGTGCTCGGCGATTGCCACCAACCGCCTGGGTAAGAGCTTCGACATTCAGGGCGGTGGCTCGGATCTCGCGTTCCCGCACCACGAGTTCTCGGCGGCTCACGCTGAAGCCGCTACTGGCTGTGCACGTATGGCGCGCCATTATGTTCACGCTGGCATGATTGCGCTCGACGGCGTGAAGATGTCCAAGTCGCTGGGCAACCTGGTGTTTGTCTCCAAGCTGGTGGCCGCCGGCGTCGACCCGAGTGCTATTCGCATTGGCGTCTTCGCCAGCCATTACCGCTCTGATCGCGATTGGTCGGACGAGGTGCTGGAGGCGGCCAAGGCACGTCACGAGGCCTGGCGTGCGGCTTGCGCAACTACAAAGACTGCCACCGATGAGAAGGCTGTGAGCGCAGCAGCGGCACTGGTTGCCGATGTGCGCGCAAGCCTGGCCAATGACCTGGATACGCCGGCTGCTCTGGCCGCTATCGATGCCTGGGCTGCGGAGTGGTCCTCGGATACCAGCAACAAGGCAGATGCTGGCACAGTAACCGGCGCAGCGGGTGCCGGAGAATTCGTTGCCGCCGCGCTGGACGCGCTGCTTGGCGTTAAAATTTGAGCATGAGCAACTCAGATCTGTCTGCTGTCGAAGTAACGCAAGAGAACATCGATAAGCTAGTTGCCGATTTGCGCATGTTTGCCACCGGCAGCTACCTGCAGCCCGAGGAACGCGAGTTCTGGGAGCCACTTTTTGACGAATCGGTAGCCGACCAGGTCGGGGAAGCCCTCCGTGAGGCCGCCGCTGGTATTGATCAGGCGGCGGAACTGGCCGTCGATAAGCGAGAAGAAGCCGCAACGCAGGCGGTAGAGAACTGCCTACAGCGCGTGGCTGCGATTGAGCATGAGCACGGTGGCTCGATTTTTGATGAGGAGCTCGACGAGATTCTCGCGATTATCAATTCCGCAACGAAGGCTGTCGGTTTGGACCTGCCTGCGGTGAAGGCGGAAAGCTACTTTGAGATGGAATAACCAGCCCGATTAACGGCGCGGTTATGAAAGTAGACTAAGGTGTCTATTCATGACTGATCGCCACTCTTCCGAGTTCCTCACCGCACTGCACAGCCGTGTACTCATTGGCGATGGCGCCATGGGTACCCAGCTGCAGTCTTTTGACCTCGACGTTGACGCGGACTTCCTCGGCTACGAGGGCTGTAATGAGATTCTCAATGACACTCGTCCCGACATCATCGAGACGATTCACCGGCGTTATTTCGAGGCCGGCGCCGACCTGGTGGAAACCAATACCTTCGGCTGCAACTTCCCGAACCTCGCGGATTACGACATTGAAGACCGTATCCAGGAGCTAGCGCACAAGGGCACCGCAATCGCCCGCAAGGTCGCTGACGAAATGGGGCCGGGGCGCGAGGGTATGCGACGCTTTGTCCTCGGTTCGCTGGGCCCGGGCACGAAGCTGCCATCGTTGGGGCACGCTCCGTACGCTCAGCTTCGCGACGCATACACGGAGGCCGGACTCGGCATGATTTCCGGTGGCGCGGATGCGTTTTTGATTGAGACCTGTCAGGACTTGCTGCAGGTAAAGGCGGCCGTCAACGGCGTCAAGGCCGCCATGCGACAGGCTGACAAGAAGATTCCGATCGTCGTCCACGTGACCGTCGAGACCACAGGCACCATGCTGATGGGCTCGGAGATTGGTGCAGCCCTGGCAGCGCTACAGCCGCTGGGTATCGACATGATTGGCCTGAACTGTGCAACGGGTCCGGACGAGATGAGCGAGCACCTACGCTACCTGTCCAATTTCGCCTCCATCCCGGTATCGGTAATGCCGAATGCGGGTCTGCCAGTGCTGGGTAAGAACGGTGCGACCTACCCGCTGACCGCCCCAGAGCTGGCCACAGCGCTGCGCGGCTTTGTTGAAGAGTTTGGCCTGGCGATGGTCGGTGGCTGCTGTGGTACCACACCGGAGCATGTTTCCGCTGTTCGCGATGCTATTACCGGTGCAGGCGCTTACGCTGAGCAGGGCCCTGCTGTTCAGGCAGCACGCCCATCGACGGATCCGGACGCAAAGCCAATCGATGAGGTCGCTTCTCTGTACTCGGCAGCCCCGCTGACGCAGACAACCGGCATCACCATGATTGGTGAGCGCACCAACGCCAACGGTTCCAAGGCTTTCCGCGAGGCCATGCTGGCCGGCGATTGGGAGAAGTGCCTTAACACCGCCCGCGGTCAGGTCACCGATGGCGCACACATGATTGACCTGTGTGTGGACTACGTGGGGCGCGACGGTCGCGATGACATGGCAACCCTGGCATCGCAGATCGCCACCTCGGTGACGTTGCCGGTCATGCTGGACTCCACGGAACCGGAGGTTTTGAAGACTGGCCTGGAGCACCTCGGTGGTCGCTGCGCGGTCAACTCTGTGAACTTTGAAGACGGCGATGGCCCGGACTCGCGCTACCAGCGCATTATGCGCCAGGTTGTTGAGCACGGTGCTGCCGTGGTCGCTTTGACTATCGACGAAGAAGGTCAGGCGCGTACAAAGGACAAGAAGATTGAGATCGCCGAGCGTCTCATCGCCGACATCACCGGCACGTGGGGACTGCGCGAGCAGGACATTATTGTCGACTGTCTGACTTTCCCGATTTCCACTGGCCAGGAGGAAACTCGCCGCGACGGCATCGAAACCATCGAAGCCATCCGCGAACTTAAGCGTCGCCACCCGAACGTGCACACCACGCTCGGTCTGTCCAACATTTCCTTCGGTCTGAACCCGGCGGCTCGCCAGGTACTCAACTCGGTGTTCCTCAACGAGTGCATCGAGGCCGGTCTGGACTCCGCCATTGCCCACAGCTCCAAGATCTTGCCGATGAACAAGATCGACGACAAGCAGCGCGAAGTCGCTCTCGATATGGTGTACGACCGCCGTCGTGAAGCGGGGCACCCCGACGGGGAGTACGACCCACTGCAGGTATTCATGGAGCTCTTCGAAGGAGTCTCCGCCGCTGACGCGAAGGACGCCCGGGCCGAAAAGCTCGCCGCCATGCCGCTGTTCGACCGCCTGGCGCAGCGCATCATCGACGGTGAGCGCACGGGTATCGAGGCTGACCTCGATGAGGGCATGAAGGAAAAGGAACCGCTGGCGATTGTCAACGAGGACCTGCTGCGTGGCATGCAGACCGTTGGTGACCTGTTCGGTTCTGGCCAGATGCAGCTGCCATTCGTGCTGCAGTCGGCCGAGACGATGAAGGCCGCGGTGGGCTACCTCGAGGGCTTTATGGATGCCGAGGATGCCACGGGCTCCAAGGGCTCGATTGTGCTGGCCACGGTGAAGGGCGATGTCCACGACATCGGCAAGAACCTGGTGGAGATTATTCTCTCCAACAACGGCTACACCGTGCATAACCTGGGCATTAAGCAGCCAATCGCTACGATTCTGTCCGCCGCCAAGGAACTGGATGTCGACGCCATCGGCATGTCCGGCCTGCTGGTGAAGTCCACTGTGGTGATGAAGGACAACCTGCTGGAGATCAACTCCGCCGGCGATGCCACCCGCTTCCCAGTACTGCTCGGCGGCGCCGCGCTGACGCGTAGCTACGTGGAAGACGACCTGTCCGAGCTCTACCACGGCGATGTCTACTACGGCAGGGATGCCTTCGAAGGACTGCGCATCATGGACGAGCTGATGGCAGCTAAGAAGGGCCTCGGCCCAGACGAGAATTCGCCAGAGGCCATTGCTGCCCGCGAGAAGAAGGAAGCTCGCCGCGCCCGCCGTGAGCGCTCCAAGCGCATCGCCGCGCAGCGCGCCGCCAAGGCTGCTGCTGAAGCCCCCGAGGTGCCGGAGCGTTCCGATGTCGCCGCTGATGTCCCCGTTGCGACACCGCCGTTCTGGGGAACCCGCATTGTCAAGGGCCTGCCCCTCGACGACTACCTGACCACCCTCGACGAACGCGCTCTGTTCATGGGGCAGTGGGGACTGCGCGGCACCCGCGGCGACGAGGGGCCGAGTTACGAGGAACTGGTCGAATCCGATGGTCGTCCACGCCTGCGCGCATGGCTGCAGCGCCTGCGCGCCGAGAACATCCTCCAGCATGCGGCTGTCGTCTATGGCTACTTCCCAGCAGTTTCTGAGGGCGATACCGTACACGTACTGCCGCTACCTGCGGAAGGGGAGCAGCCCGACCCCGCGGCAGAGCCAGTGGTGTCCTGGACCTTCCCGCGCCAGCAGCGTGGTCGCTTCCTATGCATTGCTGACTTCATTCGCTCGCGCGAAGATGCCATCGCCGCAGGACAGACCGACGTCATGCCGTTCCAGCTGGTGACCATGGGACAGCCCATCGCTGACTTCGCCAACGATATTTACGCCAAGAACGAATACCGCGACTACCTGGAGGTTCACGGTATCGGCGTGCAGCTCACCGAGGCGCTGGCCGAGTACTGGCACCAGCGCATTCGCTCCGAGCTCGCGTTCTCCGACGGCACAAGTGTTGGCGCGGAAGACTCCGACGATACCCAGGACTTCTTTGACCTGAAGTACCGTGGCGCTCGTTACTCCTTCGGCTATGGTTCCTGCCCGGATCTGACCTTCCGTCAGGGCATGATTGACCTGCTGCAGCCGGAGCGCATCGGCGTGGAGCTCTCTGAGGAGCTCCAGCTGCACCCAGAGCAGTCCACCGATGCGTTCGTGCTCTACCACCCGGAAGCGAAGTACTTTAACGTGTAGCTTCGCGTTATCCCTGCGGTCGCACCAGCAAGGTCTGCATGCTGCGGCCGATGGGGCCGTGCACATCGTAGAGCTCGCCCGCGGTCATGCCGATTCCGTCCGGCCCAATGGAACCGCGGGCGGCGATGCCCACCCAGCCGCCGTCTTCCGACTGCAACTCCGATTCCGCCGACTTCTCCGAGGCGCCGAGCTGGGGGAGTCGGTGCAGGTGAACCACTAAGTCGGTATTCATAAACGCCCACTGGTGCGGGCTCAGCGTGGCCCCGATACCGTTGGCGGTATCAGCTACCTGCATGACTCGCTCCACCGCAGTCGGCTCCTCCCCGAGCACGATTGGGTACTGCGCGCGAACCCAGTGAATTTGCGTCTCGGCCAGCTCTTCCGTCGCGCCGGCGCGGGCTTCAATTGATTCGATGTAGCCGCCACTCCAATCGTCGGTAAGCGGAATGTACTCGGCGCTGCATTCCTCGGGCCCGGGCACCTGCTTGTCGAATGCACGCTCAATATCCCGCGTATCCGCAGTGGCCATCATCCATGCGGACGCCGTGGCAACTGGCCGCCAGGCACCCTTGACGTCGGCAAGCAATTCGGCTTCGACCTTGGCGATTTGCCGCCCCGGGCGCGAGACCCATGAGCGCGCGCGGAGCTCCGTGTACGGTACAGCCGACAACAGATCCACGGCGATGCGAGTAATACGCATCCCCTCGCTTTCCAGACGGCGGCGCTCCAACATGCGCGTCAGCAGCGCCGACGGCGGCGCACCGTGCTGAAACGGCCCCCACGCCCCATAAGTGAAGCTAGTGGGCATGAAGCGCTCGTAGCTGAGCTCGCCTTCGGTGACCGTCCCTAGCGGAATGAAGTATGCCTCGGGTTGGTCGATAGCCTGGGCGAGCGAATCTTCAGTGGTTGTCATAGCGAGTCGATGCCTTTCATTCGCGCGGGACACGTTCATGCGGTGGTTTCATGTAACACCGCAATATACTTTCCTTCCTGAAACTCTAAACCTTTATCCGACGGTTTTGCTGACATAATCGCTAAAAGCTTGCGTGCCTGGCATAGTCGCATGGTGTGAAAGCAATTTTGTGGGACATGGACGGCAGCCTCATCAACACGGAACCTCTGTGGGAGATTGCCACGTACGACCTCTCGGAATTCGTAGGCCGTCGCCTGACTCCGGAGTTGCGCATGCAGTGCGTCGGCAACACGCTCTGGGACACGCTGTCGATTTGTGCTGATCATGCGGGACGCACGCTTGACGACGAGCTGTTTGCCTCGGGCTCCCAATTCGTCGAAGGTCGCTTCACTGAATTGGTTCTAGAACATGGGGTGGAGTGGCGCCCGGGTGTGCCGGCGATTTTGGACCAGGCCCGGGCTGCTGACATTCCGGTGGTGTTGGTGACCAATACCCGTCGGCACGTGGCGCAACCCTGCATTGATGTCATGGGGGAGCAGCACTTCGCCGCAACAGTGTGTAGCGATGAGGTGGCCAACGGCAAACCGGCACCGGATCCGTACTTGCGTGGCGCAGAGCTAGCCGGATTTGCGCCAGAGGACTGCCTGGCTATCGAAGATTCCTCAACGGGGGTGCGCTCTGCACTCGCTGCGGGATGCACGGTGGTGTGGAATCCAATGCCGGATGTGAGCGTTTCGCAGGCTGATGTGGGGACGTTAGTACCCCCGGCGCGCTTCATTTCGGGCAATTTGGATACCTCGAATTTGGGCTTATTGCGGGCTGCTTTCGCGGGCGAGTAGACGACATGGAACAATAGACCGGGTGAAGAACTTTGATGACCTGTTTGCAGAGCTGAAGGAAAAAGCACAGTCGCGCCCCGAGGGATCGGGCACAGTCAAGGCGCTGGACGCTGGTGTGCATTTCCAGGGCAAGAAAATTGTCGAAGAGGCCGGTGAGGTCTGGCTTGCAGCTGAGCACGAATCTGACGAAGCCCTCGCAGAGGAGATTTCGCAGCTGTTGTACTGGCTGCAGGTGGTCATGGTCGGTCGCGGGCTGAGCCCCGAGGATGTTTACAAGTACCTGTAGGAGAAATCAACACCATGCTGCGTATTGCCGTGCCCAACAAGGGATCGCTGTCCGAGGCGGCAGTCGAAATCCTGAAGGAAGCTGGCTACCCGGGTCGAGGCGACTCCAAGAGCCTGACCATCCACGACGAAGCCAACGACATTGAGTTTTTCTTCCTCCGCCCGAAGGATATTCCTATCTACGTTGGCAACGGCCATCTGGATTTGGGCATCACCGGCCGCGACCTGGCCGCTGACTCGCTGGCTCCGGTCGATGAGGTTCTGAATCTGGGCTTCGGCGCCTCGACCTTCCGCTACGCCGCTCCGGCCGATGAGGAGTGGACCGTAGAAGCTCTGGAGGGCAAGCGCATTGCCACCTCGTACCCGAATCTGGTGCGCGAGGATCTGAAGGCTCGTGGCATTAACGCCACCGTCATTCGCCTTGATGGTGCAGTGGAGATTTCCATCCGCTTGGGAGTTGCCGACGTTATCGCCGATGTTGTCTCCACCGGTCGCACCCTGCGCAAGCAGGGATTGAAGCCATTCGGCGATGTTTTGGTCAGCTCTGAGGCAGTTGTTGTCGGACGCAAGGGTGTAGAGGTCACCGAGGAGCAGCAGGTGTTCCTGCGTCGCATGACCGGCATTCTGCATGCCAAGACGTACTTGATGATTGACTACAACATCCGTGCGTCCGCGCTGGAAGAGGCATCCAAGCTCACCCCGGGGCTGTCCGGCCCGACCGTGTCGCCGCTGGCTAACGAGGATTGGGTAGCAGTTCGCGCGCTAGTTCCGAAGGCAGAGGCCAACCCGCTCATGGACGCACTGGCAAAGATTGGTGCCGAGGCGATCTTGGCTTCGAATATCCGTATCGCGCGTATTTAAGTCACGCGAACCTTACACGCTATCCAGTGGGAGCTTCCTAGCTGAATCCACCCTTTACCTACGCTAGCGTAGGTAGTAATATTGACACTAAGAGTGCGCACGGCGTTAGCCGGACCGAAGCAGTAACTTTATGCCTGTACATGCGGCACATACGCCAGCACTGTAGTTTTGGCGGTGTAACCAATCATCGCCACTAAATGTGGCCCACAAGGCTGCGTCTACTAGGTCTGCTAAAAGGCTAGAAGGGATTGCTTCCACATGTCCGCAACACGTACCGAGGTCGACCTGCTTGGCTCTATGGAGGTCCCGGCAGAGGCTTACTACGGCATCCACACCCTGCGCGCAATCGACAACTACCAAATCTCAGCCAAGACCATCAACGACGTGCCCGAATTCATTCGTGGCATGGTGATGGTGAAGAAGGCCACGGCCATTGCCAACCAGCGCGTCCACACGCTGCCCAGCGATGTTGCAGACATCATCGTCGCCGCATGTGATGAAATCCTGGAAAAGGGACGCTGCATGGATCAGTTTCCAATCGATGTCTTCCAGGGTGGAGCTGGCACCAGTCTCAACATGAACACCAACGAGGTCATCGCTAACCTCGCTCTAGAACTGCTCGGCCTGGAAAAGGGCCGATACGACGTCATTCACCCCAACGATGATGTCAACCAGTGCCAGTCAACCAACGATGCCTACCCAACAGGTTTCCGTCTTGCCATCCACATGTCGCTGCTGAGCCTGCAGAAGCACTTCGACTCCCTGGTTGAGGCTCTACACGCCAAGGGTGATGAATTCAACGACATCATCACAATGGGGCGCACGCAGCTGCAGGATGCCGTTCCCATGACCCTGGGACAGGCTTTCCACGCATTTGCCCACAACCTTGAGGAAGAGCAGGAGTCCATCGCAACTGCGTCGGCACGCCTGCTGCAAATCAACCTGGGAGCAACCGCTATCGGTACCGGTGTAAATGCGCCGGCAGGCTACCGCGAGGCCGTGACCCAGGCGCTGCGTGAGGTCAGTGGCTTTAAGGTGACCTCTGCGAAGGACCTAATCGAAGCCACCAGCGATACCGGCGCCTACGTCAGCGTGCATGCATCCCTGAAGCGCGCGGCCATGAAGATTTCCAAGATGTGCAACGACCTGCGCCTGCTGGCATCGGGTCCACGAGCCGGACTGAATGAAATCAACCTTCCGGAGCGCGCCGCTGGGTCTTCGATTATGCCGGCAAAGGTTAACCCGGTAATCCCAGAGGTCGCGAACCAGGCCTGCTTCAAGGTCTTCGGCAACGACGTGACCCTGACCTGGGCAGCCGAGGCTGGCCAGTTGCAGCTAAACGTGATGGAGCCTGTCATCGGCGCATGCCTCTTCGAGTCGATTGAACTGCTGCGCAGTGCTACCGACACTCTGCGCGACAAGTGCATTACCGGCATCACCGCTAACCCGGAAGTTTGCCGCGGCTATGTGGAAAACTCCATCGGTATCGTGACCTACCTGAATCCGGTCATTGGCCACCACGAGGGCGATATGATTGGCAAGGAAGCCGCTCGCACTGGCCGCTCCGTCCGGGACATTGTCCTCGAACGCGGGCTGATGGACGAGAAGGAGCTCAACCAGGTCCTGAGCACCGAGAACCTCATGCACCCGGAATACCGGGGGAAGCGCTACGTGGCAGGGGAGTCTCGCCTCGACGATTTGTCCTAAGCGGCAACAAGTCTAACGAGTGACTTTTCGGAGATACACATGTTAGTTGCCGTCCAAATCTCTATCGTTCTAGCAGCGATCCTCCTTGGCGCGCGTCTTGGTTCAATTGCTATCGGGTTCGCCGGTGGGCTGGGCGTTTTGGCGCTGGGCATCACCGGGGTTCCGGTCACCAAAGACGACATTCCGTTCGATGTCATCGGCATCATTATGTCGGTAATCGCGGCAATTGCCGCTATGCAGAAGGCCGGAGGCATGGACTATCTCGTCCACATTGCCGAACGGTTGCTGCGCAAGAATCCGCGACACATCACCTACTGGGCCCCGGTTGTCACCTACCTGATGACACTGCTCGCCGGCACCGGCCACACCGCATTTTCCACCCTCCCAGTTATCGCCGAAGTATCCAAGGAGGGAGGCGTTCGCCCGTCCCGCCCGCTGTCCGTGGCGGTCATCGCATCTCAGTTGGCGATTACGGCATCACCCATTTCAGCGGCTGTGGTGCTGATGGCTTCGCTCATGGAACCCCGCGGCGTTGGTTATCTCACACTCCTGGCGATTGTCATTCCTTCGACGTTCCTCGCCATCCTTCCGACCGCCTTTGTCACGAATCACCTAGGCAAAGAGCTTGACGACGATCCGGAGTATCAAAGCCGCTTGGAAAAGGGGTTAGTCTCCAAGCCACGTGGCCAGATGAGCGAATACGTGCCAACCAAGTCGGCCAAGTGGTCCGTGGCGGTTTTCCTACTCTCGATTCTCGCGGTGATGGTCTATGCGACCATCAGCACTGAACAGGTCGGCCTCATCGCTGATCCCACGCTCCCACGAAACGAGGCAATCATGTCAATCATGTTGACCGCCGCCACCGTTATCGTGCTGGCCTGCAAGTTGGACGCGGCAACCATTTTGAACACACCGGTGTTCAAATCGGGCATGTCCGCCAGCGTCTGCGTTCTCGGTGTGGCGTGGCTGGGAACCACAATTATCAACCACTACATCGACGACATTAAGGCCGCGTCCGGCAGCCTACTGACCACAATGCCGTGGATGCTGGCAATCGTGCTCTTCTTCGCGGCCGCATTGCTGTACTCGCAGGCGGCCACGGCAAAGGCCATCATGCCCGCTGCACTCGCGGTGGGAGTTTCTCCCATCACTGCGATTGCTTCCTTCGCAGCGACTTCCGCGCTATTCGTACTGCCTACTTACCCGACGCTCCTTGCCGCGGTGGAGATGGACGACACTGGCACAACCCGAATTGGCAAATACGTGTTTAACCACTCGTTCATCATCCCAGGAACCTTATGTATTGCCCTGTCCGTCGCGTTCGGATTCGCCTTCGGCAGCGCACTGCTGTAGTGGGGGACTACCTAAAACACCGCATAGAGAAACTGACTAGGTTTATGACAAAATCGAAGCTGTGAATTCCATTCACCTGTCATAAACCTAGTCAGTAACTTTTACTGGCACCGTTACCGCCGACGGCGGCACCCCGCGAAAGCTAACATCGCCGCGAGAGCCACCGCCATCCGCAGCTTTTACTCAGCGCCACCATCGCCGACAGCACCCGGCCAACCGGGGTACTCCGGGGTGACCCCGCCATAGGCAGGGCACAGCTCCTGGAAAGAACACCATCCGCAGAGTTTGGACTTCTTCGGCACAAAGTCACCGTTTTCACCGTCGCGCACGATCGCCGACCACAAGTCGGCAATCTCCGCTTGGAAGGCCTCTAATTCCGCCGAGGTGGGGCTGAGCACCAGGTCATCGGCAACCTTCAGGTACATCAACCGCAGCTGTTCCGGGATACGACCGGTGAGTCGCCACCACACCAGCGCGTAAAACCGCATCTGGAAGAGCGCCTCATCCTGGAAGCGAGGAGAGGGCTTCTTGCCCGTCTTGTAGTCGACAATCCGGACCTCACCGGTCGGGGCAATATCGACGCGGTCGATAAAACCACGAAGTGGCACCGACAACGGCACAGTCTGATCTGCATCCGGATCGATAACCAGCTGAACGAACTTTTCCATCTCGGCAGCATCGAAGCCCATGGGGTTTTCCATCATGAAATATCCCTTGAGCAGGCCGCGGCATTCGACCAGGAAGTCGTAGTAATCATCCTCCGGAACTAGCGCAATCAGTTCCTCGTCCTTTGCACGCATGTCCTCCCAGGTCGGCTTCAGACGCTTCACCGCCGCTGGGTAAGTGCGTTCTTCACGGGGCCAGGCATGCATCTGTTCGAGCACAGCATGCACCAACGTGCCCTTGACCTGCGCGACAGTCGATGGCTCCGGAATCTTGTCAATCGCACGGAACCGGTACTTCAGCGGGCACTGGCGGTAGTCATTAGCTCTCGACGGCGACAGCGCCAACTTAGAGCGGCGGGAAGGCTGAACTGCTGACTTAGAACTTTGGGCATTGTCGGGCATACTAGCCAGGTTAGAGTACCGCCCGGATTTGGCTGCACCCGACACAACCCGACCCAACCAAACCGAACCAGACCCACCCCGACCCAACCAAACCCCAAAAGGAGGCCACACACCTATGGCATTGAGCGGACCATTCCAGGTCGGCGACCGAGTCCAGCTGACTGACTCGAAGAATCGCCACTTCACCGTCATCCTCGAGGAGGGTGGCAAGTTCTTCACTCACCGCGGCACCATCCTCCACGACGACCTCATCGGCGCCAAGGAAGGCACCACCGTCACCTCCAGCGAAGGCACCGTCTACCTCGCCATGCGTCACTTGCTGGTCGATTACGTCCTGTCCATGCCGCGCGGTGCTGCGGTGATTTACCCGAAGGATGCTGCACAGATCATCGTCGAGGGCGACATCTTCCCAGGTGCGCGCGTGTTGGAGGCCGGCGCTGGCTCCGGCGCGCTCAGCCTCAACCTGCTCCGCGCCATCGGCGCTGACGGGCAGCTTATTTCCTACGAGGTCCGCGAGGACCACATCGAGCACGCGGAACGCAACGTTGTCGACTTCATGGGTCACAAGCCCGACAACTGGGACTTGCGCCTGGGCGATCTCAACGAGGCCTCCGTCGAGTCGCTCGGCGGCCCGGTCGACCGAGTCATTCTGGACATGCTCGCTCCATGGGAATGCCTGGACACCGTTTCGAAGGTGCTTCAGCCTGGCGGCGTGCTCATGGTCTATGTCGCCACTGTTCCGCAGCTAATGAAGGTCATGGAGGGCATCCGCGCGCAGAAGTGCTTCACCGAACCACGCGCCTGGGAATCCCTGGTCCGCGACTGGAATGTTCAGGATCTCTCCGTCCGCCCGGCGCACCGTATGCAGGCACATACCGCATTCCTGGTGTGGGCACGCAGGCTTGCCGACGGCACGGTGCCTCCGCGCCCACAGCGACGAAATCAAAAGAAGCTCTAGACCCGCCGCTACCCGCTGGGAGGTGTAGCCGTCGTAACGTGATGCGACACACGGTCTAAATCGACCAAGCAACAACGGCATCTGGCCCTATGGGTAATCTGGGATACATGACAACGCCGTCTGACAAAATCCGTGATCTTGAGCAGAAGAACTACAACCTCGGCATTCGTAATAATCGCCTGGTTGAGCTGTTGCGGGACTCCCGTAACAAGCTAGAGCTACTGCGCCAAGACATGGAGGACATGCTGGAGCCGCCTAGCACGTACGGTATTTTCCTTAAGCCAGGACCGGAGAAGGGCACCGCAGAGGTGTTTACCGGAAATCGACGGATGCGCCTGCGGGTGCAGCCGGAGATTAACGAGCGGGCGCTTCGGCCGGGCGCGCAGGTGCGTCTGAATGAGGGCTCGATAATCGTGGAGGACTGCGGTTATCCGGAAAGCGGCGACATCGCCAATGTTCGTGAGGTGCTGCCGGATCGGGAGCGCATTTTGGCCTCGGATACTCACGGTGAGGAATTCGTGGTGTCTCTGGCGGGGGATCTGTCGCCGAAGCCGGGGGACTCGGTGATGATTGACCGCAAGTCGGGCTATGCGTTTGAGGTCATTCCGAAGTCCGAGGTGGAAAACCTGGTGCTGGAAGAGGTACCGGATGTCACCTACACGGATATCGGTGGTCTGGATAGCCAGATTGAGCAGATTCACGACGCCGTGGAGATGCCGTTCCTGCAGCCAGAACTGTTTGAGCAATACAACCTGCGTCCTCCGAAGGGTGTGCTGCTCTACGGCCCTCCCGGCAATGGTAAGACGCTGATTGCCAAGGCTGTGGCTAATTCGTTGGCTCGCAAGATTGCGCTATCCCGAGGTAAAACCGAGTCGGAGGCGCAGCGGGCGCAGTCGTACTTCTTGAATGTCAAGGGCCCGGAGCTGCTGAACAAGTTCGTGGGTGAGACGGAGCGTCAGATTCGCCTGATTTTTGACCGCGCTCGCGACATTGCTGAGGATGGCAAGCCGGTTATTGTCTTCTTCGATGAGATGGACTCGATTTTCCGCACTCGTGGTTCGGGCATCTCCTCGGATATGGAGAACACTGTGGTTCCGCAGCTGCTCAGTGAACTTGACGGTGTGGAGGGGCTGGAAAACGTCATCGTGATTGGTGCCACCAACCGCGAGGAGATGATTGACCCAGCAATTCTGCGCCCGGGACGCCTGGATGTGAAAATCCGCATTGAGCGCCCGAATGAGGCTGCGGCGAAGGATATCTTCCGCAAGTACTTGCCCCCTGAGCTGCCGTACAACGCAGCCGAGGTGGAAGCGCGCGGTGGGGTGGAACAGAATGTCGCACACCTCATTGACCAGGTTGTTGAGCGGATGTACGCCAAGACAGTAGAAAACGAGTACGTGCGAATTCGCTATGCAGATGGCACCAGCGAGGTTATGTACTACCGCGATTTCAACTCCGGCGCGATGATTTCCAACATCGTCGACCGTGCGAAGAAGTCCGCCATCAAGTCGGTTATCGCTGGCGGCGAGGCTGGTATTAGCCTGGATCACCTGCTGTCCGCAGTGGCGGAGGAGTTCGCGCAGAACGAGGACCTGCCGAACACCTCGAACCCGGATGAGTGGGCTCGCATCTCCGGTCGTCCAGCGGCGCGCGTTGCCTCGGTTGAGGTGATTCGCCATGGCTAATTCCGCCGCCAGTTCTGCACAGCCGAACCGCTTCTTCGGCACGGAGATTGAGTACGGCATTTCCAGCCCAGACAACCCCGATGTCAGCCCAATTCTCACCTCCACGCAGGCCGTGCTGGCTTTCGCGCATGAGCAGGAGGAGAGCCTGTCGGGGCGCATCCGCTGGGATTACGCACCAGAGTCGCCACTGCGCGACAGTCGTGGCTTCGACCTGCGGCGTTACCACCAGCCACCGATCGTGGACCCGAACGCCGTCGGCGCTGCAAACCTGCTGGTGCAAAATGGTGCTCGCTTCTACGTCGATCACGCGCACCCGGAGTACTCCTCACCGGAAACGGCAACTGCCCGCGAAGCGGTTATCGCTGACCGCGCAGGTGACAAGATTATGCTGCGCGCAGCTCAGCTTGCCGCCGAAGCCACCGATGCTGAGGGCAATCCAGGTCCGATGCTGAAGCTCTACCGCAACAATGTCGATGGCAAGGGCGCCTCGTATGGTGCCCACGAGAACTACCTTTTCTCCCGAGAAACCGAGTTCGATGACATCGTCGCCGGTCTGACGCCGTTTTTCGTCACCCGCCAGGTGTTCACGGGCGCTGGTCGCGTGGGTCTGGGGCAGACGGGGCAGGAGTCGGGTTTCCAGATTTCGCAGCGCGCGGACTACATCGAGACTGAGGTCTCGCTGGAGACCACTTTGAACCGCGGCATCATCAACACCCGCGATGAACCACACGCAGACTCCGATCGCTTCCGCCGCCTGCACGTCATCATCGGTGATGCCAACATGAGCGAGGTCGCCACCTTCCTCAAGCTGGGCACCACAGGTTTGGTCATCGACGCCATCGAGGACGGCGTGCGTTTCGACGACCTGCAGCTCCGCAACCCCGTCGAGGCCGTCCATAAGGTCTCCCGAGACTTGACTTGCACCGAGAAGCTGCAGCTGGCAGACCATGTCACGTGGATGTCCGCAGTGGAAATGCAGTACGAGTACCTGCGTCGCGTGGAGAGCTACGACCAGCAGGGCGACGTCGTCAAGCTCTGGCGTGAAGTGCTCGACGTGCTTTCCGACGACCCCCGCAAGGCAGCCCATCTGCTGGATTGGGTGGCGAAATACAACCTCATGGAGGGCCTGCGTACCCGCCTGGGCGCGGGCTGGGACCACCCGAAGTTGGCGTTGATTGATATTCAGTACTCGGATATTGACCCTGCTCGTGGGCTGTACCATGCGCTGGTGCGCCGCGGTTCGATGCGCACACTCGTGACCGAGGAAGAAGTCGACCGAGCGGTTGAATACGCACCGGAGTCTACGCGTGCGTATGTACGCGGTGGCATTCTGCGCCGCTTTGGCAAGGATGTCGTCGCGGGCAGTTGGACCAGCTTGGTGGTGGACACCGCGGGGGTGTATCGGAGCACTCGTGACGTGGAGTCGCCTGGAATTACGCTGGCCTACATTACGCTGGATGAAGTTGACCGTTTCACTGCCGCAGAATGCGGTGACGTGTTGGAGTCTGCGGAGACAGTGGCCAAGGTGGTTGAGCATCTGCGTACTCTCGGGGCTATCCGCGAACAATAGGCACACATAGTGCAGTAATAGAGCAGTAATACTCAAAAGTTCATTTTTAAGGAGCAATATCATGGCTGGTAACACTCAGGTTTTCGGCGGCGGTTCCGGCGGAGGCGACGAGGAAGAGTTCGGCGAGGTCGCTGGCGGCGGTCAGGCTCAGGAGCACGTTGCAGCTGCTGACGACCTGCTGGATGAAATTGATGGTCTGCTGGAGAACAACGCCGAGGAGTTCGTGCGTTCGTATGTCCAGAAGGGTGGCCAGTAAAAAGTGACTGACCAGCAGGTAGGGCAGCAGGAGCCGGAAGCAACGCCGACACCGGTACCGGCACAGGCGTTGACCCGACGCATCACCGGTATTGAGACCGAGTTCGGCATCACTCTGACGCTGGATGGCTCGCGCCGTCTGGGACCGGATGAGATTGCCCGCTACATGTTCCGCCCGGTGATCGCTAAGTACGGGGCAACCAACATTTTCACCCCCAATGCTGGTCGTATGTACCTCGATGTCGGAAGCCACCCGGAGTACGCTACCGCTGAGTGCGATTCGGTCTCGCAGCTGGTAGCGTACGACCGCTCGGGCGAGGTCATCTTGAATGAACTCGCTGAAAAGGCTGAAGCAGAGCTTGCCGACGAGGGCATCGGTGGCAAGGTCTACCTGCTGAAGAACAACGTTGATACCGTCGGTAACTCCTACGGTTGTCACGAAAACTACCTGGTTGGACGTGAACTGGGACTGAAGTCCCTGTCCAAGCTGCTGCTACCTTTCTTGGTTACGCGACAGCTCATCTGTGGCGCGGGGAAGATTTTCCTGCCGTACCCAACCTCGCCGTATCACAACGATCCGATTCAGTACTGCTTCTCGCAGCGCGCGGATCATGTGTGGGAGGGCGTCTCCAGTGCAACGACGCGCTCCCGGCCGATTATTAACACTCGCGATGAGCCACACGCGGACTCCAACCGATTCCGCCGCTTGCACGTCATCGTGGGCGACTCCAACATGAGTGAGACGACGACTGCGCTCAAAATTGGCTCCACTCAGCTGGTACTGGAGATGATTGAAGCCGGCGTGAAGTTGCCGGACTTCGAAGTCGCCAACGAAATCAAGTCCATCCGTGCGGTGAGCCGCGATATGACCGGCAAGGCCGAGATTCCACTGCGCAGTGGCGAAACTGCCACCGCACTGCAGATTCAACGCGAGTTCCTGGACGCTGCGACGGAGTGGCTGAAGGTCCGCGAAGAAAACATGGTCAATGAAGACAAGGGCATTGCCGGGGCCGGCACGTCCAACGAGGAAATGGGCCGCATCGTCGAGCTGTGGGGTCGCGCGCTGGATGCCGTGGAAACCGGTGACTGGTCTCTCATTGAGCACGACATTGACTGGGCCATTAAGTACTCGCTCATGAAACGCTACCTGGATCGCGGTCTAACGCTGGAGGACCCCAAGCTTCATCAAATCGACTTGGCCTACCACGACATCCGTCCCGGCCGAGGCATCTTCCGTGCGCTGGAAGCCCGTGGCATTGCCTCGCGGTGGATCACCGATGAGCAGGTCGCTGAGGCAGTCCGCATCGCACCGCCAACTACTCGTGCGAAGCTGCGCGGTGATTTCCTCGTTGCAGCTGAAGACTCCAGTTTGAAGACCGTAGTGGACTGGACACACCTGAAGATTTCCGGTGACGATCCCATCTCCACCATGCTCGGCGACCCCTTTGCCACGGAAAACGATGAGGTCAATGAGATGATCGAGATTCTGACGGCCGCGAAGAAGACCTCGGATACGGATTCGAATAACTAGTTCCGTCCCCGGAAACTGCCCCAGGAAAAGGAGCCCCACAGTCGTGTCTGTCTCACCGGTATCGGAAAACCCCGGATCCGCTGCGATCAGTGAGAACCAACGTCAGGTTCAGCTGCTGTTGGCGCTTGCCGACGACACCGGGTGGGTCAGCGAGTCGTGGATCTCCAAACATGTCGAGGGTTACTCCCGTGTTTCCGAGGATTCCCGGGCTCGTTATTTACGTGCGGACACCGCGGCACTCCTGGCAGCCGGGGTCCCGGTGGAGGTTTCGTCGTCAAGCGCGGGCGATAAGGTCAAACGTCTGCGCCTGAACAGACTACGGTGGCCCCAGCACGACCCCGAGTTCACTGAAGCGGAGGCTTCGGTGGTTTTCCAGGCGGCGAATGCGGCGTTTGGTTCGGAGGAGCTGAGCTCGACGGCTGTGGCGGCGTGGCGGAAGCTCGCATCGTTTGCGCAGCGCAGCGCCATTGCGAAGCCGGATGAGTCGGTGGTGGTGGCCGATGCGGTGGATATGAGTCGAGTGGATTTCAGCACACTGCTGACCGCGATGACCTCGCCGCGCCGGACAGTGGAGATGTGGTACTCCCGCCAGTACGGCGTGGATGATGAACTGCGCATGCTGGAGCCGTGGGGTCTGATTAACCTGCGCGGGCGCTTTTATGTGTTGGGCTTTGATCCGCAGCGTGAGGCCGCGCGTATGTTCCGGCTCAGCCGTATCCGCGATGTGTCGGATACAGGGACGTCGGCGACCCAGCCAATGCCCGATGGTGACTTGCAACAGATTGCGGAAAACATGTTGCACCGCGGTGGCAAGACCTATCAGGCGGTTGTTCGTATCGCTCCGAATACCTGCGCTGATGTGGTGATGAAAGCGACCGCGTTGGGGGATGGGCGCTACGAGCTGCCAGCGGCACCTGTGAGTGAGATTGTGTCCACAGGTTTGAGTTACGCACCGGATTTGATTGTGGAATCACCTGAAGAGGCACGGTCGGAGATTATTGCTCGGTTGGAGCAGGTACTCGCTCGCCATGGCGGATCGAATGGTGCGAAGAACGCTTTGGAGGGCAACTAATGACAGTGCATGCAGCCCGGGAACTTGACGCGAATGTCAGTGTCGACGAGTTGTTGGCGGTCGTACCGTACTTTTCGCAGCACCGTTCAATGACAGAGGCCGCTACCGAGCTGGCCATACCTTTTGCCCGAATTCGGGCAATCGTGGAGCAGATTGCCGACATCGACCAGCCGGGACTCCTCGGAGTGCGGGCTTTTGAAGTTGATTACCGCAACAGCTTTGATGTCCGCATTCGGCCTCAGGCAACGGTGCTCAGCCAGCCACGTGCGCTCACAGCCGAAGAAACCGCGACCTTGCTGCTCATCCTGGAAACCATCGAGGACTCCGCAGCCACCACTTCCTCCGAGGCCGCGCAGACGGCCGCGACAAAACTACGCAGTGCTCTGGGAATAAACGTCCCCATCATTGACTCGACCGCTGCGGAAAATGGCAAGGCCTTTTCCTTTTCTGAGCAGATTTATTCCGCGCTGCATCAGCGCAAGGTGTTGAAGGTGCGCTACCGGAATGCCTCAGGGCAGATTACAGTCCGTGAGCTTGACTGTGTCAACGTTTATACAGTTGAATCCACGACGTACCTCCGCGCTGTGGACCGTGCGCAGGAAGACCGTCGCCAGATGAGCTTCCGCGTCGACCGCCTGGAGGCCGCCGAGGTCCTCGACACTCCCGCCGGTTTCCACCGCCCCGAGCCTTTCGATATCCGTGATCCCCACGCCTTTGGTGCGGAAACGGGAACGTCCGAATGGGCAAGTGTGCTTATCGACGCCGACGCCACCTGGATCGCAGACTATGAACCGGTCTTCTTTACCGAAGATGAGGGAGAAGAAGAGGATACCGAACTGGTCTCTGACCAAGGCTTAGGGCAGTCGGAATATGTCGCTGACGTGCCGATGTCCGACTTGGCCGCAACAGTCTCCTTTGTGCTCCGCCGTTCACCGAACGTAACGGTCGCTGAGCCCTTAAAATTGAAAAACGCCGTTGTTGCGCGAGCCCGCGAAGCTTTGGCAGAGTATGGTCGAAACGACAAGGCTTAAATCAAAGCTTTAATCGCGCACGATGTGGCAACTTGCCACTTGTATTTGTATTCATTCGAAAGGTCTCTAAGCGGATGCCGAACCTAGGTCCCTGGGAAATCATCATTATCCTGGTCGTTCTTGTCTTGCTCTTTGGTGCAAAGAAGTTGCCGGATGCCGCACGTTCGCTCGGCCGCTCCATGCGTATCTTCAAGTCCGAAGTCAAGGAAATGCGCAACGATGACGAGCACCAGGAGCAGGCTGCAATTCAGCAGGCTCCGCAAGCCCAGCCACAGCAGCCGTACCAGCCGCAGCAGCAGTACCAGCAGCCGGCACCGCAGGCTCAGCCGCAGCAGCCGTACCAGCCGCAGCCTGGCCAGAACAACCCTGGCCAGCCGCAGCAGTAGTAGAAGGCCGGTTGAAGCGTGACTTCAGCTACATCCACATCACGTCCTCGGAAGCGCCAGCGTAGGCGCAATCCCGAGGGCGTGATGACTATTGTCGAGCACATTCAAGAGCTCCGGCGTCGCCTCGTTCTCGCCCTCGCTGGTATTGCCGTTGGCACTGTTGTGGGCTTTATCTGGTATCAGACCGCCTTTACCATTGGCCAGTTCCGCATACCGTTTACCTCGACAAATATCGGTCCTCTGCACTTTAAGTCCTTGGGCGAGTTGCTCAAGGATCCGTACTGTCAGCTTCCACCCGAGATGCGTCTCGGCGGTGGTGAAGGCGCGGAGTGTCGTCTGCTGGCGACCAGTCCGTTTGAAATGTTCATGCTGCGTCTGAAGGTCGGTGCGCTGGCCGGTCTGGTGATGTCGTCGCCATGGTGGCTCTACCAGATTTGGGCCTACATCACTCCCGGCTTGGTTCGGAAGGAACGCCGCACCACGCGCAGAGTTGTGACTGCCGCCGCGCTGCTGTTTGTCATGGGTTCCGTCCTGGCCTACTACGTTGTCGCCATCGGTCTGGAGTTCTTGCTCCAGATTGGTGAAGAGACGCAAATTTCTGCACTCACCGGTTCGCAATACTTCGGTTTCCTCTTGGCGCTCATCGTCTGCTTTGGCGTGAGCTTTGAGGTTCCGCTTTTCCTGGTCATGTTGAACATGGCCGGTGTCGTTACCTACGAGAGCATCAAGGACAAGCGCAGCATCATCATTATGTCGCTGTTCATCTTTGCGGCCTTCATGACTCCGGGGCAGGAACCAATATCCATGGTCGCAATGGCAACGGCACTGACGTTGCTGGTGGAAATCGCAATCCAGATTTGTCGTCTCCATGACCGTCGTAAAGCAAATGAGCGACCTGATTGGTTGGACGTCGATGACGAGCAAGGCTCCGGACCCATTACAGCGTCCGGCCCGATTGGCTCCGCCGGCGGTATCGGTGATGTGGGCGGCATTGACGCCCCGACTTCAGTAAGTGCGCCGACGTCGATTCAGCCGGGCGGCATGCCGACGGCATCAGCGGCCCCGACGACCTCTCCGGTCTCTGGCCCCACGCCAGTGAACGCGCCGACGCCGACGCGGGCATCCCAGATGCGTCCTACTCGCAATTCGCGTCCACCACGGCCACAGGGCATGATTCCGGAGACTCCGATGCCGACGCAGGACTTGCGAAATCGTCCGACGAGCGACTTTGATGATGTTCTCTAGCGCGGTTTATGACACTCTAGAGGCATGACTCTTCTCGGCGATTTCGTCAGCCAACAGGATTTCGATCTTGACGACTTTCAGCTCCGCGCCTGCCAATCAATTGAGGCAGGGCGGGGCGTTGTCGTCTGTGCACCCACCGGTGCGGGCAAGACCATTGTTGGCGAATTCGCTATTTATGCAGCTCTTGAGCGCGGTGGCAAGTGCTTTTACACCACACCTATCAAGGCGTTGAGCAACCAGAAGTACCACGACCTAATCGAGGACTACGGCGAGGACCGCGTAGGCCTGCTCACTGGCGACACTTCTATTAATGGCGACGCGGACATCGTGGTGATGACCACCGAGGTGCTGCGCAACATGATTTATGCGGACTCGCCGACGCTGAAGAGGCTCACGCATGTGGTGATGGACGAGATTCACTACCTCGCAGACCGCGAGCGCGGCGCTGTCTGGGAAGAGGTTATTTTGAACCTCGACCAGTCCGTGGCCGTCATCGGTTTGTCCGCGACGGTGTCCAACTCCGAGGAGTTCGGCCGCTGGCTTTCCACGGTGCGCGGGCACACGGACGTCATTGTCACGGATCTGCGCCCAGTTCCACTGCATCAGCACATGCTGGTGGGAAATCGGCTCTATCCGCTTTTCGAGGCGAAGTCGGACAAGGTCAATCAGGACCTGTTGGAGGCGTGCCGTCGTGCCGAGTTCGGCTACGGGGACGCTGGGGCCAGGGAGCGTTACCAGTACAAAAAGCACAAGGGGGGTGGCCGCTCGTATAGCTGGGGTGATAAGGGGCAGCGCAAATTCCGCCCGCCGAAGCGCGGCGATGTTATCCGCATGCTCGGCTCCATGAACATGCTGCCCGCGATCGTTTTCATCTTCTCCCGCGCGGGCTGCGAAGGCGCGCTGGCGCAGGTCGGTGCTACGCGCGCAGAGCTCACCGACCGGGATGAGCAGGAGCGCATCGCCAAGATTATCGATGACGGTGTTGCACACATTCCGAAGGAAGATCTGCAGGTTCTCGGTTTCCTGCGCTGGCGCCGCATTCTCATCCGTGGTTTTGCGGCGCACCATGCGGGCATGCTGCCGGCGTTCCGGCACATTGTGGAAGAGCTCTTTAACGAAGGCCTGGTCAAGGTTGTCTTCGCCACCGAGACGCTTGCGCTGGGCATCAACATGCCTGCCCGCACGGTCGTGCTGGAGAAGCTGGTCAAGTTCAACGGCGAAGCACATGTGGATCTCACGCCGGGTCAGTACACGCAGATGACCGGTCGCGCTGGCCGCCGCGGTATCGACACTGTCGGCAACGCAGTGGTGCAGTGGGCCCCGGCAATGGATCCGAAGGCTGTCGCAGGGCTGGCATCTACGCGCACATACCCGCTGATTTCCACCTTCGCGCCGAGCTACAACATGAGCGTCAACCTCCTGCAGACGCTCGGTTACGAAGGCTCGAAGCGCGTCATGGAGCGCTCATTCGCCCAGTTCCAGGCGGATGGCGACATTGTCGGAGTCGCCGCCGAACTGTCCAAGGCCAAGCAGGAAGCCGCGGCCCTGCGTGCGGAATTGCTCGGCAGGGGAGCCGATGCGCACGCTGAAGGGGCGGAGGCTGAGGGGTCGTCGTCAAGCGAGGAAGGCAGTTCGCGTGACGACGAGCGCCTAACCCAGATGCTTGAATACCTGGATCTGCGCGCGAAGCTGACCCAGGAGGAGAAGAACGCCAAGCGCCGCAATATTGAAGACCGCCATACGGAAACAGTGACCGCGCTGCGCAGACTCCGTCGAGGCGAGGTTATTCCGCTGCCGAAGGGTAAGAAGGTGCAGTTGGCGGTGGTGTACCGAGAGGACCATTCGAAGTCGAATCCACGTCCCGGTGTCATCAGTGTCGGCGGGTTCGTGGGGCGTGTGGAGCCGCATATCTTCCCAGCGGCGCCGCAGACGGTCGGCGCGATTAAGCTGCCTCGGGATGCGGACCGGCATCCGCGACGTGCGCTCGGAATTGTGCGCGCAGAGATTGGCCGCAAGGGGCTAAAGGGACCAAAGAGGCTGAAGCGTCGCACTGGTGGCAACTCGCCGGCGGTGAGGAAGTTGCGCCAGGAGCTGCGCGAGCATCCGCTACATGGCGATCCTGCGGTGGAGACGATGGCTCGTCACGCCGATACGCTGCGGCAGGCCGAGGCGCATGTGGCCAAGCTGCAAAAGCGCGTCGATTCCGCCTCGGATACATTGGCGCGCACATTCGACCGCATGCTGCAGTTGCTAACACAAATGGACTACGTGGAATGGCGGGAGGGCGCGGAGCCGACAATTACCGAGGAAGGCCTGCGGCTGGCGCAGATTCACAACGGCTCGGATTTGCTGGTGGCCACGTGTCTGCGCCGCGGTATTTGGGATGACCTGGACCCCGCGGAACTGGCCGGTGCGGTGTCGAGCTTGGTCTTTGAAAACCGCAAGGCCAGTCAAGGCAGTGACGAGGTGCCTACCGAGCCGCTGGCCAAGGCGCTGGGGAACACCTACCGCATCTGGGAGGAACTGTCGGAGGATGAGCGCCGTTACCGGCTGCCGGTAACGGACTTGCCGGATATGGCTTTTGCTACGGCAATTCATCAGTGGACTGCGGGTGCACCGCTGGGGTACTGCCTGCAAGCCGCCGCCGAGAGTGGCGCGGAGCTGACTCCAGGTGACTTTGTCCGCTGGTGCCGTCAGGTCATTGACCTGCTGCAGCAGATCAAGAAGACGGGCTACTCCACGGACATTCGCGACAAGTCCGCCGAGGCTATTCAGGCAATTCGCAGGGGCGTAGTGGCGCTGAACAATTAGTTGCCGGTTACGTTGGTCAGCCGAAGCCTCGTCGCCCCGAGGCCACTCAACCGGCGACGGGCACAGGCCGACGGGTACAGTTGGCAACTATGAGCAACGGTATCTTTAGCTTTGACATCTATCAGCAGCGTCTGGATCGCACTGCGGAGCTACTCCGCAGCCGCGATGCGGACGCTGCAGTCTTTGGAACCGGCGCTGACCTGCAGTATCTCATTGGTTCTGCGGTCACTTCGCATGAACGCCTGACCGCGCTGGTGGTCACTGCATCCGGCACCACCACGTTGGTACTGCCCGCCGTGGAGCGCGGGGATCTGCCGCTGTGCGCTATCGGTGATCTCAACGCCGATGTGGTGTTGTGGGAAGACGGAGAGAATCCGCACCGCATTGTCGCCGACTTGGTGGGCCACGTGGGCACCCTCGCAGTGGGAGCCTCTTTGACCGCTGACCACTTGATTCCCATTCAGGATCTCACCAGAGCTAAAACTGTGTTGGCCGGAGACCTTCTGAAGGAACTGTTCATGCGCAAGGACGCCGCTGAGATTGAACAGCTGCGCGAGGCCGGCGCCGCTATTGACCGCGTTCACGCTCGTGTGCCGGGCATGCTGCGCGCAGGTCGCACTGAGCGCGAGGTCGCCGACGAGATCTCGGCTGCCATCCTGGAGGAGGGGCACGTCGCCATTGACTTCGTCATTGTCGGCTCCGCTGAAAATGGCGCGAATCCGCACCACGATTTCTCCGACCGCGTCATCGAGGAAGGCGACGTGGTGGTCGTCGATATCGGAGGCACCTTGCCGCTTGGCTACCACTCCGATTGCACGCGCACCTATGTCGTCGGCAAGCCGGGGGAGAAGGAAGCTGCAGCGTGGGCGGCTCTGCGCAAGGCGCAGGAAGCTGCCGTGGCGGCGGTGCGCCCCGGTGTGACGGCTGCAGAGATCGATGCGATTGCGCGTAATAGCCTCACCGCTGCGGGCTACGGCGAGTACTTCATTCACCGCACTGGTCATGGCATTGGCCTGTCCACGCATGAGGAGCCGTTCATTATGGCTGGCAATGAGCTCAAGCTCGAGCCTGGCATGGCGTTTTCGGTGGAGCCGGGTGTGTACCTGCCGGGTGAGTTCGGTATGCGGCTGGAAGACATCATCGTTGTCACCGAAGACGGCGGAGAATCGGTCAATAATGGTCCGCACGATTTAATTACCGTCTAATCGAGGTTTAGAGGAAAGGTATTTTCTAGCGCATGGGACACGTACTCGTTCTTGGTGCCACCAGCGAGATCGGCGGGGAAGTTGCCGCGCGACTGGCCAACCACAACACCTTCACGCTCGCTGCGCGCCGCACTGGGGCACTCGACGGCATTGCCGGTCGGCTCATCGACTCCGGTGCCGTCGCGGTGCACCGCATCCACTTTGATGCCGATGACATCGCGGCACACCGCCAGTTCGTCGAGCACGCCTGGCAGCACGGTCCCATTGACACGGTGATTGTCGCGTTCGGTATCCTCGGTGATCAGCGGAAGTGCGAGGAGTCCGGCGAGGCTGCTGCGGCAGTCATACATACCGACTTCACGGCACAGGCGTCGATTCTCACCGAGATTGTCGCGCGCATGGAGTCCGACATCGCCGCCGGCACTCTGCCTGTGCGCGATAAGGTCGCGGGCCGCATCATGGCCTTTTCCTCTATCGCAGGTGCCCGCGTGCGCCGCGCCAACTACGTCTACGGTTCGGCGAAGGCCGGCCTCGACGGTTTCCTCCAGGGCATGCAGGACCGCCTGCACGGCAGCCATATTCAGCTGACGATTGTCCGGCCGGGCTTCGTCATCGGCCGCATGACCGAAGGCATGAAGCCAGCGCCGATGTCCTCGCGCCCCGCCGAGGTCGCGGAGGCCGCCGTCACTGCTTTCGACGGTCGGAAGCCCCACGTCTGGGTGCCGCGTAAATTGGCATTGCTCGCACGCGCCACACATCTGACTCCGCGCTGGATTTGGCGCAAGATGCCCCGATGAGCCCAAAGCTTCGCGTCGTCGGCATCGGCTGCGACGGGTACCCTGGCCTATCCGCCCGCGCTGTCGAGGCGTTGTCGTCCGCTCGCCGCATCATTGGCTCTCCCCGTCAGCTCCATTTGCTTGCCGACGTCAACCTGGACGCCGACCTCTCACCTTGGCCAGGTGGCTTCTGGAAGGACTGGCAGGCCACCCTGGCAGATATTGACCCCGCAGTCGATGTCATCCTCGCCAGTGGCGACCCCATGTTCCACGGTGTCGGAGCGTCCCTGGTTCGGGAACTCGGCCGTGGAGCCTTGGAGGTTATTCCAGCGCCATCGTCAGCCTCGTTGGCCTGCGCCTACCTTGGCTGGCCCTTGCATGACACTCCGGTGATTTCGCTGGTGACAGGGAAACCGGGGCTACCTGGTGCCGCGCGTGTCGTACCGGTAGCGGATTCACTACGGCCCTTCCTGGTGCTGTGCCGAAACGCGGATTCAGTGAAAGAGGTCGCTACGGTTTTAGCCGACCGCCCAGACACCAAGCTCACCGTGCTGACCAATCTCGGCGGCACGGAAGCTACAGGGCTGCCGGAGTCCGTTGCCGAAGGCACAGTGGCGAACCCACCGGTTGCAGCTGGCAACCTCACGGTGCTGGCGGTGGAGCCGTCGGGAAGCGCGCGCGGCTGGCTGCGCGACGGTGACTTTGATTCGGATGGTCAGCTGACGAAGGCGCCGATTCGCCAAATGACGGTCGCTGCGTTGGATCCGCGGCCGGGAGCTCTGCTGTGGGATGTCGGCGGTGGCACGGGGTCGATTGGCATTGAGTGGGCTCGGCACGGCGGACGTGCGGAAATTTTCGAGCGTGATGCTGTTCGTGCAGAGCGAATTGCTAAGAATGTGGCGGCTCTGTCTGGCAATGTGACCGTCCACCACGGAGCGGCACCAGCGGTGTTGGCAGACTCGCATCTTCGCCCAGATGCCATTTTCATCGGCGGAGGTCTCACTGCTGACGGAATGATTGAAACCTGTTGGCAACGCCTTGCCCCGGGAGGCACCATCGTCGCAAACACCGTGACGCTGGAGTCGGAGGCTCTGCTGTGGCAGGCGCGTCGCGACTATGGCGGGGATGTCACCCGGATTTCCGTGGAGCGCGCAGGTGCAGTCGGCAGTTTCACTGCGTGGCGCCCTGCGTTGCCGGTGGTGCAGTGGGTGGCGGAGAAGCCAGTAGAGCCTGCGCTACCATAGACGTAATTTCTCTGTCTAGAAAATATTGAGGACTCTGTAACTCACAATGACTGTGTATTTCATCGGTGCAGGCCCGGGGGCAGCGGATTTGCTGACGCTGCGCGCGGACCGGCTTATTCGTTCCTGCCCAGTGTGCCTTTACGCGGGATCGATTGTCCCGCCTGAGGTGCTGGAGAACTGTCCCGAAGGCGCAGAGATTATCAATACCGCGCGTATGCCGCTGGATACCATCATCGAGACCATTCAGGCAGCGCATGCGGCGGGCAAGGATGTCGCACGCCTGCAGTCCGGCGACCCGTCGGTGTGGTCGGCGCTGGCAGAACAGGTCCGTCGTCTCAGCGAGCTCGGTATTGACTACGAAATCGTTCCGGGTGTGCCGGCATTTTCCGCGGCGGCGGCCGCTCTCGGCCACGAGCTCACGGTGCCAACTGTTGGTCAGTCGGTGGTGCTGACTCGTATCTCCGGGCGCGCTTCCAAGATGCCGGAGGGCGAGACCCTGGAGAACTTCGGCCGCACGGGCGCGACTCTGTGCATTCACTTGGCCGCCCACGACATCGATCGTGTGGTCGAGGAGCTCACCCCGCATTATGGTGAGCACGGTCCGGTGGCAGTCGTGGCCTTCGCATCCCGCCCGGAACAGGTTATTCTCCGCGGCACGCTGTCTGATATCGCGCAGCAGGTCAAGGATGCCGGTGTGACTCGTACGGCTGTCATCATTGTCGGCAAGGTGCTCACCGCCGAGGCGTTCCCGGATAGCTACCTCTACAGCGATGATCGCCCACGCGATGAACACGGACGGACCATTCCATGCGTGCACTAATTCTGGGTGGGACTGCTGAAGCCCGCGCCCTGGCCAAGCGCTTAGTGGGCGAGGGCTGGTTTGTCACCTCTTCACTGGCCGGTCGCGTTTCAAACCCCAAGCTGCCCGTCGGCAATGTCCGTATCGGCGGTTTTGGCGGTCCCGCAGGACTGACTCGGTGGCTAATCTCCGATGCCACGGAAGTCATCATCGATGCCACGCATCCGTATGCAGAACAGATCAGCGAATCTGCTGCTGAAGCTGCCCGCGCTACCGGTATTCCGCTTGTTGCGCTGCATCGCCCTGCGTGGGAGAAGCAGCCTGGCGACAACTGGATTGAGGTGTCCTCCATGCAGGAGGCCGCGGACGTTGTTGCCGACCGTTTCTACAGCCCGTTTCTCACTATTGGCCGTCAGCAGCTTGCTCCATTTGCCGGTGATTCCAACGGCCGTTACCTCATTCGCTGTGTGGAACAGCCCGCGCCGCCGCTGCCGAAGAATCGGAAGATTATTCTCAGCCGTGGGCCTTACGATGTCGCAGCGGAGCGCAAGCTCATGCGGGATTACGCCGTGGACTGCGTGGCAACCAAAAACTCCGGTGGTGCTGCTACTTACGCCAAGATTGAGGCAGCCCGCGACCTGAAGAAGCCGGTCGTTATCGTGCAGCGCCCGCAGCTGCCCGGCGCGGATATCGCCACCGTCGCCACAACGGTGGATGAGGCGTACAACGCCGTCGTCCGCCGGGCATAGCGGCTAACGCAGCAACTCGCCAGTTCCGCTGGTGCCGCCCTCACCGTAGTGGCGTGCGGTGTAGACCCGAGTGGTCTTGCCGGCACGATACGCCTTTGTCGACGACGAACCAATAATCACCATGGTCCGCATATCGACGACATCCGGGTCGAACTCCGCCAGCGTGGTCACGGTGACGTGTTCCTGCTCCGAGCCGACTGCCCGCGCCACAATCACAGGCGTTGTCGGCTCGCGGTATTCCAAAGCCAAGGCACGCAGCTCTCGAATCTGCCATCTCCGCGACTTGGAGGCCGGGTTGTAGACAGCAAACGCCATGTCCGCACCGGCTACAGCACGCACTCGCTTAACGACGACCTCCCAGGGCTTCAACCTGTCGGAGAGACTGAGCATCGCAAAGTCATGGCCAAGGGGAGCACCCACTCGACTTGCGACAGCCTGAGCAGCAGTCATGCCCGGCACGACTCGAACTGGAATGTTTCGCCACATATCGTCGTCAGCGACTTCCAGCACTGCGGCCGCCATGGCGAAGACCCCCGGGTCACCGGAACTGACCACCGCAACTCGACCTCCACGCTTGGCTATATCCAGCGCCATAGTGGCTCTCTCTGCCTCTACGCGGTTGTCGGAGAGGTGGCGGCGTTGCCCGGCGCGCTCAGGAACCCGGTTGATGTAGGTGGAGTAGCCAACCAGATCCGTGGCCCGGGCCAGTTCCTCAGTGACTTCTGGGGTGGTCCAGCGCTCCGCACCCGGGCCCAGGCCGACAACGATAACTTCACCGACCGCTGGGGTAGCCGACTCAGTCGCCGTATCGGTGGCTACACCGGTCGCCACATCATTAGCTGGCTCTGATGCTCCAGATACGCTCCGTTCAGTGCCGTAGACAGCGGAAGGCACGACGGCTACTGCAAAGTACGGAACTTTCTCCGGGTCTGCATCGACCAGCGGGTAGCTGGTGTGCTCATTCATCGTTGCTCGCTCGACAACGTAGGCGCGCTCGAGCATGCCTGCGGACTGCAACGCTGTGCGCACCTTCTCAACGTTTTTCCCCAGCTTCATAATGACTACACAGTCTGAGGCGTCAAGAACCGCAGCGATGCGCTCGGAATCGGCGGTGGCTGGGACAACGCTGACGATTTCGGTAGCCTCGCCGAGCGGCTGACCAATCTCTGCTGCCGCCGCAGTAATGCTGGCCACTCCGGGGACAATCTCAGTGGGGAAGTCCTCGCTGAGAGCGTGGTGCAGATGCTGGTACGAGCTATAGAGCATCGGGTCACCGAGCGAAAGCACTGCAACACTTCGTCCCTCGGCCAAGTGCTTGTGCAGGCGAGCAGTGGCCTCTGCATAGAAACCGGCGAGCTGCTCGCGATAGTCGGCTGGGCGCCCGGTGGTCACCGGGTATTGCAATTGTTCTTCCACGGCAGCGTCGTCACGCGCGTCAATCAGTTCGGCGGCGATTGAGCGCGCCGTGGAACGTCCGTGAGTGCCGGCATGGTAGGCGATGACATCGGCTGTGCGGATGATGTCGGCACCGCGGAGTGTAATGAGACCTGCGTCGCCGGGACCGAGTCCGACGCCGTAGAGATGACCAGGCTGAGCACTGTAGGAGCCGGACATGGTTTAGATGATCTCCTTTGCGGTGGCAATGGCATTGAGGGCAGCACAGGTGATAGCCGAGCCACCGCGACGGCCGGTGACGGTGATGTACTTCAGCTCTGGGTTTTCGGCACCGGAGTCGATAGTGGCCTGCTTTGATTCCGCGGCACCGACGAAGCCCACTGGCATGGCCAAAATGGCAGCGGGCATGGGGAAGGAGCCCTCATTAATGCGGTTGAGCAGGTGGAAGAGGGCGGTGGGAGCGTTGCCGATGGCGACAACCGCGCCCTCTAGGCGTGGCTTCCACAGCTCCACGGCGGCAGCAGTGCGCGTGGTGCCGAGTTCTTGAGCCAGCTTGGGGACGCGCTCATCACGCAGCAGGCAGATGACCTCGTTGTCAGCAGGTAAGCGCTTGCGGGTAATACCCGAGGCGATCATGTTGACATCGGTGAAGATAGGAGCGCCTTCCTCGAGAGCCTGGCGAGCTGCGCGCACAGCTCCCGTGGAAAAGACGATGTCCTTGGCCAGGTCGGTCTGACCTGCTGCGTGAATCATTCTGACAGCGACGGTTTCCTCATCGGCATCGAAGCGGGAAAGATCGCTTTCTTCGCGAATGATGGCAAACGAGTTACGGTAAATATCCGCACCGTCGGTGTTGTACTCAAAGCGCTTCATAGGCTTAAAGCCTAGTCCACAGCAGTGACTTCGTATTCTCCGTCCCCGGTGGCGAGATAGTCGAAGTAACCGCCCTTGGGCTTGCCGCAGCGACGCTCACAACCGGAGAAGTGCACGCGCCCCTCGGGCAGTCGGCCATCGGCAATTGCGTGAGAAGCATCGCCGCGGGTGTCAGCCAGAGACTTTTTGCAGCCGGGGCGTCCGGTGCAGGCGCTGACGCGCAGCCAGGTGGACTTCCGATCGAAGATCAGACCATTGGGCGCCAATACCTTGACGACCTGTTCGGCAACTTCCTCTTCCAAATCATGCAGGATCAGCGAGTACCACGGAGTGATATGCACCGGCACCTGAGTGTGCGAGATCGCTCGGGCCAGACGCGCCGGGAGGACACCAAAGCGCAGGCCAGCGGCCAGGCTAACCAGGCCATCCGGCTGGTCAATCCAACCGATCTGGCGGGACAGCCCGGCGGTGGCATCGAAGCTCTCAGCCGGAGTCGGCTCCTGGCGACGAACTCGCGCGCCCAATTCCTCGACTACGGCATCAGCAACGCGCTCGGCCGCATTGGCTTCGGCGATGCGCCAGGCTGAACCACGGCTGTCATTCCACACCTTCGCTGTGGTGATGAGAGCCTCCACGACGTCGTCACGCGAGACGACAAGCCCCGAGGTCGCGCCACCAATGATGAGTTCGAACGTGTTCTCATCGTGGGCGACAACACCGAAGTCGGGGCGCTCACCGAGCACGTCACCGCGGCCATCGTCGAAAGCCATGAGTGTGCGACCTGGCAGTGTTGCCAGCGACGGCTCCGCGATGAGGGCCTTGTCGAACTCTTGAACCAGGTCGCGCACATCAGCTTTACCGCCGACGCGACCGGACAGCGGCGACTGAAGAACGTTGCGTACGCGGTCGTGGCTGGTGGAGGGAACCAGCTTCTCTTCTTCCGCGGCATCGGCGAATGCGCCGGTGTTGGTGATGCCACGGATCTGAACATTGCCGCGGGAGGTGAAGTGAATATCACCGTCGCCGAAATTCTCGGCCAAATCGGCGAGTACGGCGAAGCCCGGCGCGGGGAGAAAGCCTCCGGGGAAGCGCAGACGACCAATTGCGCCATCAGCTGCGATATGAACCTTGCGGCTGCCGGGGCAACCGTCCTGACGAGTGCGGGTTCCTTGATCAGATGCAGTCATACTCTCAAGAATACGCAAACACACACAGAGCTGAGCCCCCGAAAACAGGGGCACATTATCCAGCCCCTTTCCAGCCCAACGAAACCATCCTGAAGTGGAGTTTTCATACCCCTCCGCAAAAACATACAAATTCTTCACTGAAAATCCACCGATCTACCTTTTTAAAACCTTATTGTTTTCATAACCTAACTTCCTCTGAATTAAGGGAAGTTTTCATTGGGTTTTCAATCTGGGGTTATTCAGGAGATTTCATGCCACATCACGACGCTGAAGCACTCACGCACGAGGCACACGACACCGTCGGCACCGGCCGTGCCTCGACACAGACACGCTCTGCTTCACGACGAAACCGTCGCACAATCCGAACGGGAATCGGGGTAGCGCTAGCAGGTCTTATGACCATCGGCCTGGCTACACCTGCAAACGCACAGCCACTAAACATCCCGGGCCTATCGGATAGTGGGCTGGCGGATAAGGTGTCGTCGTCAAGCGCAAACCGCGAACTGCCTGGTTTCGGCCATGTACCGAACCCGAATATGGAGAGGCTACTCGGCATCGAGAAAGACGATGAGGAGTCTGGTAGCGAGGGCGCAGGCAGGCAGCTGACCCCGGAACAGGCTCGCGTGGCCGCAGCCTCTCCGCTGAATTCTCTGCCGCTGACCCCGTCGCGCACGGCAAATGCCGGCATGCTGGTCAGCAGTGAGGATGCCGAGATGATGGTGAACGACAAGCTGTGGAATGTGGATGCCAAGCGTATTCACTACAACTCCACGGATTCCCTCGGAAATCCCAGTGTGGACACAGCCCTTGTGGTGACGCCGAAGACGGAGTGGAAGGGCAGCGGTCCGCGTCCGGTCGTCGCAATCGCGCCGGGCACGCAGGGGGGCGCGGAAAAGTGCGACCCCTCGGTATCCTCGCAGACCGGCCTAAAGATTGAGTTCGGTCCGTTGGACATTATTGCTCCATACGAGACGATCCCGATGGTCGCGAACTTGAAGCGAGGCGCGACTGTGGTGATGATCGACCACCACCGCAATTCCCAGGGTAACCAGGACTACGTCGACAACATCGCCTCGGCACAGTCACTGTTTGATGCCGTGTCTGCCTCACACGAGCTCGGCGTGGACAAAAATGCGCCCGTGGGAATTTATGGCTACTCCCAGGGTGGCTCCGCAGCCGCTGCAGCCGCTGAGCGTGCAGGTGTCTACGCTCCAGAGCTCAACGTCGCCGCATCTGCCGCCGGCGGCCCGCCGTCCGATCTCGCAAACGTCCTCGACCAGATTGATGGCACTACGCTGACCGCCGCGATTGCACTGGCAATCAATTCTGTCCTGGATAAGGATCCGGAGCTGCGCCGAGTCCTCAAGGAAGAAATCAGCCCCGAAGGCAAAGAACTGCTGGACAACGTGGGCAACTACTGCGCGGGTGGCTTGGGTTTCCATCACTCGTTTGAAACCACTGACCAGTACACGACTAGCGGTGAGTCACTCAGCGAGATGATTAAGCGCTACGAGCCGGTACAGAAGGAACTCGCACGCCAGCGCGTCGGCAACTTCGTCCCAAATGCGCCGGTGTACCTCTACTCGGGTGAGCATGATGACATCATCCCCATCAACCAGGTTCGCAAGCTGCGCGATTCCTGGCTGAATCTCGGCTTCACCGACCTGGAGTACGTCGAAAACACGACTTCACCGGTGCTACCGAAGACGGGCATTAACCATATCGTTCCGATGCTCGCGGAACTGACTAATGCCACCGACTTCCTCTGGTCCCACTTCCCAGATCAGCCGGCGGAGCAGTCGCTGGAACTCTAGCAATAGCCCCTGCAGTAGAGTGATGGAGAAATCCACTGCCATGCCGCTGACGAGAAGCTCGGTGAAAATCCGCACGGTCGCGCCACTGTCACAGTCAGACCTCGTCATCGGTTAGAAGGCAGACTCCCGCCGACCGGGGACGCGTTGCTCCCCAGGAAGTGAATGACTACACCGTGATTCTGCTGCTGTCGACCTCGGATACCGACCTTCTGTCCGCCCGCGCGGCCGCTCAGGCCAACCCGGAGGTGTCCTACCGTTGGGCAAACCCGGCGCGTCTGCTCGACGATGATTTGCCCACGCTTGCCGACGGCGCCGATGTCGTCATCATCCGACTTCTCGGTGGCCGCCGCGCCTGGGAATCCGGCATCGACTACTTTGTGAACTCCGGTATTCCCACCGTCCTCGTCTCCGGTGAGCAGGCACCCGATGCCGAACTCACCGAGTATTCGACAGTTCCCGCAAACGTCGCCACGCAAACGCACATTTACCTGGCGGAAGGCGGCGCAAAGAACCTCGCACAGCTGCACAATTTCCTGTCGGACACACTGCTTCTGACCGGTCTTGGCTTTGAAGAGCCCACTCGCATGCCGGCCTGGGGTTTCCTGGAGCGCGACTCCAAGGTGGCCACGGAAGATTCCCGCGGCACCGTCGGCATTATTTACTACCGCGCCCAGCACCTGGCGGGAAATACGCACTACATTGAGGCGCTTGCTGACGCGGTCGAGGCTCGCGGCTACGTCGCCAAGCCTATCTTCGCCGCGTCCCTGCGCACCGCCAGCGATGAACTGCTGGCAGAGCTAGCTTCCTGCGACGCGCTCATCACCACGGTGCTCGCCGCTGGCGGCAACCGCCCGGCACTCGCGCAGGCCGGCCAGGACGATGACGGCTGGGATGTCGCCGCACTCGCAGACCTGAACATTCCCATCATCCAGGGTTTGGCCCTGACTTCGTCCAAGGCGGCATGGGAGGACAACGACGAAGGTCTGTCGCCGCTGGACGTCGCAACACAGGTCGCCGTCCCCGAATTCGACGGCCGCATCATCTCGGTCGCGTTCTCGTTTAAGGAAATCGACTCCGACGAGCTCATTTCCTACGTCCCGGATCTCGAGCGTTGCGACCGCCTGGCCGGCATCGCCACCCGTTACGCCGCGCTCCGCCACATCAACAACGCTGACAAGCGCGTCGCCGTCATGCTCTCTGCGTACCCGACCAAGCACGCCCGCATCGGCAACGCTGTCGGTCTGGACACACCAGCATCCACGTTGAAGGTGCTGCACGCGCTTGCCGACGCCGGATACAACCTCGGCGACACCACCAAAATCCCCGGATATGCCACCGCCGAGGATGGTGCCGATGAACCAGATGCGTTCATTCACGCCATCATCGAGGCCGGCGGCCAGGACCCGGACTGGCTGACCGAAGAGGTTATGGAGGCAGCCGAGCTTCGCCTGCCCGCTGCCACCTACGAGAAGTTCTTCGCTACCTTGCCGGAAGAACTTCGCTCCGACATGCAGGACAAGTGGGGTGCCGCGCCGGGCACCCTGTACGTCCACCCGGATACCCAGGACATCTACATTGCGGGCCTGACCTTCGGCAATGTCGTGGTCATGGTGCAGCCACCGCGCGGTTTCGGTGACAACCCGGTGGGTATCTACCACGACCCGGATCTGCCGCCGACGCACCATTACCTGGCCTGCTACCGCTTCCTGTCGCTGCCGCAGGCGGAGGGCGGTTTCGGCGCCGATGCCGTGGTTCACATGGGCAAGCACGGCAACCTGGAGTGGCTGCCGGGCAAGACCGTCGGCCTTTCCGCTTCCTGCGGCCCGGATGCTGCCATCGGCGAGCTGCCAATGATCTACCCCTTCCTGGTCAACGACCCGGGCGAAGGCACACAGGCCAAGCGCCGTGCTCACGCCACGCTTGTCGACCACCTCATTCCGCCAATGGCCCGCGCCGAATCCTACGGTGACATCACCCGTCTGGAACAGCTTCTCGACGAGCACCAGAACATCTCCGCCATGGATCCGGCCAAGCTGCCGGCCATCCGCCAGGAGATTTGGACGCTGCTGACCGCCGCGAAGATGGACCGCGACCTCGGCTGGGACGAGCGCCCGGACGAGGAGGTCTTCGATGACATGCTCATGCATGTCGACGGCTGGCTCTGCGAGATTAAGGACGTCGCCATCCGCGGTGGCCTCCACGTGCTCAGCCAGGCACCGGAAGACGAATCTCTAATCGGCACTGTGACCACCATGTTGCGCGCCCGCCAGCTGTGGGGCGGCAAGCAGACCCTGCCGGGCCTGCGCGAAGCTCTCGGCCTGGCCGAGGACGGCACCGATGAACGCCACGCTGTGGACTCTATCGATGCACTGGCTACGGCGCTGGTAACCGCCGTGGTGAAGAATCCCGACCAACCGGTGACACAGATCGCGGCTGAAGTGCTCGGCTCCGAGGAATTTGCCGATATCGCGGCACCAAACGGCCTCGACCAGGTCGTCGAGCTGCTGCAGTTCACCCGCGACGAAATTCTCCCGCGCCTGGCTGCTACCAGCGAGGAGATCCCACGCATTCTTTCTGCTCTCGATGGCGAATTCGTCCCGGCTGGCCCCTCCGGCTCACCGTTGCGTGGCCTGGTCAACGTGCTGCCGACTGCCCGCAACTTCTACTCGGTTGACCCCAAGGCGGTGCCGTCGCGCCTGGCTTGGGAAACCGGTGTTAACCTCGCCGATGGCCTGATTGAGCGCTACCGCGCCGACCACGGTGAGTACCCCAAGTCGGTTGGTCTGTCGGTGTGGGGCACTTCCGCCATGCGTACCTCGGGCGATGACATCGCCGAGGTGCTCGCGTTGATTGGTGTGCATCCGGTGTGGGATGACGCATCTCGCCGTATTGTCGGCCTTGAGCCGATTCCGCTGGAGGAGCTGGGCCGCCCGCGCATTGACGTGACCGTCCGTATTTCCGGCTTCTTCCGTGATGCGTTTCCGCATGTTATCGACCTTTTGGATGATGCGTTTCAGCTCGTCGTCAAGCTTGATGAATCCGATGAGGACAACTACGTGCGCGCCCATGCGAAGGCCGACCAGCAGGAGCGCCCGCGTCGCATCTTCGGTTCCAAGCCGGGCACCTATGGAGCTGGCCTGCTGCAGCTGATCGATTCCGGTTCCTGGCGCGATGACGCGGACCTGGCAAAGGTCTACACGACCTGGGGTGGCTACGCCTATGGCCGCGGTGTCGATGGGGAAGAGGCAGCTGACGACATGAAGACGGCCTACCGCCGTATTCAGGTTGCCGCGAAGAATGCCGATACCCGCGAGCACGATATCGCCGACTCCGATGACTACTTCCAGTTCCACGGCGGCATGATCGCCACGGTCCGCGCACTGACGGGTTCCGCTCCGGAGGCCTATGTGGGCGATTCCACCCGCCCGGACGCCGTGCGCACCCGCACCCTGCACGAGGAGACGCGACGCGTCTTCCGTGCCCGCGTGGTCAACCCACGCTGGATGCAGGCAATGCGTAACCACGGCTACAAGGGCGCCTTCGAAATGGCCGCAACCGTCGACTACCTCTTCGGTTACGACGCGACGGCGCAGGTCATGGATGACTGGATGTACGAAACGCTTACCGACGAGTACGTTGCGAACCCGGAAAACCGCGAGTTCTTTGAACAGTCGAATCCGTGGGCTCTGCACGATATTTCCGAGCGCCTGATGGAGGCCGCCGAGCGCGGTATGTGGGAAAACCCCGACCAGGAACGCATGGATCTGCTGCGCCAGACCTACCTGGATACAGAGGGCGACTTGGAGGAGCGCGCTGACCGGTAGGCGACCGCTAGTCGTCGTCTAACCGGCCGATAGCCGTAACCACTTGCTCATCTAGTGGCGGTTACACTGGGGAACTATGAGCAAGTGGTTCACAATTATTTACCTCATCGCCGAGATTGCGGCCTTTATCGCACTTGGTGAATGGATTGGCTATGGCTGGACCGTCCTGCTGGTTCTGGGTCTATTCATTCTGGGATTGGTTTTCGCCGCCATCGAGTTCAAGCGCATCTACCAGAAGTTGCTGCTGGATACTTCTCGTACTCTTACTGAGTACGGACAGAAGCATCCGGAGGAGGCAATCAAGCGCTCGGCAAAGGGCGCGGGACACTTTGTGGCTGACTCGGCAATCCTGTTGGTTGGCTCTTGGCTGATTGCCCTGCCGGGCGTCGTCTCCACGGTTGTTGGTTTCCTCATGGTGCTACCGCCGACTCGCTGGCTGATTCGTAAGAGCGGATCGGTGGCGCTGCTCAACGGACTCCGCAACTTCAGTGACCGCAGCATGATGGTGGTCTCTCAGTACGGCATGAACCCGGGTGCTCCAGGAACTGGCGCTGGTGCTGGCGGTTTTTCGGGTTTCCCTGGATTCTCTGGTGGTTTCCCGGGTGCGGATGGCAAGGCCTTCCCACAGGATAAAATCGTCCCACCGGCACCGGACAACGCCTGGGATGATGACCAGGACGACAGCGACAAGCGCTAACTCAAAAACTCGCAAACGTAGAGAGTTCTCTTATACAAGTGCACACTAACCGCCAAGCGCGCTCCAGCGAGCACGGGAACGTCGCTCAGAAAGACGCTTCGAAAGACATTCTGGAGAATCCGAATCGCTGGCAGGCGCGCTTTCGCGCGCTTACCCCACTAAAGCAGCGCCTCGTTCTCGCCTTCATTGCAATCCTCGCTGGTGGATTGCAGTTCTTAAGCTATGCGCCCATGAGCTGGTGGTGGACGGCCTGGATCGGCCTCGCCCTGCTCATTTTTGCCTTCTTCTGCGCAGCCGATTGGAAATCCAGCGTAGTGGTGGGCTTCAGCTGGGCAACAGCGACGGCTCTTTTCTCACTGCCGTGGATCGGCTCCTTCGTCGGCATTGGCCCCTACGTGGCGCTCTCAATTGTGCTGGGACTGCTCGCAATTCCGGCGGCGCTTGCGATGTGGCTGATTGCCCAATCCAGTTTCCCCCTCGCGCTGAAGCTCCCTGGCATGGCCGCTGCGCTCGTGGCAGGGGAGGCGCTGCTAGCCCGCTGGCCTTTCGGAGGCTTCCCCTGGCTCCGCGTTGCCTGGGGGCAGGTCGACGGCCCGCTGGCCCCAGCAGTGGCAATCGGCAGCACTGCATTGGTCACTTTCCTCGCTGCTTGCGTTGGTGCGGGACTGGTCGCGCTCACGCTACGTTCCTATGCAACCTCCGCTGCGCTTTTGGTGGGAGCGTTATTCGTCGGCTGGGTTCTTCCTGCGTGGACCCAACCGCTGCCTGAGCCTACGGCCGCTGACAACACCCGTGTCGCGGTTATCCAGGGCAATGTTCCGCGCCTCGGTTTAGAGTTCAATGCCCAGCGCCGCGCAGTCCTGCAAAACCACGCCGATGCCACCAATGAGCTGGCCCGACGTGTCCACCAAGGTAAGGAAGAGCAGCCGGACATCGTCATCTGGCCCGAAAACTCCTCCGATGTCAGCCCGTTTACGGATGGGGAAGCGGCACGCATTATCGAAAACGCCGCGATGAATATTGGCGCTCCCATCGTGGTCGGCACCTTTACCTACACCAATGGGGTGCAAAACACCATGGTGGTCTGGGATCCGCAGACCGGCCCCGGCGACCAGCACGAGAAAATCTATCTCCAGCCCTTCGGCGAGACCATGCCATTCCGCGAACTGCTACGTCACTTTTCCGACATGGTCGCTCACGCCGGAGACATGACTCCGGGCAACGGCGATGCCGTGGTTACAACGCCAGGCACCGATGGTTTAAAGAAGGTCAATCTAGGCGTGGCCACCTGTTACGAAGTGGTCTTCGATGGTGCCTTCCGCAACGCAGTCAAACACGGCGCAACCATGCTGGCCACGCCCACAAATAACGCCACCTTCGGTTTCACCGACATGACCTACCAACAGCTGGCCATGAGCCGCATGCGAGCCATGGAGTTCCAACGATCCACGGCCGTCGCCGCAACCAGCGGTGTGAGCGCGATTGTGGATGCGCACGGAGACGTCGTAAAGCGGAGCAAAATCTTCGAGCAGAAGGTACTCACTGAAACTCTGCCTCAGTACGCCCACCTGACTTTTGCAGCCCGCTTCGGGACGTGGATTGAAGGTCTACTGACCGCATTCGGTATTCTTTGTGTGGTTGGTGCCGTCCTGCGTCGCCGTGGCGGAGATGCCAGGGCAGGCGCAGATGAAGTTGATGGCCGGGATACTGAGCAGAACATGCACTAAGGAGAATCACGAGTGACTGCCCTAAATGAGTCGACGCTGGTTGTCATTCCCACTTTCAACGAGCGGGAAAACCTGCCGGGCGTGATTGCACGCCTGCGCGCAGCGGAGCCTCGCGTCGACATTTTGGTTGTCGATGACTCTTCACCAGACGGCACCGGTGAGCTCGCCGATGAAATCGCTGCCGCTGACAAGTCGGACAACGGCGAAGAGCACATCTACGTCCTGCACCGCGAGGGCAAGGGCGGTCTCTGGGGTGCGTACCGCGCGGGCTTCGCTTGGGGTCTCGAGCGCGACTACGAGGTTCTCTGCGAGATGGATGCCGACGGCTCCCACGCACCAGAGCAGTTCCATCTGCTGCTGGAGAAGCTCGAGGACGGTGCCGATGTCGTCATCGGTTCCCGCTACATTCCGGGCGGCAAGACCGTCAACTGGCCAATGAGCCGTCAGGTTCTCTCCCGCGGCGGCAACCTCTACATCTCGCTGGCGCTCGGCGCGGGCATCTCGGATATCACCGCTGGCTACCGTGCTTATCGACGGGAAGTTCTCGAAACCCTCGATCTCGACAACATTGGCAAGGCTGCGTACCTGTTCCAGACCGAGCTCGCTTTTGAGGCTGTACAGGCTGGCTTCTTGGTGGAGGAGGTTCCGATCACCTTTACTGAGCGCGAGTACGGCGAGTCCAAGATGGATGGCAGCTTTGTGAAGCAGTCTCTGCTGCAGGTCACCAAGTGGGGATTCAAGCACCGCTCGCAGCAGGTAAAAAACCTGGGGTCGGAGATTGGTCGCCTGGCTGGTCACGAGTTTAAGCAGCGATTCCGCAAGTAGGGCTAGGGCAGCCCCAAAGATTGCGGCCTACCTGTGTGGAGACGGGCTGCCTGTATGACTGCGGGCTGCAAATGTGAATACGGGCTGCCTGTATGAATGGGGGCTGCAAATGTGAAACTGTCTTAGTTTATGACAGTTTCAAGCCATTTTTCAGGCCATTTTTGTCATAAACGCAGTCAGTAACTCGGTTCGGCCCGCCGCAGCCAGGCACCAACGAAAAATGGGTCCGAATAAGGAGCAAAACCTTATCCGGACCCGAATTTCAGTGTTTGATTGACGGCTACAAAGCTCTAAAGCTCACTAGCGCAAGCCAGCTCAAACCTTAAGCGTTCTTCTCTGCTTCTTCGGCTTCCTTCTGAGCCTTCAGCAGGCGAGCGGCGTTACGACGACGCTTGCGCAGCAAGTCAACGCGCTCATCCAGCAGCACGTCGAGCTCCTCGATGGAGCGACGCTCACGGAGCATGTCCCAGTGAGTCCTCGGCGGCTTCACCGGCTTGGCTTCAGTGCCTTCGCCTTCAACCAGCTCACCAATTTGGCCATTCTTGCACAGCCATTCACCTGGAATTTCCGCGTCATCCGCGAATGGGACCTCGAAGATCTCACCGGATTCAGTGCGGTAGCGGACCATCATTCGCGGCGCGAGGTCATGATCGCGATCGGTCTCATACGAAACGGCGCCCATGCGACTGCCACGAAGAACTCGATCTGCCATGTGGAACGTGCCCCCTTTGGTAGAAATACTAGACCACACATTATAACGCCTTAATCTGTATTCATGCCATAATTGACTTCTGTGTCAGATCAAAAGCCGAGCACAACTACCGCCAATTGCCAGTGGTGTGGCCGCGAAATGGAGGTCGCTATCCGCGGTCGCCGTCGCAAGTTCTGCAGCCAAGCCTGCCGGCAGCGCGCGTATGAAAAACGCACTGGCGTAGCAAAAGGCGCTTCCAGGCCGATTGCCGAGCGAATCAATTCGGATCTCACGCTGAAGACCGCCACCGATGCCACGAGCAGGCCGGCGGGCGATGACGTCGTAAAGCGAATAGGGGACGGGCTCTTCGAAGTACGTTGTCTCGCCGAAGACTTGCGCACCGCGCTTGACGACGGCATGGAGACTGCCGTCCTGCAGGAGATTACGCAGGAATTGATTATGAAAACGCGTGAAGTGGAACGGTTTATCCCATAGCGGATTAAAAGGATAGGATGAGCACTATGAATTCTGGTGTTCGTAAGTCAATTATTACTTTGATAGCCGTTGCAGTTGTTGCGCTCGCAATTGTTATTGTGGGGCCAGTTTTGTATCGCGTTTTCACGCATGAAGGGGTGCGTACTGGGGATTTCGAGGCCACGGAGCTGCCTGCAGCAACGACTGATGCGAATGGCACCTGGAAGATTGTCGGTGGCGATAACTCACAGAACACCTCCGTTGGTTTTACTTTTAACGAGGTACTGCCGGGCAGCAGGCGGACGACGTCCGGTTCCACTCACGATGTCACCGGTGAGCTGAAGGTTGCTGACAACAATCTTGAGGACGCATCCGTTGTTGTTGATATGGCAACTCTGACTAGCGATATTGAACGTCGTGACATCAATGTCCGCAACAATATTTTCAGTGTTGAGCAGTACCCAGAAGCTAAATTTGAGCTTGCAGAGCCGCTCGATATTTCAAACATTCCAGATAACGGCCAGTGGGCGAATATCGAGATTCCGGGACGCCTGACCATCCGCGGTGTCACCAATGATGTCACCGTGCCGATGAAGGCCGCTCGTACCGAAAACCTGGTTTTGCTGTCGGGCACTCTGCCAATCAACCGACTGGATTACAACGTGCGCCTGCCACAGTTTGTAGCTGCATCCATCGAGGAAAACGGCGAACTCAATCTACGCATTGTCGCAGAGAAGCAGGACGCGTAGGACGGGTAGGTTTCGCGGCTGGCAGGCACCGCCATCTAAAGAAAATCGCAGTAGCGCTAATCCAAAGAGGCTTATAGCCAGCGAAAATACACCTCGATTCGTCACTGTGACGCAATAAAGCCATTTAGTCACACACCACAGAAATCCTGCCAAAAACAATTTTGGTAGACCAGTTGGGAGTCACAACGATATGAACACCTACGAAGCAATGTTGCTCGCACGAAAGGTGCGAATGGTACTACTGATTATCTTCATTGCATTCGTGGCCTACAAGGGCGTGTGGTGGCTCGTGGCTGTCGGCATACTCCTGATTGGCATGACGCTGTGGCAGAACAAAAGGCTGCGGGAAGAGATTGCCGTCCGCAACGCGGATGAGCTTGCAGCGAACGCCAAGGACAATGAGCAATAATCCCGACGGCATAGATCAAGCGCCAAGATAGAACACGGCAGCAGAAAAAGCGGCGGCGAAAAAGGCGACAGTCCTGGAAATTCAGAAAACCCCAGGGCCAACCACTTTCATTATTTGTCCGATAATATACATTATGACATTTTGGCCTAAGGGTCCCGTCCTCCCCATTACCGCCGATGCGCCATTACCGTCAGGTCTAACCAGCCGACCAGCCAGTCAGAATGAACCGCCAACCCGGACCGCTTTACTCACTCAGCAAACAACTATTTTTCGCTACACGTCTATTCAGGAATTTTTAGTAAGATTTCCCGCATGCCTGAACTCTCAGACACATCCAGCAGCTCAGACAGACCCAATACATCCGACACATCAGATAGATCTGGCTCGTCCGACGACCCAGAGCCTCGCGCCAACGTTGGCGGGCTCTCTGTAGCCGCAGTAAGCGCAATCACCGCAGCAACCGCCGCAGCATCCCCAGCGAACGCAGCGAACACTTCAGGTGATGCCGCGTGATTGTATCCGCACTCATCGTCTTAGCGGTCTTTCTATTCCTCGTTTTCGCCAACGCAATTTTCGTTGCTGTCGAGTTTTCCTACCTCACGGTTAACAGGAACGATGTCAAGAAGGCCGCAAACGCCGGCTCAAAGTCCGCATACTTAGTAGACCGTGCTCTATCACGCACCTCTACAAACCTCTCCGGCGCACAGCTGGGAATTACGGTCACCAGCCTCGTCGCTGGTTTCCTTACCGGGCCTTCCCTCGGCGTGCTCCTCGAAGCCGCATTTGGTGGCACTAGCATCTCTCCCGCCACCGTCACTGCAATCAGCACTACGGGCGCTTTCATTATCGCGACTTTCACTCAAATGGTCTTTGGCGAACTCGTCCCCAAAAACTGGGCCATCGCCGAGCCCGCTAAAGTCGCAAACCTGGTGGTCAGGCCACAAAATGCCTTTATGTTCGCATTCGGCTGGCTGGTCTGGCTACTCAACAGCGCGGCTAATTGGGTGCTAAAACGGCTCGGCTTCTCCCCTGAGGAAGAGGTCGCCAGTGCCAGGACCGCGGAGGAACTCCGTGCCGTCGTCACGCGCTCTAGCGATGAAGGAAAGATTAACCCGCAGACCGCCGAGTTGGTGGCGCGATCGATTGAGTTCGGCGAGCGCACGGCGGCTGAAGTGATGACGCCACGCACGCAGATTATCTTTATCGAAAATCAGAGCGTCGCAGAGATGCTGACGGTCGTCGCAGATTCTGGACATGCACGCTTCCCCGTCGTTGGCAATAGCGTCGACGACATTCGCGGCGTGGTGCATTACACCGACCTGCTCAGCGTGCCACACGCACAACGCTTGACGACGTCGGCTGCGAGCCTGGCCAAAGATGTACTCGTGGTAAATGACTCGACCACACTTGATCCGCTGATGCGTCAACTGCGTGAGGATGCATACCAGTTCGCAGTGGTTGTCGATGAGTACGGCGGCACGGACGGCATTGTGACGTTGGAGGATCTCGTCGAGGAAATCGTCGGTGAAATTGACGATGAACAGGACGATCGTTCGTTGCTCTACAGCCGGATTAGCCCCAATACGGTGATTGTTTCCGGTCTCATGCGCCCTGATGAGTTGGGAGAGATCCTAAACCTGGTCCTGCCGGAGGGCGAAGAATCCGACACTATTGGTGGATTTATCACCGAACGCTTGGATCGCATGCCTCGCTTCGGCGACACGATTACGGTCGAAGCCACCGACCACGAAAACCTCGATGAGGAGAACTTGCCTACCACCGCTGAAGTTGCTTTTCGAGTCGAGCGCATGGCGCGTCACCGCGTTGGCCGTATTCGTGTCCAGGTGGACCGCGCCGGCAACAAGGTCACGCGCACGGATGAAGGCGCTCACCAGGACGGCACCAGTCACAACCACGTCGAGCACAACAGCGAAAAGGAGGGCTAGAACATGCCACTACTTACTCTTGTTTTGCTGTTGGCCCTCAATGCCTGGTTTGTCGCCGCTGAATTTGCGATGGTCTCGGCTCGCCGCGATCAAATTGAACCGGATGCCGTCAGCGGCTCTACCAGCGCAAAGTACGCGCTGCGTGGTATCGAAAACGTGTCGGTCTCCCTGGCGGCAACACAGCTGGGCATTACCGCCTGTTCCCTGCTCATCGGTGCCGTCGGCGAGCCTGCGATTGCGCACTTCTTCGAGCCCTACATGACAGCGCTGGGACTCCCCGCGGGCACCGCCCACGTGGTTGCGCTGGCGTTGGCACTGCTGATTGTCACTTTCTTACACATGGTTGTCGGCGAAATGGTGCCGAAGAACATCGCTATTGCGGCCCCCAGCCCGACGGCGAAGTTCGTGGCTATTCCGCTGTATGTGATTGTGCGGGTGCTCAATCCGGTTATCTGGGCGATGAATACGACCGCGAACATCGTGGTTCGCAAGGTTCTTCGCGCCACTCCGAAGGACGAGGTCGATTCCTCCTTCACCGCTAGTCAGGTGCAGGATTTCGTCGCCGAGTCCGGGCGTCAGGGCCTTCTCGACAATGACGAGCTCGCGCTCCTCCACAAAGCTCTCGGCTTCGAGCATCTCACCGCCGCGGATGTCACTATGCAACTCGACACCCTCGTCACCATTGGCCCCGACGCCACTGTCGCCGACATCGAAGAGCTCAGCGCACGCACGCGCTTTTCCCGCTTCCCCATCACCGATGCCGACAGCAGCTTCATCGGCTACCTTCATGTCAAGGATTTGCTCTCGCTTGACGACGGTCACCGCGACCGACCCTTCCCGCGGAACCTGATTCGCACCTTCGCAAGCGTCAGCCCGGATGCCAAGCTCCAGACGGTCATGCGGCTTATGCAGCGCGAGCAGGCTCACTTCGCCTTGGTGACGGCGAAAAACAGTACTTCGGAGAACTCTGTCAGCGGAATCGTTGCACTGGAGGACGTACTAGAAGAGCTCGTCGGCGAAGTCCGCCAGGCAACAGCCTAGCGAGTGCGCCGACGAGCCCCGTCGATTCCAGCTGGTTACTTGCTGCTGAAAGCTAGTTAACTAATTACTTCAGTGCAGCCAGTGCGGAGTCGTAGTCCGGCTCCGTGGTGATTTCATCGACCAGCTGGTTGTAAATGACCTTGCCCTCTTCGTCAGTGACGACTACGGCACGAGCAAGCAGGCCAGCGAGCGGGCCATCCTGCTGGACAACACCGAAGGCTTCGCCGAAGCCGTGGCGGAAGTCCGAGGCAACCTCAACGTTGTCCAGGCCTTCTGCAGCGCAGAAGCGGCCGAGAGCGAACGGCAGGTCACGCGAAACATTAACTACGACGGTGTTGTCCAGCCCAGCAGCGTCCTCGTTGAAGTGACGCACCGAAGCTGCACAAACACCAGTATCTACGGACGGGAAGATGTTGTAGACGACCTTCTTACCAGCGAAGGTCTCATTGGTGACCTCCCCGAGGTCACCACCGGTGAGGGTAAACTCCGGAGCCTTGTTGCCCACCTGGGGCAGGTCTCCGGAAAGCTGGACTGGGTTGGACTGAAATGCGGTTTGTGTCATAGCGCCCTTTTTACCGCCTTTCGTCCGGATCCTCCAGGCTGTTTCCTGGAAATCAGTAGAATCGTGACAGAAATGAAATTCCGGGCCGCAGTATCTTGAGCAATCTTGCGTACCTTGCGGTCCGGGCCACGCTATTCAGCGGGCCCCACGTTTAAACTCCGAGGAAAGGCAGCCATGAGTTTGATTACCGCAATTGTGTCCATCGATGTCGAAGCTGACAAGATTCCGGAGGCCGCCGAGACCATCGTCGAGATCGACGGCGTGACTGAGGTCTACTCCGTTACTGGTGACTGGGACTTGGTCGTCGTGGTGCGCGCAACTAATCACGATGATTTGGCGGAAATCATTCCAAATCTCATCAGCAAGGTCGACGGTGTTATTCGCACTCAGACTCAGCTGGCTTTCCGCACCTACTCTCAGCACGACCTGGAAAGTGCATTCTCCATCGGGCTGGAGTAGTCGCGGATTCTTCTACCGAGCCGTGCGGTATGCGGGAGCTACTTAACCACTTCCGCCATCGCGCGGCCTGCCTGGCGGCCACTGAAAATACAGCCGCCCAGGAATGTACCTTCCAGCGCGTTGTTGCCGTGAACGCCACCGCCACCGAAGCCAGAGGCCTCGCCTGCAGCGTAGAGCCCCTCAAAAGGTGTTCCGTCCGGGTGCAAGCACTGGCCGTCGAGGGTGGTCTCGATGCCACCGAGCGTCTTGCGGGTCAGCATGCGCAGACGAATAGCAATCAGTGGGCCGTTCTTCGGATCCAAAATCGGTGATGGCGGCACGGAGCGGATGATCTTGTCCCCGAGGAAGTTCCGGGCCACGTTGACGTAATTGACCTGGTAGTCCTTGGAGAAGGGATTACCGGTCTGCATATCGCGCTGACGAATCTGCTCCTCGAGCTTCTCCAGGTCAATCTTCGGCGCTGCGGCTCCGGACTCCCCGCCCGAGCTCGCCTCCACAATCTCGTTCATCCCCTCGACCAGCTTTGGCAGATCGTCGGCAACCACCCAGTCTTCGCCGTTATCCATAAACGCCTGAATAGGTGCGGCAACACCAGAGGTCACCTTGCCAATCAGCTTCTTGATCTCCTTGTCGGTCAGATCCGGATTCTGTTCTGAGCCAGAGAAAATAAACTCCTTGCCCACGATGTTCTTATTCAGCACAAACCAGGAGTAAGAGTGTCCGGTAGCCAGAATGTGCTTCATCGTGCCGACAGTATCGGCGCCCGGAATATATGGCGCTGGCAGGCGGCTTCCTTCTGCGTCAAACCACATGGCCGACGGCCCCGGGATGATACGGATACCGTGATTCGGCCACACGGGATTCCAGTTCTTCATGCCCTCGGTGTAATGCCACATGCGGTCACGGTTGACGAGGTTTGCGCCGGCCTGCTCTGCAATCTCGATACCACGGCCGTCAACATGCTCTGGCACACCGCAGACCATGTCCTTCGGCATCTCGCCCAGGCGCTCGGTCGGCCAGCACTTACGCACGGCTTCCAGGTTGCCGCCAACACCGCCCGTCGCAATGCACACGGCCGACCCGCGGATCTCAAAGTCCTCCCCTGTTTCCTCGCGTGACGACGCCACTCCTCGCTCTAAAGATTCACAGGGAACCAGAATCTTGCCACGCACGCCGACGGCGCGGCCATCTTCCACAATCACCTCGTCAACGCGGTGGCGATGGCAGTATTCCACCAGCCCCTTCTTCGCAGCTTCAGCGACCGGCTCTGCGAATACGCGGACGATTTCGGGGCCTGTGCCCCAGGTGAGGTGGAATCGGGGTACCGAGTTGCCGTGACCGTCGGCACGCCCTTCACCGCGCTCAGCCCACCCGACGACAGGCAGGAACTTCACGCCGAGATTGCGGAGGTAGTCACGCTTCTCCCCTGCCGCGAAGTTCAGGTAGGCCTTGGCCCACTTGCGCCCCCAGTTGTCTTCCTCGCGGTCGAACTGCGCGGAGTTGAACCAGTCAGCTTCAGCGAGCTCGCGGTTGTCCTTGACTCCGAGGCGGCGCTGCTCTGGCGAGTCAACGAGAAAGATTCCTCCCAGCGACCAGAAAGCCTGTCCGCCGAGGTTGTTGGCATTCTCCTGATCGACAAGGATGACCTTCTTGCCGGCCTGCGTGGCCTCATACGTCGCGACCAATCCGGCAAGACCGGCGCCGACGACAACAATGTCTGCAGTACGTGTGGTGCTCTGTGCGTTCATAGTTTCGTTTTTAGACTCTAAACACCGTCTTTGAGGTGGTTTTGCCTAAAAACGTGATTTATTTTTACAGGCTTTATTTATCTGGCGAATTTCCAACGGGCCCGGAGCTGCCCACTGCTAGTGAGGCCTGCGTGGCGCATGCACGAGCTCGACCTGTACGAGCGTGACCTTCTCTGCGCGCACGAGCGCTTCAAACAGCGACAGATAGTAATTCCACATCCTCCGGAACACTCTGTCGTAGCCGATACCAGCGGCTTCGCGCGCATGCGCCGCAAAGAAATCTCGCTGGAGCTGCAAGGTCGTCGCGAAGTGCGCCGGAATGTACTCTTCCGCCGCGATGCGCAGGCCGGTTTCCCGGTCCACCATCTTGCGCAGCTCTTCCATGGTGAAAAGCTGCAGCTGCGGCCACACGTAAGCGCGTACGAGGTCCAAGCTGCGCTCGGCGAGCGCATCGAATTTGTCCGTCGCTACCACCATTTGGACGACGATGGTGCCGCGGTCGACAAGCAGACGCTCGGCGCTCTTCAGCCAGCGCAGCGCACCTGCACGACCGAAGGTCTCCAGACGCCCGACGTTGATAACCGCCTCGAAGTCGGACTCGAATTCGCGTGGCGACGGAATGTTGCGATCCATCTGGATCACATCGACCGCGCCGCGCAATCCGGCTTTTTCCACCCGTTCCAGCACCGTTTCGGTGTGGTCATCAGAGACGGTAATAACCTCCGCGCCCGCTCCCCTTTCTGCAGCCCGAAGGGCAATTTCTCCGCCTGCCGACGGCCATTCGGCGACACGGTCTCCGGCCCGGACTCGAGCAAGATCGAGGATGTGCTCAATATTGCGCACCTGGGCATGCAGAAAATCGGCACGCGCGACGGATTTCGGGGCATCGACATAAGTCACGTCAACTGACCAGTGTGAGGGAACCCCACCCTTGCCAGCACCACGGGCATAGTTTTGAATCTGTTCCCGCGACGAGGTTCGCACTCCGGAGGCGAACAGGCCGGAACCGCCCATCAGCAATTCGCCGGAATAGAGCTCCAGCAATGAGGTCGGCAACTCTCCCGCCATATCTGGCCCATCGAGACGCGGACGTGAACGCGCGACTTTCATCAGACCACGTGCCAGCGGCCCCAACGAAGCAATATCAAGCTCGGCGCTGAGCAGTCGGCTGAGAAGCTCTGGCAAATCATCACTGGACCATTCGCCCGCGAGATAGGCCTCCCCCAATCCGAGCCATTCTGAATCAGCTAGTCGAGAATAGAAAACAGGATCAATGACGCTGAAAACGACTGGACGAAACGATTCAGAACTAGTGGGAGATTCACTGCCGCCGCTAGAGCTGGCACCACCGACTCCGTCGATAGCCAAATCGGCGTCACCCGTCGACCGAGTAATGAAAGACTCCCCGACAAACTCACCGGATTCAACCAGTTCAATGCCGTTATCCTGGCAGAGTCGCTCAAAAGAGCGTTCCATCATTTCGGCACGTTTCGCTAGAAAACGCCCCTCTGGAATACGCGCAACCCGAGGCCATCGCTCTGCGTCAATTGCCTGCCGGCTTGCCGAATTCACCCTGCCCGAACCTCCTAACAATCGCGCCGCATAAAGGTACGAATAACGAACTGAGTTTGCTCTCGCAGCCTACCGCGCAGGGACCCAGAATAGGCGGTGGCGCACCGAGAGGATTACTATTGTGGCTTGCCGGCTAAAAGCCGAATCTAAAACTTCGAGAACTTTCAAGTCTGTGAGGAGAAAATACATGACCGAGACTCCGTACCGCCCGCACTCCGGACGCCCGCACGTGGTCGTCATCGGTTCGGGTTTCGGTGGCTTGTTCGCGGCGAAGAAGTTGCAGGGCGCCGAGGTCGACGTCACTCTCATCGACCGCACTAACCACCACCTGTTCCAGCCACTGCTCTACCAGGTAGCAACGGGCATCCTGTCCTCGGGCGAAATCGCTCCGTCCACTCGTACAATCTTCGACGGTGTTCAGAACGTTCGTGTTGTCAAGGGCGATGTCACCGACATCGACGTCGAAAAGCAGGTTGTGACTTCGGAACTGGGTCACCAGACTTCCAAGTGGGAATACGACCACCTCCTGGTTGCCGCTGGCGCTGGCCAGTCCTACTTCGGCAATGATCACTTTGCCGAGTTTGCTCCGGGCATGAAGAACATCGACGACGCACTCGAAATCCGTGCCCGCATCATCGGCGCGTTTGAGCGCGCCGAGCTGACCGACGATCCCGCTGAGCGCGAGCGCCTGCTGACCTTCGTCGTTGTCGGCGCTGGTCCGACTGGTGTTGAACTTGCCGGCCAGCTGGCCGAGCTGGCTAACCGCACCCTCGCATCGTCCTACCGCAGCTACAACCCGCACGCTGCACGCGTCGTCCTGCTCGACGGCGCACCGCAGGTTCTGCCGCCGTTTGGCAAGCGTCTGGGCCGCAAGGCTCAGAAGTCCCTGGAAAAGATGGGCGTCATCGTCAAGCTTGGCGCGATGGTGACTGACGTCAATGAAGAGGGCGTCACCTACAAGAACATGAAGGATGGAACCGAGGAGTTCATCCCGTCGTTCTGCAAGATTTGGTCCGCCGGCGTGTCCGCTTCCCCGCTGGGCAAGATGATTGCCGAGCAGACTGGCGCCGAGACCGACCGCGCTGGCCGTGTCGTTGTCAACGAGGACATGACAGCTGGTGACTACAAGAACGTCTACGTCGTGGGCGACATGTCCAACCGCGAGAACCTGCCGGGTGTTGCTCAGGTTGCTATTCAGGGTGGCGAGTACGTCGCCGCCAACATTGCAGCTGAGGCCGACGGCCGCGACGTCGCTGAGCGTCAGCCGTTCGAGTACTTCGATAAGGGCTCCATGGCAACCGTCTCCCGCTTCTCCGCAGTGGTGAAGATGGGCAAGGTTGAGGTCACCGGCTTCATCGGCTGGATTCTGTGGCTGGCCGTCCACCTGATGTTCCTGGTGGGCTTCCGCAACCGCCTCGTCTCCTGCGTCAGCTGGGGCCTGAACGTCCTGGACCGCAACCGTTGGCAGATGGTTTCCACCCGCCAGCAGATGTACGCACGCAACGCCATCGACCGCCTGGCCGAGTTCAACAAGGACAAGGCTGAGCAGGATCTGCCGCTGGAGGTTCGCGACACTCGCCGCGAGCACCGCGCAAAAAGGAACAAGTAGTTAACTTGCAGGTGGCCAGATTAGAAAACAGCTAATCACGACAAGCCACCTGCGAGCTTCCTACCAGGCCCGTTACCACCTATAACGATTTGCTACAGCGGCTTGTCGAGTACCGCAATTCGTAGGTTGGTGCGGGCCAGCAGTTTTTCATCTGCCTTGCGGGTGTGCTCAATACGCCACAGTTGCATGGTGCGCCCCAGGTACTCTGGCTCCGCCGTGGTAACGATTACCTCGCCAGCTCGGGCGGAGCGGTAAAAATCGGTGTTATTGTTCACACCGACGACCGGCTTCTTCGCACCGCAGGCAACGAAACCAGCAATAGAGCCAGCAGTCTCACCTAGCGAGCAATAAACACCGCCATTGGCTAGGCCCCACGGTTGCAGGTGGTCGGGCCCGACCTCGAGCTCCATCTGAATTCGCTCCGGCCCGACATGGACAAACTTCGTGCCCAGCAAGGTATCTAGACCGCCGATTCCGTTATCGCCCAAGGTGCTGTTAAAAACAGCCAGCTCCTCATCGCTCAGCGCTTCCTGGCTAGCCTTCGTCGCCAGTGTCATATAATCGCGCAGCGCCTTCCTCTTCGCCTGCTCGGCGACGGAAGCTGCAGAGTTAGAGTCCTGTGAACTGCCATTATTCGCAATAGTCTCGTCAGTCATGCCAAACATTGTGCCAGCGCACGCCATCACTCGTGGCAGTTTCAACGTTAAAAGCAGTAACAATTTCTGAGTCCCAGATACAACGAACCCCGGCCAGGCTTTAAGATGGTGGGCATGACCGATAACAATGAACTCGCACAAATTGGTGTCGTCGGGCTCGCCGTCATGGGCTCGAATATCGCACGCAACTTCGCCCACAAGGGACACACCGTTGCCGTGTACAACCGCAGTCCGGAGAAAACTCGCACCCTCATCGCTGAACACGGTGATGAAGGCTCATTCATCCCGTCCGAGACCATTGAAGAGTTCGTCGCTTCGCTGGAGCGCCCGCGTCGCGCTCTGATCATGGTTCAGGCAGGTGCCGCTACTGATGCGGTCATCGATCAGCTTGCCGACGTGATGGAGCCCGGCGACATCATCATTGATGGCGGTAACTCTCTTTACACGGACACCATCCGTCGCGAGAAGGCTATTCGCGCCCGTGGCCTGCACTACGTTGGCACTGGTATTTCCGGTGGTGAAGAAGGTGCTCTGACTGGCCCATCCATTATGCCGGGTGGAACGAAGGAGTCCTACGAGTCCCTCGGCCCGCTGCTGGAGTCCATCTCCGCACACGTTGATGGCGTTCCGTGCTGTACTCACATTTCCTCCGATGGCGCTGGCCACTTTGTAAAGATGGTCCACAACGGCATCGAGTACGCGGATATGCAGGTCATTGGCGAGGCCTACCACCTGCTGCGTGAGGCCGCTGGCCTCACCCCTGCCGAGATTGCAGATATCTTCCGCGAGTGGAATAAGGGCGACCTGGACTCCTACCTGGTCGAGATTACCGCTGAGGTTCTCTCTCAGGTCGATGAGAAGACAGGCAAGCCGCTGGTGGATGTCATCGTTGATGCTGCTGGTCAGAAGGGTACCGGCCGTTGGACGGTCAAGGCCGCTTTGGACTTGGGCATTCCAGTAACTGGTATTGGCGAGGCCGTGTTCGCTCGCGCCCTGTCGTCTTCCCTTGCTCAGCGTGAGGCTGCCCGCAACCTGCCGTCGGGAAGCCTGGCTAAGGCACCGGAAGATCGCGATGCTTTTGTGGAGCGCGTCCGTAAGGCGCTCTACGCTTCCAAGATCGTTGCCTACTCGCAGGGCTTCGATGAGATTAACGCTGGTGCCAAGGAGTACGGCTGGGAGATTGACCGCGGTGCGCTGGCGACCATCTGGCGTGGTGGCTGCATCATCCGCGCACAGTTCCTGAACCGCATCAAGGAAGCGTACGACCGCAATCCGGAGCTGCCGGCGCTGGTACTCGACGAGTACTTCCGTGACCAGGTCACCGAGTGCCTCGACGCGTGGCGCGACGTTGTCGTCACTGCAGCACAGATGGGTATCCCGGCTCCGGTGTTCTCCTCTTCGCTGGCTTACTACGACGGCCTGCGTGCGGAGCGTCTGCCGGCAGCACTGGTTCAGGGGCAGCGTGACTACTTCGGTGCGCACACTTACCAGCGTGTTGACCGCGAGGGTGCTTTCCACACCCTCTGGTCTGGCGACCGCTCCGAGGTTGAAGCGTAGTCTTGAAGTCTGTCGCTTCACGCTCTTGAAGTTAAAAGGGGTCTGAGATGCCATTTCCCAAGAAGGCAAAGCCTGATTTTGTGCCACGAGTTCTTTCCATCGCCGGCACAGACCCAACAGGTGGCGCTGGGCTCCATGCCGATTTAAAATCAATCGCCGCCGCCGGTGGTTATGGCATGGGCGTGGTCACCGCTTTGGTATCTCAGAACACCGTGGGCGTTCGTGCCGTCCACACCCCACCTGTTGACTTCCTCGTCGAGCAGCTGGCTGCTGTAACTGAGGATGTCACCATCGACGCGGTGAAGATTGGCATGTTGGGTTCACGCGAACTCACGCAGGCCGTCACCAACTGGGTTCGGGAGACCAAGCCAGCCGTGGTTGTTCTCGATCCGGTTATGGTCGCCACCTCTGGCGACCGTCTGCTTGACGAAGATGCCATGGACGCAATGCGTGACTTGGTCGCGGAAGCCACCGTCATCACGCCGAATGTTCCCGAACTGGCATTGCTTGCCGACGCCCCGGAGGCCAGCGACTTCACTGAGCTGATTGAGCAGGCGCTGGAGTTCGCGAGCAAGAACGATGTCATCGTGATTGCAAAGACTGGTCACTTAAGTGATGAGGAAGCCGGCAATGCCGTGGCCTTCCCCGATGGCCAGGTTTTCTTCAGCTCTTCTCCCCGCATTCACACTGAGAACACCCATGGCACGGGTTGTTCGCTGTCCGCAGCTCTTGCCACACGGATTGGTGGGGGCTCTGCGATTAATGATGCCCTGCGCTGGACTACGCGCTGGCTCAGCGAGTCCATTCGTTTCGCGGATAACCTCAACGTCGGCCAGGGGCACGGCCCCATTGACCACGGCCACAGGGCTCGTCGCCTGGAAAAGGTCGCGCTTCGCCGAATGCAACCAGTGCATCTGAACTCTAGTTTTTACCCGGCGGCCATCGAAGGCACTGATACTGAGCAGACGCCGAAGGAGCTGGAATCTTTCTTCGGCCACTCACTCCAGATTGCGCCGGCGGGCCCCTTTACTTCCCAGCTGTGGCGGGACATCGAGGACATCGTTGCCGAGATTGGCGGAATGTTCAGCGTCCCCACGATGCTCCGCGGCGACCTTTCCTCGGACGAAACCAACTTCTTCGTAGCGCAAGAGGCCTGGTACTTGCACCAAGTTTTCCCAGTCCTGTCGCATCTGGCAACCAAAGCACCCTGCGCTAAGGAACAGGTTCTGTGGTCGTCACTCGCACAGGAAGCCCTGGTGCGTGCGTTGGAATTGAGCAATAACGCGCTGGAAGAGACTTCTTCGGCGCTCGAGGACATCGAGCCGACAACCATCACGCAGCTTTTGCTGGACGTGCATTCTTCCTGTAGCGCTTTCAACCCATATCGGGTCGCCGTAACCAGTATCGTCGCCGAAATGTGGATTGCAACCGAGCTGACTCTGCAAGGAAAATCGCTGGTTGATGGGGATTCCGCGATCGCGAACTGGGTGGAGGTGTATTCCGACCCCGAGTATGTTGACAGTGTTCAGCAGGCTCTCGAGGTCCTTGAAAAGAATATGTCCACGGCCAGCGATGCGGAGCTCAAATCCATCCGCAACATCTTCCGTCGAGCCGCCATTCTTGAGCGCGAGGCCTATGCGCAACCGGGTCGCGGTTGGTAAATGTCATGGGACGGTAGTTTTCAAGCTCACCGGACGTGCCTATTGCATGGCTGTCCGGGGATAGCGGTATTCTAACAAGCATGCCCCCTCCTGCTGAGTCCAGTGATTTCAGACAGTTGGGCACGCCGGAAGCGATTGTGAGTATTCTGCGTGCCCAGCACATAACTTCGCCTACCGCCGTGCAGGTGGCGACTTTGCCAGATGCTTTCGCTGGCAAGGACGTTCTCGCACAGGCCCCCACAGGCTCGGGCAAAACGCTCGCATTCGGCATTCCGCTGGTCGCGTTACTCAATAACGCCTCTCCAGCGCTTCCCGGTTACCCGCGCGCGCTCATTATTTCGCCAACGCGCGAACTCGCAGATCAGATTGCTGATGTCCTGGCTGACATCGGTGCCGCTGCAGGTCTGCGTGTCTTGAGCTTGGTCGGCGGTGACTCCGTGGCCAAGCAGCAGACTCTGCTCGCGGCACCAGTCGATATCGCTGTGGTCACACCGGGTCGCGCACACGATTTGCGCCGCCGCGGTCTCCTCAGCCTTGAGCACGTCCTCGCTGTTGTCGTTGACGAAGCGGACATGCTCGCTGACATGGGCTTTCTGCCCGATGTTCTGGGCCTGGTCCGTGCGTGCCCGAAGTCGGCACAGCGCATGGTTTTTTCCGCCACGATTAACGACGACGCCGCGGGGCTTATTCGCGATCGTCGCGCAAGTAGCACTGAAGTTGCGAAGCACAAGGTCACTGCCTCCCGGTTGACCATGCGCAATATGCGGCATCTGTTACTTCGGGTGGAGGACAACAACGAAGCCGACGAAGTGGTCGCCTGGATTGCCTCCCGCAAGGATCAGTGCGTCATCTTCGCCAACTCTAAGGCGCGTGTCGTGCAGCTGGCTAAGTTTCTACAGTTCTATGACATCAAGTTAGGTTTCCTCCACGGCGATCGCGGCCAGGCAACTCGCCGCGCGGTCCTCAAGGCCTTTGCCGACGGTGAAATCAATGTCCTCGTCACCACGGATGTGGCCGCTCGTGGCATTGATATCGATGCTCTTGACTTGGTTGTGCACGCGGATCCGCCAAGGGATTCCGCGACGTATATTCACCGCTCTGGTCGGACGGCTCGTGCAGGTGCTTCCGGCACGGTAGCGATGATTGTGCGTGACCGCCAGGTTGATCAGGCCCGCGAGCTGCTGGCAGGGGCCGGCGTTGAAGCTGAAGAGCTGCGCGCCGCTCCGGGACTGCCGCGATTTGTCAAGGAACTGGGCGCACGGCGTCCGCGCCGGGCTCGTCAAGATCAGAGCCAATCGGCAGGCGGTGCTGGTGGTGCCGGTTACCGCGGGCGCGGCGGTTCGTCGGCAAGCGGAAAGAATCGTGCTGGCGGTCGCGTACACCGCCCCAAGCGAGGGAAAAAGAAGAAGAGATAATCAGTGGATATTGTTCTCAATATTGTCGCGGTTGTCGGCTTTATCGCGCTAACCGCTGGCACCGGCCTCTTTGTGGCGTTTGAATTCGCGCTGACCGGACTGGAGCGGTCTACGATTGACGCCGACCGCGCCCGTTCAGCGGATGCACCTGCTGAGGCCGTTCACAAGGCGCATAATCGACTGTCCTTCCATCTTTCCGGTGCACAGCTGGGCATTACGTTGACCACGCTGGCAACTGGTTTCCTCGCGGAACCGGTGCTGGCACAGTACTTCACGCCGATGTTGCATTGGATGGGGCTCAGCGAGTCTGCAGCGGGACCGACCGCACTGATTCTTGCCCTCATCGTGGCCACGATGTTGTCGATGGTCTATGGCGAGTTGGTGCCAAAGAATGTCGCGATTACAGAGCCGCTGGCAGTAGCGCGAGTTACGGCTCGTCCGGTGATGGCGTTTAACTGGGTGTTCCACTACTTCATCCATTCGCTGAATGCCACGGCGAACTGGCTGGTGCGCAAGCTCGGTATTGAACCGGCGGATGAGTTGGCTTCAGCGCGTTCCCCTCAGGAGCTGGAAGCACTGGTACGTAATTCTGCGGAGCAGGGTGCATTGGATGAGTCGAAGGCCGCTGTACTCGAGTCGTCGTTACGCTTTGGCGAAACGACGGCGGAGGACCTAATGACGCCGCGGTCGACGATTACCTCCCTCGATGTCGATGACACGGCGCTGGATCTGCTGGCTGTCGCTATCGAATCGGGGCATTCCCGCTTCCCCATTACTGACGGGGACCTCGATGCCACTGTCGGTGTTGTCCACGTCAAGGACGCATTTGCGGTGCCTGCGGCGAAGCGCTCAACCACCACCATGCGGGAGATTGCACGGCCTGTGCCGACGCTGCCGCAGTCGCTGGACGGCGATGCCGTACTGGAGGCCGTGCGTTCGGCCGGCTCGCAGATTGCGCTGGTCGCCGATGAGTACGGCGGCATCGCCGGCATTGTCACCATCGAGGATGTCGTCGAGGAAATTCTTGGCGAGGTCTGGGATGAGTACGACGACAAGGAGTCCGAGCAGGAAGTCAAACGCGCGATCGAAGGTTGGAACTGCTCTGGCCTTGTGCGTACCGACGAGCTGCCGACCAAGGTCGGATACTTCGCCCCAGAAGGTAGCTTCGAAACGCTCGGTGGCTTGATTATGTTTGCGCTCGGTCGCATCCCGGAGGTCGGTGACGTCGTCCTGCTGCCAGAGACCGAACGCGACTTCATGGACGAGTTCGAATCGGGTATCGCCGGACGCTGGTACGCCCGCATTCTGGCGATGGATGACCGCCGCGTGGACCGTGCCATTTTGATTCCTGTGACCAACGAGCGCGCTAAGGAGATGTTCAACCTATGAGTGACTGGTTTGGAATCCTCCTGACTTTCTTCTTGTTGTTGGTCAACGCGTTTTTCGTGGGCGCGGAGTTCTCACTTATTGCTGCGCGCCGTGACCGTTTGGAAGCGCTGCTGGCTCAGGGAAAGAAGCGCGCACGCACAGTTATCAATGCTTCTGAGCACCTGTCGATGATGCTCGCCGCCGCACAGCTGGGCATCACCATTGCCTCGCTACTGCTGGGTAAGGTCTCTGAACCGGCGCTGGCACATCTGCTGGAAGCTCCTTTCCACGCCATGGGTATTCCGGAGTCGCTGCTGCACCCGCTGAGCTTTGCCATCGCATTGATGCTGGTGTCAGTGCTGCACATCATGCTCGGTGAGATGGTGCCGAAGAATATCGCGCTGGCAGGACCGGAAACGATGGCCATGCTGCTTATTCCTGTTCACATGGTCTTCTACCGCTTGACCAAGCCGCTGTTGCTGCTGTTTAACTGGATGGCTCGCCATACGCTTAAGCTGTTCGGCATTGAGCAGCGCGATGAGCTCGACACCACTGTCGATTCCACTGAGTTGGCATCGATGATTGCGGAGTCTCGTCAAGAGGGGCTCCTTGACAGCGAGGAGCACGTCCGCCTTCGTCGCACACTGGCTTCGGCCACGCGCACCATTGAGGAGGTACTGATTCCGCACGAGCAAATTCGGCGCCTCCCCACCGCACCGACTGTGGGCGACCTAGAGACGGCGGTCACCGAAACTGGATTCTCCCGGTTCCCCGTCGCTGCAGCCAACAATGAACCCAACGAGTACCGCGGCTATGTTCACGTGAAAGATGTCCTCGACCGCGTCATGGATCCTGCCTCCGGCCCAGAGACAGCCATCCCCGATGACGAGATTCGCCCGATGATTGAGATTCCGATCGATGCCACGCTGGATGAGGGATTGCGCATCATGCGCCGCTACAGCGCCCACATGGCAGTGGCTGTACGCGCTCGCATGCCAAAGCCGCACCTGCGCGCAAACGCCCCGGCAAGCATCGCTCCGAAGACTGGTGCTTTCTCCGGCGCGGAGCAGATCGGCATCGTGGCTCTGGAGGACCTCATCGAGGAGCAGGTCGGTGTCGTGCGCGACTGGACCCACGAGGTCTCCCCGCGTCGCAGCGGTGCGCCAAAGCAGCACTCGACCGTGAACCAGCCCCGGACCCGACCGGGCAGCACGCAGGGGCGCCAGCCGTGACGCCTACGCCCGATTCGTCTTTCGATTGGCGTGAAGCCAAAGCAAGGCATATCGCCCGCGTCGATGTCCTGACCCGCGACCGCCTGTCCCGTCGCAGTCGCGGCCAGCGCCACCCGGTCTGGGACTTCATCTTCGAGTACTACCCCGTTAAACCCGGCCAACTCCGCCGCTGGTCACCGGGCATCGGCGTAGATCTTCCCGGTGCGACGGCCAAAGACATCAGTCACCTGAAGTTCTTTACCCTCGACACGGACGACACTACCGATAGCCCTGCCCGCAAGGAGCCTACCGATACCGCCTCTGGGACGGCGCGCATGGATGTTTCGGCGTACGTCGATAAGCGAGGTACGACGGTGGCGTACATCGGCAATCTGTTGCGTTCGACGCGCGCGAATCCGGCGCACTTTGACTGCTTTGGCCTGCATGAATGGGCGATGGTGTATCGCCAGCCCGAGCATCGTCACCCGGAGCCCCTGCGGCTGGGTCAGGCAGACACGGACGAGGTCGTCGAGGCCCACACGGTTCGATGTACGCACTTCGACGCCTTCCGTTTCTTCACGCCCGACGCCGTGCCGCTCAACGAGTTTGCCCCGACGCGCGAGACACAGCCGCACTGTGAGCAGATGGGGTGTCTGCACGCCAACATGGACTTGTATAAATGGGCGACCAAGCTCGGCGAGGCGGTCCCCGGCGACCTGTGGCTGGATACTTTCGAGCTCGCGTGCAGTGCCCGTGAGTTGGATATGCGCGCCGCTCCCTACGATCTGCGGGATTGGGGTTTTGCGCCCATTCGCATCGAAACGCCCGAAGGCAAGGCCGAGTACGTCCGCCGCCAGCGTGAGCTCAGCGCGCGTGCCGATGTTCTGCGCGGCCGTCTTCTCGAAGTGGTAGATGTCGCCTTGTCCACGCAGTAAAGTTGACAGGAGTTACGTGCGCGTTTGTGCTTTACGACGAGGTCTGCTGCGAGTCGACAGTGCCGAGCACACTCAGCATAGAAAGGGCTAGAACGACATGGGACGACACGCCTCGGGTGAGAACAACTATCGAGTGGCTAAGGGGCCTTTTATTGCCGTCTTGGTCGTAATTGTTCTGGTCGCTGCGGTTTTTGCCTGGGTTAATCTGCGCAAGAGCAACGATTCGTCGATTGATGCTGACCGTGCACGGTGCACGAAGGGTGACCTGACGCTGGTGGTGACCGCCGATCCTGCTGCGGTGGGCTCGGCACAGAAGCTTGTGCAGGACTACGGCGAGTCGAATCCCGTGGTGAGGGACTTCTGTGTGCGGCCACAGATTACGGTGGCGGGCTCGCAGGAGGTTGTGAACGCCCTGACTAAGGCTGGTGGCACTGAAGCTGGTGAGGGAGCTCCGGAGGACCCCGCTGCGGGTGAAGCCGGTACTGGAATTATGACTCCGGGAGTCTGGATTCCCGCCGATATCTCTTTCGTAGACCGGGCGAAGAACTCAGACAAGGTCAAGGTCAACAACCCCAAGACGTGGTTGCCGCCGATTGCCAGCGGCGTGGCCTTCACAACCAATCGTGCTGACCAGCTGAACAACGCCACCTGGGAAGAGCTTGCAGGATTGCGCGTAGCCGCCCCCGGTGGCTCCGACGCGGCACTGTCTGCCGTGATTAGTGCTCGACTTGGCGGTGGCCCGGACGTCGCTCGCGAACGCGCGGGCTTGGGTGAGGTCTACACCTCCAATACTCTGCTGACCATGCTCAGCCAGAGTGTCGCTGACTTCGACGGCGTAGCCGCGACCCAGCCCATGCTGCAGATGGCCGGCGAGGGGCTGAAGCTGGTCTCCCCTGCGGATGCACCCCAGTTGCACGCGCCAGTTGTCACCTTTGGCTCCGGCGGCAAGATCGACGAGAACACGGCTCGTGCGGCCGAGGACTTCCGAAACTTCGCAGCAGATCACGGCGCCGACGGCGAAGCTGCTGAGAGCACTTTCAGCCCTGAAGTAGCAGAGAACTTTGGAGTGCTCTCGCAGATTCAGACGGATTCTTTTGCGCTGCCGCCAGCACTGGAGCAGCCGGACGCGCAACAGCCCGCAACTGCGGTGGGTTCGGCGCTCCTGCTCGCTGACACCTCCGAGGGCGTCGATGTTGGGGCGCTGTCTACGGCACTTTCCGGCGCTATCGATGCGGCACCTGGTGGCCGCTACGGCCTGTGGACATTCGCACCTGAGGTGAACCGCCTCGCGGAACTTCCCGCGCCCGACGACGAGGCCAACAATGGCGCGGACGCCGTAAAGGGTTCGCTGGCCGAACTTCCGGCCGGTGGTGAGGCACAGTTCTGGCCAGCGCTTATCGATGCCTACCAGGCCGCCCGCGACACCTACTCCCCGGACAAGCCCAACCGTCTCGTCGTGCTCACTTCAGGTCGCGATGCCTCGGGCGCCGATGCCGCCGAGTCCGTCGAGAGGATCAAGGAACTCATTAGCCCAGACCGCCCGGTAACGATTGAGGTCATCGTGCTTCCCGACGGCGACAGCTCCAGCCCCGAGCTGCAGGAAGTGGCAAATATGACTACTGGCTCTCTGCGCATTGCGGCCGACTACGGCGATGGCCTGGCCTCTCAGTTGGCTGCGGCTATCGGTACGGAGTAAGTAGCAAAAACCGCCTCCATCTGGTCCAACCTCGGGAGAGGAAAAACGGAACCAGTTGTGGAAGGCGGTTTTCGTTTAGTTTGTTTCGGCTATTTGAGCGGCGGCCATAGCAGCGACGCCGCTGTCCAGCCGTATCGTTGGCGGTTACCGTATCTGTTGGCGGTTAGGAGATGCGGCGGCGACGACGCTCAGCCAGCTCGTCGATGCCAGTACCTGGGTTCTCCTGAGTACCGTCGATACGCTCAGACGGGAAGGAGGCGATGGTGCCAGTCAGTTCCTTCATAATGCCCGGGACAGCAATGCCAAACACTCCCTGGCCACCGTTGAGCAGGTCGATGACCTCTTCATTGGAGCGGCACTGGTAGACGGTGCGACCGTCGGAAACCAGCGTGATGGTAGCCAGGTCATCGACGCCGAGGTCACGCAGGCGATCGACAGCCAGACGGATGTTCTGCAGGGAAATACCGGTGTCCAGCAGACCGCGGACAATCTTCAAAACGAGGATGTCGCGGAAGGAGTACAGACGCTGGGTACCTGACCCCTTGGCGGTACGGATAGAAGGCTCCACCAGCTTGGTGCGTGCCCAGTAGTCCAGCTGGCGGTAAGAAATGCCCGCTACCTGACATGCGATAGGAACGCGGTAGCCAACCTGCTCGTCCGGTCCCATGTCGAACAGGGATTCCTGAACCGCGCGTGGCTCTTGCGAGTCCGACGCACGGAGCTCATTGTCGCCAAAGAGCGAACCGCTGTTGTCGTCGACCATATAAATTCTCCCGAGGTAGTTTCACTGCCGTTATTTATCTTTCGCCAAGGTTAATCGGCTGTCAATACATCACAGGACGACACGCCGAATCTCTAAACCTAAAGTTAAGGTTTAGAGTTTGGAGCCACAGTTTCCCCAGCTCAAGCACAACCCGGGAGCAAAACCGCAGGACGGGATGAAACTATAACTTACGAAAAGTTACCCCTTTTATGGGGTCATTCAGCGACACGACGGAGGAAATAAGCGTCACAACTACCTCAAAAGTAGCCAGTTATTCACTCCAGTCACACGTTTAACGGTCGCCATCGGAAGCTGAATCGGCGCCACCGTCGGCTTCACCATCAGACTTCTTGTCCTCCGCATCACCTTGCGGCTCGGCGAAGTAGTCAGCATCAATACTGTCGAGGAATTCCGCAAACTCCGACACCGATGCCTCGACGGAGTCGGTCTCCGACTCGTCGGCAAGCGAACCGCCATTGGTTGCGACGAGACGCGCCGCTACCGACGTGGCGTCGAGCACATCACGCGCGACATACAGCGGAACCTCAAGCTCGCTAGCGATAAGGATGAGGTCGGAGGGCCGCATATCAATCTCTGCGCCACCTTCGAGCACCAGGCTGGCGATGAAAACGCCCTCATGCACGCCCGTAATCTGGCCGCGCAGGGCGCTCTGCCCCACCATGTCCAGCGTATCGACGAAGACCTCATGCATGCCCGGGCGACGCTGCGTAGCGCCGGTCTCACGGGCGGAGTATTCCGTCGCCGTCGCCAAATCAATCCAAATCGGGATAATCCGATTGGTCTCTTCGGCATGCAGGAGCAGCACTGGATCGTCCTCAGGAGGATGCGCCATCCAGTCTAGAAACTTGACTTCTACGAGTTTTTCGTCCATAACAGCGATAATTGTAGCGAGCCGCTATTTACGCGGGACTACCGACTACTTCCCCAGGTCCTTGTTGACCTGGCGCTTGACCAAAGTGCCGTGCAGCGTGACCATCAGCGCAGTCATCTCACGGCCCATCTCCACAGCCTTCTGCTTGCCGCTAGCCGCACGCGACTTACTCAGCGGACTAGCAGCGAGCGACACCAAATCTGCCTCACGGGCCGCAGCGGTACGCACAGTTTTGAGGTGGCGGGCATCCAGACCAAACTCAGCCAGCTTAACTGCCGTCTCAGTGATGAGCAGGTCATCGCCATCGAACATGTTCAGCGTGTCCGGAGTAATCAGACCGACTCGAACCAGTTCAGTGATGAACTTCTCGCTAGCGCCGGTGCGCTCTGCCAGCTCCGCCTGCGTCAGCGAGACCACTGCGGCTTCGCGGAACTGATCCGCCGTCACCAGTGGAGTGACCGATGCCAGCCCGTCGCCGCCAGCGTTGCCCGCATCAATTTCGTCGAGCTGCTCTTTAATAACTTTCAGCGGCAAGTAGTTATCACGCTGAACGGTGAGAATGTAGCGCAGGCGGTCAATGTCCGCCTGGCTGTAGCGACGATAACCCGAGGAGCTACGCGACGGGCACAGCAGCCCCTCCGACTCGAGAAAACGAATCTTGGACAGCGTTACATCAGGGAACTCAACCTTGACTTCCTTCAGCACAGCACCGATGGTCTTCTTCTTGCCCACCGAGCGTGCTTGCTTCGCAGTGCTTTCCGACGAAGTCGGCTGCGAAACTGCTGATTTGCGTACTGCTGCCACTGGTCTTTTCCGAGCCTTTACAAAAATAAGGGGTTAATGCCGACAGGCGTCGACATTAACCGATGTCGAATTAGTTACCGATCAGGAAGACGAGGCGGAACTTACCGACCTGAACCTCGTCACCATTAGCCAGAACCGCGGAGTTCTTCGGCTCGCGGTTAACGTAGGTACCGTTCAGCGATCCCACGTCGACGACCTCGTAGGAGTCACCGTTCTTGCGGAACTCTGCGTGACGACGGGAAACAGTCACATCATCGAGGAAGATGTCGCTGTCCGGGTGACGACCAGCGGTGGTGACTGCCTGATCGAGCAGGAAACGCGAACCTGCGTTTGGCCCCCGCTTGACAACCAAGAGTGCCGAGCCCGCCGGAAGTCCTTCAACACCGGAGACCGTGGAGTCCGTGTTAGAGCCGGACTCCATTTCCTTCAGCAAATCTGCACGGAAGACCGAGGTGGTCTCGACCGATGCCTCTGGCTGGCCGCTATTGCTAGTCATATCTTTCCCTCCGGGATAACCTTGGGCGATTTACTCGTTACTTTTTAGATAATAGCGCCCCAACCGCTTTCGTGTTGTTATCTAATCCCAACCATGTTGTGACGCAGCTCACCAGCAGGGTATGTACAACATGATTGATATGCGTAAATACCGACATCTGAGAGCTTTCTCTGTGGGTGTACCTAGGCCGGTCACCGGAGAAATATTTTCAAATTGTTACCAAACCTGTGGTTACGGCTTACCTAAACATCGCTGCAATTGAGCCGACGACCGAGCCGCCACCATTGCTCAATGGGTTGTCGTTGACCATGTACGTCCACGTCGAGCTCGGGCGAGCAAGACCCGTGTCCTCTAGATGTGCGCCTTCGCTGTCGATTTCGACCTCTTGGAAGGTCTGCACCGACTCGGTAACGGCATTGTTCACCAGGTTCTTAAAGGCGCCGATGGCGGCGCGGTGGAACTCATCAATGGGGCTTTCCTTAGCCAGCGCGCGCAGGTGAATCGACTCCCGCAGGTCATCCAGATCTGCCAGGTGGTCCGACCATCCGCGATCCAGGTGGCTCAGCATAATTTCCCGGGCAGCGTCCTCGGCTACATCGCGCCCGACTGCGGCTTCGACTTCCTTCGCCCGCGCCGATGCCAACTTGGACAGTTCTTCCCAGGCAGCATTAGTAGTCAGCAGTTTCTCCCTGCGCTCATCCAGAATCTCGCGCTGGTCACCGATGAGCTTGTTGTACTTCCACGTCGTCGCATGAATCGACAGCATGGTCGCCTCTGTCACTCGCTGTGCGCGGTCAATGAACTGGTAGGCCCTCTTATCGCGAACGCGGCCATCGTCCTCGGGCAGCACGCTCAGCGTCTCGCCAGCAGCGCCTTCGGAAATTACCGGATCATCCAGGGAGACAAAGAACACCGACGAGCCCGGATCGCCCTGGCGCCCGGCGCGGCCACGCAGCTGATTGTCCAGTCGGTCAGTGCGGTGCTTGCCCAGGCCAATGACGCATAGTCCACCGCGCTCAACGACCGCATCGCGGTTGGATTCATCTACCCCGCCGAGGCGGATGTCGGTTCCTCGTCCGGCCATCTGGGTGGACACCGTAACACGGCCAATATCGCCAGCATTGGCGATGACCTGGGCCTCCAGCTCGTCATTTTTTGCGTTCAGCACCGAGGACTCGATGCCGCGCAGGACCAGCGCATCGGCCAGTCGTTCCGATTCGGCCACGTCACGGGTGCCTACGAGTATTGGTCGACCAGTGCCGTTGAGTTCCACGACCTCGTCGACAAGCGCGGCGAACGCGTCGTCGGTGGTGGCGTAGATGCGGTCGGGATCGTCGTCACGAATGCATGGGACGTTGGGTTCGATGACGGAGACGTGGAGTCCATAGAACTCGCGGAACTGGTCTCCTGCGGAGGTGGCGGTGCCGGTCATGCCACAGGTGATGTCGTAGCGGCCGACGAGTTGCTGGATGGTCATGGAGTCGAGGATGCGGCCGCCCTCAGAGACCTGCAGGCCCTCCTTGGCCTCTACCGCCGCCTGCAGACCGTCCGGCCAGCGCTGCAACTCCGCCACGCGTCCCTTCGAGGCATCGATGAGCTGTACCTTGCCGTCGCGCACGATGTAGTCGACATCGCGCTGCAGCAACTCGTGGGCGTGCAGTGCAACGTTGACCTGAACCAGAGTGGTGCCGACATGTTCGGCGTCGTACAGCGAGCCGATGCCAAGCAGGCGTTCGACGCGTGCGGCGCCGGTATCGGTGAGGAAGACGTTGCGGCGGCCTTCGTCGACGGTGTAGTCGTCGCCGAGCTGCAGGCGGCGCACCACGTCGGTGATCTGACCGGTCGGTGCGGTGCCCGGCTCACTGCCGGCAAGCACAAGCGGGACCAGCGCTTCATCCACCAACACGGAGTCGGCCTCGTCGATGATCGCGACATCAGCGGGCGACTGCACGCGGTCTTCGATGGCCGGCGCGCAGCGGTCGCGCAGAACGTCGAAGCCGAGTTCGTTGACGGCGGCGTAGACGATGTCTGCCGCATATGCTTTACGACGCTCCCCCGGTCCCTCCTGCGGCGAAATAGCCGCCACCGAGAGCCCTAGGAACCCGAACAGCGGTTGCATCCACTGCGCGTCGCGGCCTGCGAGGTAGTCGTTGACGGTCACGGAATGCACGCGGTGGCCACGCAGCGCGAACCCTGCTGCAGCCAGGGCGCCGGAGAGGGTCTTGCCCTCACCAGTGGCCATCTGGACGACGTCTCCCTCCATGAGCGCCAGTGCGCCTTGCAGCTGCACATCGAAGGGACGCATGGACAGGGTGCGCTGGGAGACTTCGCGGAGCGCGGCTAAAAGCTCCGGTGCGTCGGTGGCGTGTTGGCGGGTGAAGTCGGCGAGGTCGGCGTCGGAAAGCGCCTGTACCTGCGGCTCGAGCTCAGCGGCGCGTGCCACCAGCCCTACGCTGCGTTTTTGGTTGCGCCCCTGCTTGCCGCTAAGAGCCTTCCAAAACCAATTAAACCCAGCCATCTTCTACCCTTCCTGCGCGCGTGTGGTTGTCGGCGCGTTCTGACTCACCAGAGTAATCAATCTGGGCCGGCCTTCGGAGTGTCAATCGCCGCCAGCGAATTTGCACCATATGTCTTTAGTCACATCTTGAGTTTGAAACAATGGGTTTAACACTTGATGCGAGAATTTTCGGAAGGACTTGAATCCCCTATGGCAATCGAATTCATCCCCACCGCTGACCTGGTTGACGAGATCGGCCCGGACGTGCGTTCCTGCGATACCCAGATGCGTAACCTCGGCGGTCGCGTGGAGTTCTGCGGCAAGATCTCCACGGTCAAGTGTTTCCAGGACAACGCGCTGCTGAAGAAGGTCCTCTCCGAACCGTCGGAGGGTGGCGTGCTTGTCATCGACGGTGACGCTTCTGTGCACACGGCGCTGGTCGGTGACGTTATTGCGGGGCTCGGCAAGGACAATGGCTGGGCTGGTGTGGTCGTCAACGGCGCGATTCGCGACTCCAAGCTGATTGGCGAGATGGACTTCGGCTGCAAGGCGCTTGGCACCAACCCGCGCAAGTCCACCAAGACCGGCGAGGGCGAGCGCGACGTCGTTGTCTCCTTCGGCGGCATTGACTTCGTTCCGGGCGAGACGCTCTACGCTGACTCCGACGGTATTGTCGTGCGCTAGTGCGCTTGTGCGCTAGACGGCAGACAAAACCGCAAGCAATAGCCGTAAACAAAGCCGCCGCCTCCCGGAATCTTCCAGAAGACGGCGGCTATTTTTGTCGGGCTGACCGGATTTGAACCGACGACCCCCTCACCCCCAGTGAGGTGCGCTACCAAACTGCGCTACAGCCCGCGTGCACGAAAGTGCAACGAGCTATAGGTTACATCATTGGTGTTTGCTGGCGGAAATCGCCCCAGACCCCTGCCCTGCCTACCGCATTACTGCAGGTAGATGGTCACTGGAGTGGATGTCTCCGCCATCTGTCCCTCCGGCGGATCGATCGAGGCGACCTTGCCCATAATCGCAGCCACAGAGTTGGTCGGATTGCCCTCGGCGTCGACGACGGTCACATTCTGGTAGCCGTTGGTACGCAATTCCACCTCGACCGATGCCGGACTCTTGCCCACCACGCCCTGCGGGATGGTGCCCCAACCGCTGCTGCGCTCACCGGGGCCAGGGATAGCTGGCGGCGACTCGCGAAGTTGGTCCAGCTCCTGCTCGAGGCGCTCACGGGTGTCGTTAATCGTGCCCGACGGGTCCAAACGATCGGTTGGGCTTGTCGTGGTTTCTTCCGGCGAGGTTGTCGTCGGCGTCGGGCTTGACGACGTCTCCTGCGTCGGCTCCGCCGTATTGTCGTTTTTGTCCTCGGTTCCGGAAGTAAAGGACAAGACCAGGGCTACCAGCGCGACTACGGCCACCATGGCGGCGATGGCCACAATGGCGACAGGCTTGCCCCAGCCCTTCTTAGAGTCATCATTGCCACTGTTGCCACGGTTATTACCGCGGTTGTTGCCGTTGTTCATGTCACCGTAACCGCCTGCGCCACCTGCGGCGTACTGCTGGGTTGCGCCTGCCTGCTGGCCCGCCTGACCATAGCCGCGTTCTTCTTCAGAAAGCGGAGCCCAGTACTGGCCGCTCCCCTGCGCGCCACCGCCTTGCGCTCCGGCACCGGCTCCTGCACCGGCACCTCGCGAGTTCTCAAAACGTGTTTCATCGCCGCGCTGTAAGAACTGCGTCTCAGAGGAGTCGCCGCCGAAGTATTCGGTCGGCTGCTCACCCGCGAAGTCGGCATCCGGGTTGTATCCGCGGTATCCCTCGTCCCGCGGAATGTAGCGAGTCGCGGAGTCATCGCCGTATGAGCTTGAGGAATCGCGTCCGTAGCTGTTGTCTCGGCCATCGTGCTGAGAGCCGTCACGGTTATTGCCGCGCCTGACCATTGTCAGTTCTCCTTATCGCTAATTTCCTAAAACTCCAAAATGCCAACGAAAAGCCCAAAATGCAATTGCCTAAATCACATTTTGGGCTTTTCTCAGCTCGCCACGCGCAACTGGCGGAGCTTCCTAGCGGCGCTTCTTCTTCTCGCGGACACGCACCGCGATGCGCACCGGCGACCCCTCGAAACCGAACTCTTCACGCAGCTTGCGCTCCAGGAAGCGACGGTAGCCATGCTCCAGGAACCCAGTTGTGAACAGCACAATTACCGGCGGGCGCGAGGATGCCTGGGTGGCAAACAGCACGCGCGGCTGGCGGCCACCACGCAGCGGTGGCGGGTTCTGCTGCATGATCGCACGCAACCAAGTGTTCAGGCGACCAGTAGAGATGCGCTTATCCCACGACTCCACGGCCTCCAACATTGCCGGTTCCAGCTTCTGCACAGCGCGACCAGTCTTGGCGGAGATGTTCACCCGACGAGCCCACGGCACGTGTGCTAGCTGCTCTTCAATTTCGCGCTCGAGCAGATCGCGGCGGTCCTCATCCATGAGGTCCCACTTGTTGTAGGCGACCACAAGTGCGCGACCAGAGTCGAGAATCATGCGCAGCACGCGCTGGTCCTGCTCGGTAATCTGCTCGGAGGCATCGACCAGGAAAATCACGACCTCGGCGTTGTCAATCGTCGAACGAGTACGCAGCGAGGCGTAGAACTCGTGGCCCTTGGCGGTCTTGGTCTTCTTGCGAATACCAGCGGTATCGACGAAGCGCCACAGCGCCTCGTCCATCTGCACCAGCGAGTCCACCGGGTCAACCGTGGTACCGGCCACGTCGCTGACCACTGCGCGATCTTCACCGGAGAGCTTGTTCAGCAGCGAAGACTTGCCCACATTCGGCTTGCCCACCAGCGCCACGCGGCGCGGCCCGGTCGGCAGCGACTTCGCACGCGGCACCTCCGGGAAGGAGGACACCACTTCGTCCATTACGTCGGCATTGCCACGACCGTGGAGGGCCGAGGTTGGGTGCGGCTCGCCGAGCCCGAGGGCCCAGAACTCCGCGACGTCGCCGAGCTGCGAATCCGACTCAAACTTGTTGGCGGCGAGAATAACCGGCTGCTCCGCGCGCTGCAGGCGGCGGGCCATGACCTCTTCCGTGGCGGTGATGCCGACCGTGGTGTCGACGACCATAACAATCACATCGGCGGTCTCCATGGCGGTCTCCGCCTGACGAGCAATCGCCGCATGCATACCCTTGGCATCCGGATCCCAGCCGCCGGTGTCCTGCACCCAGAAACGACGACCGCCCCATTCACCCAGGTAGGAGATACGGTCGCGGGTCACGCCCGGGAAGTCTTCGACAACTGCTTCACGACGGCCAATGAATCTGTTAACCATGGTGGACTTACCAACATTCGGTCGTCCCACAATGGCCACGGTCGGAAGAGCTTCTTCCTCCTCGTCGCTCACGCCAAGCGCTGCGAAGGCGTTTTCCAGTTCTTCCCAGTCGGCATCGTCGTCAATCTGGCCGGTTTCGGCGCGCTCGATGGCTTCGGAGATGATCGTCTCGTGGTCGGCAATCGTGCGGTCGATGAACTCGTCTGCGCTGGTGTGGCTGCCTGCGGTGCCCGGCGCGTTTTCGCTCTCCACGTTTGCGACCAGGTGTCCGGCGGTGTCGTCCTCGGAGTCGTCGGAGTCCTCGAAGGAGCCCTCGAACTCCTCGTTGTCGACATCGTCCCAGTCCATGGTGGACCCCGGGTAGCCGGCCTCAACGACATCGAGGACGTTTTCCACGACCTCTTCAATGTCCATCTCGGAGGTGTCCAGAATGAACGCGTCCTCGGCTGGCTTCAGCGGAGAGGTCGCACGGTTGCTGTCGAGTTCGTCGCGGCGGATGACGTCGGCAAGCACGGTGTCGAAGTCAGCCTCACGACCAGCAGCGATGTCCTGGTCGTAGCGGCGGCGAGCGCGGACCTCTGCGGATGCGGTCATGAAGATTTTCGCCGGAACGTCCGGGAGAACGACCGTGCCGATGTCGCGGCCTTCCACCACACAACGCACCGCCGATGCGGCCAGCGAACGCTGGAGTGCGACCAGGTTGGTGCGCACAGCCGGAATCGCGGAGACCGCCGACACGTTGCGGGTGACCTCCGGGCCGCGAATCTCGCCGGAAACATCCTCGCCGTCGAGGAGGACGGCGGTGGAGTTCGGGTCATCGGAGACTTCCAGCGGCAGGGCGGCCGTCGCCTTGGCCACGGCTTCCTCGTCGGTCGGGTCGATGCCCTGGCGCAGCACCCACAGGGTGGCAACGCGGTACATAGCGCCGGTGTCCAGGTACTTTGCACCCAGCTCGGTTGCGACCATCCGGGAGACAGTCGACTTGCCAGTGCCGGAAGGGCCGTCGATGGCAACCAACAGCATGTCGTCAGTGTTCTGCTCGCTCATGTGGGCTCCTTCAGCTCCTTGGTTTTCTTCGTTCTTCTTCACTAGTGCCATTTACAGCCCCACCGCGTTGTAGAGGGAGGTCAGCTCAGCGCGGTTGAGTGCGCGGAGAGCGCCCGGGGTCTGCTCGCCCAGCTGGACAGTGTGAATCTTAGTGCGCACCAGGCGCTCGACCGGGAAGCCCGCAGTCTTGAGCATTCGGCGCACGATGTGCTTGCGGCCCTCATGCAGCTCGATGCGGACGATAGAGCGGCCCTGCCAGATGTCAATAATCTGCGCCATGTCCGCCTTAGCGATGCCATCATCGAGCTCAATGCCCTTTTCCAGCTCACGCATGACCTTGGCATCGACCTCACCGACAACGGTGGCCATGTAGGTCTTGGTGACCTCGTAACTCGGGTGCATCAGGCGGTTGGCCAGCTCACCATCGTTGGTGAGCAGCAGCAGACCCTCGGTGGGCGCATCCAGGCGCCCCACGTGGAAGAGTCGCTGACCAGCGCTGATCTTCTCACCGATGATGTCGCCCACACACGGGCGGCCCATGTCATCGTGCATGGTCGACTGCACGCCACGCGGCTTGTTCAGGACGAAGTACTGCATGTCCTCATTGACGATGACGCGGGAACCATCAACGCGAATCACAGACGTGTTCGGGTCCACCCGCACGCCCTGCCGCGTCACAATCTTGCCGTCGACCTCGACGCGGCCTTCGTCGATAAGCTTTTCCGCCATACGACGCGACGCCACGCCTGCCTGTGCCAGGACCTTCTGCAGACGTACGCCTTCACCTGCTTCGCTGTGCACGCGCTTGCCCGAGCCGCGGCGGTCGGAGTCCACGTGCTGGTGGCGCGCCGGGCGAGCGTTGGATACGTAGATGTCCTTCGCGTGGACGTTGGAGGTCTCCATCTTCGCGCCGCTGTCGCGACGGCTGCGGTTGCGCTGGGCGTTAGTGGAGCCGCGGTTGGATTGATTCTTACGGTTCTTGTGTGCCGGTGTGCCTTCTCGGCGAGCGGGTTTAGCCACTTGACCTACATCCTTTTCAAGCGTTGGAGAATGTTCTGTTTGTTAGAACGTCAGCGCCAGGCGACGCTGTTCTCTCCCCCGTGGGCCCAAAATGGCCGGTGGAAGCAGGTTAATAAAGAGAATTACAGAGAAAGCCTCGCGCCTTGTCGTGTAGCCACCTTAGCACGTTTTTCGCAAAACGCCAGCTTAACGACGTCCCGCGCGGCCTCCACCTACAACGTCTTTTACAGCGCTGCGGCCCACTCTCGCACGCCCGGCAGCCACTGCGTAGCTTTCGCCACAAACTCCTGCCGGTCCAGCGCGCCCGCTCCCGCCTGCACCGACCCCAGCAGCGGCACCCCGGTGATGCGCGGCAGTTCGTCCAGGTTCGTCTCAATGATCGGGTCGACCTCCGCTGGCAACGAACCGCCGACCAGCGCCGTGACATTGACTCCGCGGCCCCGCGCCACCTCGACGGTGAGCTCCGCCTCGTTCAGGCAACCCAGGTCCAACCGCGTCACGACCACCATCTGACTACCCGGCAACAACCCCGCCAGCTCCGGCAGCGCCCAGTCCTCGCCGAGTCGCACCAGCAGTCCGCCCGCGCCCTCCACGAGGACAACGCGGTTCGGACCGTCGATAAGCTTAATCTTCTCCGCGATCTCCGTGGCGTTCGGCAGGCGCATGCCCGCGCGCTGAGCCGCCGCCACCGGCGCCATCGGCTCGGGGTAACGCTCGAAGCCATGCAGGTTGTCGATCCCCGTCAGCTCCGCGACAGTGTCCAAATCACCGCCATTTGGGCCCGGAAAACCGGTCTGAATTGGCTTGACGACGTGCACCTCCTTACCCTCCTCGCGAAGTGCCGCCGCCAGTGCTGCCGTGCCGATGGTCTTTCCAATATCGGTACCGGTGCCTGTGACAAGGACGATGCTCATGGTGGTTGGTGCTCCTTTTGGTTGCGCTACTTGCGTTCTTCCTCGGCGGCGACGATGGCGGCGATGGCCTCGCAGATACGGTCGACCTCGTCATTGGTGCTGATGTACGGCGGCATGGTGTACACCAATTTGCCGAATGGCCGCAGCCACACCCCGGCATCGACAGCCGCTGCCGTGGCCAAGCCCATGTCCACCGGGCGCTGCATCTCCACGACCCCGATTGCGCCAAGAACCCGCACATCGGCCACGGCATCGCTGCTGGCTAAGGGCTGGAGCTGGTTGCGAAGTCGGGATTCGATGCGCGGGACATCCTCACGCCACTGCCCTTCTGCAATCAGGTCGAGCTGCGCGCAGGCCACGGCACAGGCCAACGGGTTGCCCATGAAGGTCGGGCCGTGCATGATGCCTCCGCCTGCGCCACTGGAAATGGTGCGAGCCACGTCGGCGGTGGTGAGGGTGGCTGCGAAGCTCATAAAGCCGCCGGTCAGCGCCTTGCCGACACACATAATATCCGGCACAATCCCGGCCGCCTGCGTCGTGAACAGGTCACCGGCCCGGCCGAAGCCGGTGGCGATCTCATCCGCGATGAGCAGAATCCCGTGCTTGTCACACAGCTTCCGGAGCCCCACAAGCAGCTCGTGGTCATGGAACCGCATGCCACCAGCGCCTTGGACCACCGGTTCAATAATGATGCCGGCGACGGAGTCGTCGATAAGCGAATCGAAGTGCGCGAGATAGCGTGCGCGCTCCTCCTCGGTTGCGCCGCGGGCGGGTGGTTTGTCGGCGAAGACCTGCGGAGTCCACTGCCCCGTCCACAGCGAATGCATGCCGCCCTCGGGGTCGCAGACGGTCATGGGCGCGCGAGTGTCGCCGTGATAGCCGCCGCGCCAAGTGGCCAGGCGGGTGCGCTCGGGATGGCCTTTGGCCTGCTGGTACTGCAGCGCCATTTTGATAGCAACCTCGACGGAAACCGAGCCAGAGTCCGAGTAGAAGATGGCATCGAAGCCGGGGCCCGCGAGCTTTAGGAGCTTTTCCGCCAGCTCAATGGCCGGACGGTGTGTGAGTCCGCCGAACATGACATGCGACATCGTGGTGACCTGCTTCTTCGCGGCTGCGACCAGCTTCGGGTGCGAGTGGCCGTGACAGGCGGCCCACCAGCTGCTCATGCCGTCGATGAGGGTGCGGCCGTCGGCGAGGTGGAGGTTCACACCCTCGGCGGACTCGACCAGCTTGGGCGCAACCGGCGACGGGATGGGGCCGTATGGGTGCCAGATGTGGTCGGCGTCGAATTGGGCGAGGTCGGCGATGGCTGGCCGGGTGTGTGGTTGGGCGGGTGGTTGGGCGGGCGGCGGGGTGTGCGGCTGGGCGGTTTCCGAGGCTGTCATGATACTCAAGCATAATACCTGTACAGCGCCAGACTTGAACGCCGTTCGGGGTTGGTGGTGGAGCTTCTCGCAAGGATTACAGACAGTCTCAGCGACTTTACGACACCCATGTCACCTCGTGGCAGCTGTGGAGGTGGCATGAGGTGACACCTGTGTCGTGAAGTGAGGTTGGGGTGGCCCGATGAGCCAGCCAGCTAGTACAGCCGCCCCGCCTGGCTCCACACTCGTCGGCGACGCATGGCCAACTCGGCCGCCTTACCTGTGATTGTGATGGGCTGCCGCGCGAAGGCGTAGTTTCCGCGATAGCAACTGCCACCATTTGCCAGGTGACGTCGGATTTCTGCGGCCGCTTGCCGCAAGGTGGCTACGGCGGTGCCGTCGAAAAGCTGTGACCAGACGATCCGGATGACATTCAGTCCAAGATTCTTCAGGCGCTTTTCGCGCTCCAGCTCCTTTGCGATTGCCACCTGCGTGTCCGCGACCCCGCCATCGGTGTATTTCATACGGCCGTCGAACTCGACGACCAGCCCAAGTTCGGGCAGGTAGAAGTCCACGCGTGCGATGAAGCCACGATCATCCCGAAAGGAAACCTGCTGAAGCAACGGAGCCCGAGAATCGTCGACAGCAGCTAGCCCCGCCTGGACAATTGCTTCTTTAGTGAGCGATTCCCCAATGCTTTCCGACGACGCTGTCGCTTGCCCCAACAATCTCCTGGCCTGTGCATTTCCCGGAGCACGCGGATATGCAGCCAACGTAGCCGACAGTTCCTCGGTGTCGGTGTGGCGCTGGAGGGCGGCGTCGGCAAGCACTAGTGCATTGTGCGGGGTGCGGGAACGGCAGACGTCGATGACGGACTTTGGGACATCGGTGACGAGGCGGCCATCGATTTCTACGATGTCCTCGGGGAGAATCCGGCCGGAGACGCGGATGAGGCGTTTGTGCGGCTGGTACGGGCCATTCGGCGTGCTTCGCGATTGCCCGCGCGTGCGGCCGGAGTTGGCTATCGCGATGGGAGTGTTGTGTGTGAGCAGAGGTAAACCGTGGAGAGCAGCGGCGGCATCGCGGGTGACTACGGTGGCGGTGTCGCGATGGACGAGCGCTTTGATTTCCAGGACGTAGCGTTCGGTGCTGTTTAGGGTGAGCCACCTGTCGACAGGCACGTACGCGCCGTGTGCGAGCCACAGGAGGCTGCCGCTTTTGGCCCGCCGGAGGAGATCTCGGTCGGAGTGCTGGCCGATTCGGGAGATTGCGAATGTGCTGGGGCGGGCGCATTCGCGCTGCTGGCCGGTACGGATGATGTCGTCGGCGTCGTAGTTCCACTGCGGCATCGGATTGCGCTCCTGAGGTCCAGGCAACTGCTGGTGGGTGGGTGGCGGGGTGTGAGTGTTTGTGGGTTTGTGTGTTTGTGAGTGTTTGCGAGTGTTGGTGAGTGCTACGTTCTCATTTTTGGGCTCACACGGAGACTCAGGAGGCATCGATTTGGCATCGACTGTGGATAGTTTGCAGTTTTCGGGAGTTATCCACAATGCGTGTGGTGGGTGTGGTGTGCGGTGTGGGTGTGGTGGGTGCAAAGGCTCGCAGTGAGCTGTAGCGAGCAGCATACCCAGCCCGGAATGCGACTTCACGACACCCACGTCACCTCGTGGCAGCTGTGGAGGTGGCATGAGGTGACACCCGTGTCGTGAAGTGGATCGATGACCGTCAGGCGAATCGAAAACCGTGAAGTGGGTCGTTCAATAGAGTGAACCCCACCTAGTCCAACGGCTCGTCGATCAAGTCGACCTCAGGCAGCAGCGGAGCCAAATCAGGCAGCTGGTCCAGCGAATCAATCCCCAAAAGCTCCAGGAACAGCGTCGTCGTAACGTACAAATGCGCGCCGGTTGCCGGGTCCTCTCCGGATTCCGCAATCAGACCGCGCGCGACCAGCGTGCGCATCACCCCATCGACATTGACACCACGCACACCGGAGACCTGCGCACGCGTGGCCGGCTGTCGGTAAGCCACTACTGCCAGCGTCTCCATAGCTGCACGTGAGAGCTTCGACTGCGAGCCATCCAGCAAGAATCGCTCGACCGCGCTGGCGTGGGCGGGAGCTGTGTAAAACCGCCAGCCCTCATCCGTTTCGCGTAGCTCAATGCCGCTGCGACGTGCACGGTATTCGTACTCGATTTCGCGAAGCACGTCACGGACATCACTTGCGGAAACATCCAGCGCCCGCGCCATATCCTCCGCCGCCACCGGCGTATCGACTACCAGCAGAATCGACTCAACGCCTGCTCGCAACGGGTCAATGGGCGGCAACTGAGCCGAAGAAGCAGACGCGGGCTCCACGGCCTGCTCGGATGGTGCGGAACTGGTTTCGCTCATGCGCGTCAGATTACGCAACCTCCCGCGCCGGGCGCTAATTGGCCGGGCGCTAATCAGCTGTTAGCACCAGCCCAACCAAGCCCACGCCCAACAGCCAAGCCCCAACAGCCAGCCCCAGTCACCTACTCCCAGTTCGCCGCCGCCACGACGGCCGGGTCCACGTCCAGCCCGGTCCAGGCCACGTGGATTTCCTCCAGCGCCTCCTCCTGCTCCACACCGATCGCCTTGGCTCGGTAGAGCTCCAGCAGCGCCAGGAACCGTCCGACAACTTCCATGGACACGCGGCACTCCGAGGTCAGCTGCGTAAACGTCAGCCAGGTCCCCTCGCCTGCCAGCCGCAGCGAGTCCAGAATCTTGCCCGCCTGCTCAGGCACGGACACGGGCACACCGTGGATGTGTCCGACGCCAACTTCCTCCGGCGGCTTCGGCCGCATCACGACGGCCGCAAACTCGGCAAACTCCCCGAGCGTCATGCCCAGGCGCACGGGCGGCAGCAGCTCCTCGAACTGCTTGTCCGGCCCCACAGCTCGCGGATAGCGCCGCGGCGCGGTCTTCTGCCACTCCTCGAATTGGTCGGCTACCTTGCCATACGCCTGGTATTGCAGCAGTCGGGCGAACAGCAGGTCGCGTGCTTCTAGCAGTTCGAGGTCTTCTTCGCTGTCGACGTCGCCACGCGGCAGAAGTCGTGCGGTCTTGAGGTCGAGCAGCGTCGCTGCCACGACGAGGAATTCGGTGATTTCGTCGAGATCGCTGACTGCGTCGAGGCTGCGCGTGTACGAGATGAACTCGTCCGTCACCGCCGCCAGCGCGACCTCGGTGACGTCCATCTTTTTGCTGCTGATGAGCTGCAGCAGCAGGTCGAAAGGCCCGTTGAAGTTCGCGAGCGCGACGCGGAAGCCGGTGATCTCTTCCTGCACGCCCTCGCTTGACGACGGTTCGGGAGTGTAACTATCCGGGGAAGTCACCTATTATTTGCGGCCTTTGCGCTCGATGACCTCGCGGGCCAGGTTGCGGTACTGTGCCGCAGCTGGGGTGTTCGGTGCCCAGGTGGTGATGGGCTCGCCAGCGACGGAGGTTTCCGGGAAGCGGACGGTTCGGGTGATGACCGTGTCGAAGACCTTGTCACCGAAGACCTCGATGAGGCGTTCCATGACTTCCTTGGCGTGGCGCGTGCGGCGGTCGAACATAGTGACCAGGATGCCGGAGACTTCCAGGTTGAAGTTCAGGCGGTCGCGGACTTTGGCCACCGTGTCGGTGAGCAGTGCCAGACCGCGCAGGGAGAAGTACTCTGCCACCATTGGGATGATGACGCCCTCGGAGATAGTCAGCGCATTGACAGTCAACAGGCCCAGCGACGGCTGGCAGTCAATGATGATGAAGTCGTAGTCATTCATCACTGGGCGCAGCGCGCGTCCGAGGGCCTGCTCGCGGCCGACTTCGTTGACAAGCTGAATCTCCGCAGCCGACAGGTCGATGTTGGCCGGAACGAGGTCCAGGCCGGAGACCTTGGTGTGATGAATGGCATCGCGGACATCGGTGGTGTCGTCGACGATGAGGTTGTAGACCGTCAGGTCGAGTTCCTCATGCGGGACCCCGAGACCGGCCGATAGTGCGCCTTGCGGGTCCAAGTCAACGAGCAGGACTTTACGACCGAACTCTGCCAGCGCCGCACCCAGGTTAATGGTCGAGGTGGTCTTCCCCACGCCGCCCTTCTGGTTACACATTGCCAGGATGACTGCGGGGCCATGACTGTTCAGGGGTGCGGGTTCCGGCAGCTCACGTGCCGGACGACCGGTGAGACCGAGTTCAACTCGATCGGCCTCAAACAACCCTTCTTCAGCCACAGTCAATCCCTCTTCCTTGAAGATTTCTCATCAATTCTACTGCGCGATATATTACCGCCACATATTACCGCGAGTATTCAGCCCGTGGGTGAGCCCCCGCCCAGACTCGTCGCATATTCTCCGCGGTAATCATGGTGTAAATCTGGGTCGTCGTCACCGAGGCGTGCCCCAGCAGCTCTTGGACCACGCGCACATCGGCACCGCCCTCGATGAGGTGTGTGCCGAAACTGTGGCGCAGGGTGTGCGGGGAAATTTTCACGCACAGCCCGGCGCGCTCACCCAGCTCCGCCAGCGTATTTCCCGCCGACTGCCGAGACAGCCTGCGCCCCAGCGAGTTGATAAACAGCGCCGGCCCAGAGTTTGCCCGCACCCAGCTTGGCCGCCCGCGTGTCAGCCACGCATCCAGCGCCGCCATGGCTGGCGATCCCACGGGCACGATGCGCTCCTTGCCGCCCTTGCCACGCAGCAGCACGAGGTTGGTTTCGCGGTCCACGTCGTCGATATCCAGGCCGGTGACCTCGGAAACGCGCGCACCTGTCGAGTACAGAAACTCCACCAGTGCACGGTTGCGCAAATCCGTCACGTCAGCGGTGTCGTCGTTGGGGATGGACTCGATTAGCCGGGTGACCTCATCAATGCTGAGCGCCTTCGGATACCGCGAGGGCTGCTTCGGCGGCGCCACCCGCTTGGCGACATCCACATCCAACGCGCCCTCACCCACCGCGAACTTGTGGAAACTCCGCACCGCGGAGAGCGACCGCGTCACCGAGGTCGGGGCCAGCGCCGGCCTGCCCGCCGACTTGTCTCCCCGCGCGAGATACGCCAGAAACTCTGACACATCCTGCTCGGTAACCTGCTCCAATCGCGTACGCCCAATCTCCCGCAGGTAGGTGCGGTACTTCTCCAAGTCGCGCTTATAACTGGCGAGCGTATTCGCCGACAGGCCCTTTTCCACCGCGAGGTAGGTGACGAAGGCGTCGACAAGCGGATCGATCGAACTCATCGGATGCGTTTCAGGTCCGCGCCGGCGCCGAGCTGCTCCGTCCGACGCTGAGCCAGAGTCGTCGGTCGAATGTCGAACGGCTCCGCGACCGAGCGCGGCGTGGCACCCCTCAGCAACACCTCCGCCGCCAGCAGAATGCCAGACAGCGCGATGCCGTTGAGAATCTCTCCGCGCAGCGCCATCGCCACCGCATCCTCGACCGGAACCCATGACGCAGTCATGTCCGCTTCCTCATCGTGAGCTTCCGGCTTATCGACGGCACGGAGACCCCGGGCCAGATAAATCCGAACCGCTTCCTCTGCGAAGCCGGGCGAGCTGAACATATCGGTAAGCAGGGACCAGGACTCGGCCTCCAGCCCGGCTTCCTCAACCAGCTCCCGCTTGGCGGCCTCCAGTGGGTCTTCGTCCGCGACGTCGAGAAGCCCGGCCGGTAACTCCACCAGGCGCTTCCCTGCCGCCTGCCGCCACTGATTCAGCAGGTAGAGGCGGTTATCCTCATCTGCGGCAACGACTGCAACAGCGCCGAAATGCTCCACAATCTCGCGGGCCGACACATTCCCGCCTGGCATTCGCACCTGGTCGCGGCGGACCGCGATGATAGGTGCCTCGAGAACAATCTCGGAATCAACAACGTCAAATTGGTGCGCCATGAGCTTCACTCTAATAGGTAGGCCGGATTGGCCCTCGCGGAGTCAGGGCTAGTTGCGCTTGAGGGCTGCGGCGATGAGGCCGTCGAAAAGCGGATGGGCGTTGGTGGGGCGTGACTTCAGCTCCGGGTGCGCCTGGGTGGCCACGAGGTATGGGTGCACGTCCGTGGGGTATTCGACGAATTCGACGAGTTTGCCGTCCGGCGAGGTACCCGAGATGACCAGGCCTGCCTCTTCGAGCTGCGCGCGGTAGGCGTTGTTGACCTCGTAGCGGTGGCGGTGGCGCTCGGTGACATCGGTGGTGCCGTAGAGGCCGGCGACAACGGAGTCTTCGGCAAGCTTCGCCGGGTAGGAGCCCAGGCGCATGGATCCGCCCAGGTCAGCCTCTCCAGAGACGGCCTGGAGCTGTTCCTCCATCGTGGCGATGACCGGCTCGGCCGCGTTCTCGTCGAACTCGGTCGAGGACGCACCTTCAACGCCTGCGGTGCGCGCCGCCTCGATGACAACGCACTGCATACCCAGGCAGATTCCCAGCAGTGGCGTGCCGGTTTCCTTGGCGTAGCGGATGGTCGCGATCTTGCCTTCGATGCCACGACCGCCGAAGCCGCCGGGGATGACGATCGCGTCCACGCTGGCCATGTTTTGCTTCAGCCCCTCGGGGGTTTCGCAGTCATCGGAGGCAACCCAGCGGATGTTCGCCTTCACGCGGTGGGCGAAACCGGCGGCACGCACGGCTTCCGCGACGGATAGGTAGGCATCCGGCAGATCGATGTACTTACCGACGAGCGCCACCGTGACCTCGCCCTTCGGGTTGTGGACACGCTCGAGCAGGTCGCCCCACACGACCCAATCCATGTCGCGGAACGGCAGGTTCAGGCGGCGAATGATGAAGGTGTCCAGGTGCTCGTCGTAGAGGACCTTCGGGATGTCGTAGATACTCGGCGCATCCGGGCAGGACACCACGCCCTCGCGGTCGATGTCGCACATCAGCGCAATCTTGTTTTTGAGGGAGTCGGGGATGTCGCGGTCGCATCGCAAAACGACGGCATCGGGAACCAGACCAATCGAGCGAAGCTCAGCCACCGAGTGCTGGGTGGGCTTGGTCTTCAGTTCCTTGGAAGGGCCGAGGTACGGAACCAGCGACACGTGCAGGTAGAAGACGTTTTCGCGGCCGACGTCGTGACGCACTTGACGCGCGGCTTCCAGGAAGGGCTGCGATTCGATATCGCCGACGGTGCCGCCGATTTCGGTGATGACCACGTCGGGCTTTTCGCCGTTCGCGTCCGCGTTCCCCATGGCGACGATGCGGGATTTGATCTCGTCGGTGATGTGCGGGATGACCTGGACGGTCTGGCCGAGGAATTCGCCGCGGCGCTCCTTAGCGATGACCGAGGAATAGACCTTGCCGGTGGTGACGTTGCCGCCGGCGGAGAGATTGCGGTCGAGGAAGCGCTCGTAGTGACCGAGGTCCAGGTCGGTTTCGGCGCCGTCTTCGGTGACGAAGACCTCGCCGTGCTGAAAGGGGTTCATGGTGCCCGGATCCACGTTGAGGTAGGGATCGAGCTTCTGCATAGTCACTTTCAGACCACGCGAGGTAAGCAGGCGGCCGAGCGAAGCCGCGGTTAAGCCTTTGCCGAGGGAGGAGGCTACGCCTCCCGTAACGATGATGTATTTCGTAACCACGGGACTTCAGAATATCGCTTGCGCAGGTGCAAGCGCAAGCGCCTTTTCATAATGGCGGATAATTTCTTCATATTTGGGTAACTTTTTCGGAGTTGCGCCCCATCCGCCAGCAGGAACGCAGCGACAAATGCGAACTACGCGATACTCTCGAAGAGAGTGGTCGCCTGGATGCGGTCCCCGCCCATCAGCCCCTTACTGCCCGAAGAGGCAGTAGTAATCGTGTGCAGCCGAAACCCCTGCGAAGCCTTGTCGTTGATTACCCTCTCAAGCTCTGTCAGATTAGCTGAGCCGGTACCGATGAACTTTTCCTTCAGAACCACCTGAAGAACTTCATAATGAGGCATTTTCCGCCCTCCGTTAAAGTATTTTTCAATATTGCACGCAAAACAATACTCGGGCGGATGCATAAACGCGATCACGTCGTTACCCTCGGGGCTATGCCTGATTTAACGAATAAGACCATTGCAGTTTTGGCCACCGATGGATTTGAGGACTCCGAGCTGACGAGCCCGGCTGAGGCCGTGAAGAATGCCGGTGCGACCGTGCACGTTATCTCCACGGAGGAAGGCTCCATTGAGGGCAAGAACGGCACGAAGGTGGACGTCGATAAGCTGACCAGCAGCGTTTCTGCTGATGATTACGATGCCCTGATTCTGCCGGGCGGCACCGTGAATGCCGACCAGATTCGCATCGATAAGGATGCCGTGGCTTTGGTGAAGGGATTCGCCGCAGCCAACAAGCCAATCGGCGTGATTTGCCACGGCGGTTGGATTCTCACCGATGCGGATGTGCTGAAGGGCCGCACTATTACCTCCTACATCAGCGTCAAGACTGACCTGATTAACGCTGGAGCCAACTGGGTCGATGAGGAAGTTGTCGTTGACGGCAACCTGATTTCCTCCCGCACCCCGGCCGACCTTGAGGCTTTCAACAAGGCACTCGTAGAGAACTTCTAAGCCACTCAGCTTTTAGCACCACCAAAGGACGGCTGTTGCCATGACTTCATATTGGGATAACCCAAAGTCGCTGTGGGATCAGATTCCACAGCACGATCAGGAAGATGCTTCCGGGCAGCAGCCTCCCGCACCGGAGCAACCTTCCGCGGCCACACAGCCTGCCGCGCCTGAGCAACTTTCCGCGCCCGAGCAGCCTCCCGCACCGCAGCAGCTTCCGCCACAGCAAGGGCGCTATCAGGGATTGCTCTCGCACAACAGCATCGTTATCCAGCAGATTCGAAACTTCATGGCGGATGATTTCGACATCCTGGATACCGAGGGCAATTGCATCGGAAAGATCGAAACTACCGGTGGCACGCTGAGCCGCATGTTTATGGGCTCTCGTCGCCTGACAGTTTCCGAGCCAGACGGCACTCCGGTATTCGTTATTACCGATCCGACCGATCTTGCCCTTGACCGTTACGAGGTCTACTACCCCGACCCGCATGCGACTGATACCGAAGGCAAGCAGCAAGGTGGAGCAGAGTCATCGCACCTTCTGGCCACTATTCAGCAGAAGTTTGCGTTCTTTAAGCGGCGGCTGGAGATTTCCATCCCCGGTTTTGCCAATTGCGAGGTCGACGGCGACGTCTGGCATTACGACGCCACTTTTATGATCAACGACGTCAGAGTCGCACAGATGTCACGCAAGTGGTCGGGGTTTGCGAATCTCCTATCCGGCAATGAACGCTATGTGCTGCAGCTCAAGGATGATTTGCCACCACAATTGCGCGCGTCGATCATTGGTGCCGCCATTGCCCTGGATTTGATGGCGAAAAAGGCGCAATCCGACTAGCTGATTTCGCTGTCGGCTCGCGCCTTTTATCAAGAGCTACTGCTCGCGACTATCGCTACCGCGACCCGGCAGCCTGAGCGATGCGTCCGTCGATTTCCGTGATTCCGTCAGAGACGGCATTGACGTGTTCTGGGCGAACATTAGCGTTGTCGTTGATGCCGCCTTCAAAAACGGCGGTTACCGGCACGCACGGAACCTCAACATTACGTCCAAGCGCATTCGCTACCAGCGCGATTGCTCGCGGCGAGAAAGTCAGCCCAATATGGCCCGACAGGTCCGCAGAGCAACCATCCTGTAGGAGGATGTTGTTGGAAGTCGGTGCGTTCCACTGGCTTGCAGCCATTGGCGTGACGGCTTCATCAACCTGAGTCGAGATCGCAACGTAGTTGACGCCCGGCTGCTCCAAGCCGCCTTCATTGATCTTGGCCATGAACTGGCCGTGCTGCATCAGATCCACCAGGCTCGGGCTGACAATGAAACCCGCAGCCTTGTCACCGGCATTGTCGAACTGGTTGAGCTGTTCCAAGCCGTAGGAAGCGCCGAGCAGGGTTGTGCCATGCAGCACGCCCGCCAGGGAAACGACGGTGCCAATCCCCCGGCCCTGCTCCTGCTTGGCGTAGGCGGCAGCCAAGGCGCCACCGGCAGAGTGTCCAACAATATCGACGGCGGTAGCACCAGTTTCCGCCTTGAGAGTGTCAATCTTCGCAGTCAGCTCAGCCAAAGCGGTATCCAACGGGGTCATGTTACGCATGGTTGGAATAGAGCCCAGCACCGAAAACTCGTCAGGGCCTAGCTTGCCAACGTTAAATGCGTACAGGCACTTCCCCATTGCCTTTAGCTCCGGTGCCATGCGGGCATAGGTCTGGTACGAGTTCGAGTTCATTCCGTGGATCATGACCACTGGATTCTCACCAGGAGCGGGAACACACTGCACATTTGTGCCCTCTGGGCTGATGTTCTCCGTCATCCCCTGATTGACCATGACGGTGGGGAAATCATTTGCCTTTGGCCCCCACTCGCCCATTTCGGTCCAGGACAGGACCTGATTATTACCTGTTGCCGCAGCCGGTGCAGCGGCCGCGATAGGAGCCGCCGCCAGAGCGACACCAGCCGCAGCCAACAGTGCTGTGGCTGACCGTGCCAGCTTTGCAAATGCTCGATGAGTGCCCATGATTACTCCTTGCCTAGAACAGTGAATAGTAAAACGCTTCCAATAAGAACTACGGCATGGGCAAGAGCAAAAATCAGGCTACGAATCGTTATCGTACTCTGAAAGGAAATCAATGAAAGCCCCTCAAAAGGGTGAATAGAAAGTGAACTAAATATAACTATAACGCTATTCATTTACAGGCCTGCAAGCTTTTAAAGTGATATCGACCACAGCGCGAAACGAGGCGAGACCCCCTCGCAGCACCACAGGAGCATCGCTGATACTGACATCGCCATTAAGGATAAGCGCCTGCTCCACGAATATTTCAAACAACCAGTGATGCGGACGCTTGATATCGTCAGCGAGGAAACTGAGTCACCAATAGCAGAACTTAGAGAACACCCTCTCACCTGCCCGTACAGTATGGTATTTCATATGCACAAACGATACGTTTTCGTCCTCTCACTGACTATTCCAGTACTGTGCCTTTCGGCTTGCTCCAACAGAGAACCAGAAAAAGCACCGGAACCGACTACCGTTACAAAAACTGTCACCAGCCCAGAAAGCAGCACAGAATCGACGACGCAATCCACCACCAAGACCCCTAACCCGTCAACACCCCCGACCCGGACGACAGAAAGCTCGAGACCCACCGGTTACACCGGCGCACCCAACGGCGAACCGACAGCTATAAACAAAACGATTTCGCATTGCGCGAAATCCTCGCAGGGACTCTACGAGCAGGGCACCACCTGGTTTACCGACGGCACCTCCGGCTGGACACAGTATTGCGCCAACAATTTCTATGACGGCCCTTCCACGAACACCGCCCCGGAACCTCAGAACAACGAGCCATCCCCTTGGGTTCAAGGCCAAATCGACTGGGCTGACTGCCTAAACTCTGGCCATTCTGAGGAAGAGTGCCGAGCGATGTTGAATTAAGAAGCCGCTGCCGCCTTCAACAAGAAACATTCGCAGCGACAGCTACGCCAATTCAATTCATCGCCACCCCCCCCCAAAAAAAATCCCCACAATCCCCTACCGCACGCCCTCCCCAGCCTGCAGCGAGATTGGTGACGCATTGCCCCGTGCCGTCGTCACCGAGAAGTTCGCCTTACTCGCCAGGTAGCGGTCATCGGAGGCCTCAATCGGCACTCAGGCCAGCGTGAATGCACGGCGCCGGACTCGCAGCAAAGGCGCCCCCATCTGAATCTTCAGCAGTGCAGCATCCTCTTCATTGGCCGGAACCGCATCAATGGTGTGCGTCGAATACGCAATGTCCACACCACTATCCAGCAGGTGCCGGTAGATGGAACCCGAATCAGTATCAAAGGTCAGAATGTGCTTGCCGACGTCCAGAGGGTAATTCAGCCTCTCGACCATAGCTGGCTCCGCATCCACAAGCCGGAACCTGAGTACGGAGGTACCCGCCACCGTTCACCAGACGATCCCGTCGTTCATTGCCCACTGCCTCTACCTGTTGGACACCAACATCCGTTCGGCCACGCTGCTGGGTGTCGTCGGCACAGCTGGCATTGGCTTCCAGCTGCTCAATACCTCTCGAGTCAACCAGTTCGACGTCGTCACCTACATCCTCATTCTCATGGTCGCTGTCGTCCTCGTCGTCGAGGCGCTGTCCATGTGGCTGCGTGCCGCCGCCCGCTAATCCCCTCCTTAGTCCCCGCCCCCTTCTACTGAAAAGGAAAACTCCATGACTTACCAGCTCGCTATCTTCGACATGGCTGGCACCACCATCGACGACCGTGATGAGGTCTACCGCGTCCTCCGCGAAGCCACCGTACGCGAAGGTGCCCGCTACTCCGACGAGACTTTCCAACGTTACATGGGTACCGAAAAGTTCTGGGCGATCGGCAATCTGCTCCGTGAAGGCGGCATCGAACCGACGCCAGAGGTCCACAACCACGCCTGGGAGTTCTTCCGCGCCGAACTTGCTCGCACCTACAAGGACAACCCTCCAACCCCACTGCCAGGCGTCGAAGACATGCTGAAGGCACTGCACGAAAAGGGCATCAAAGTTGGCTTGACGACGGGCTTTGCGCGCGAAATCGTCGATATCATTGTCTCCTCCATGGGCTGGGACAACGGAATTATCGACACAGTTGTCGCCGGTGACGAAGTCGAGCACGGTCGCCCCAAGCCCGACCAGATCCTGGCCGTTATGGAGAAGCTCGGCATCACCGACAAGTCGGTTGTCATCAGCTCCGGTGACACCGAGGCCGATGTCCGCTCCGCGCAGGCTGCTGGCGTCACCAGCGTTGGCGTTCTTACCGGCCACCTGACCCGCGAACAGTTCAAGTCTCTCGGCGCTGACCACATTCTGGATTCCTCCGCGAACCTGCTGGACATTGTTGGAAAATAGGATCTGCACTCTAAATCTGACCACGTAAGCACACAACGCTAATGACAACTCCGACTCCCTCAGCATCTTCCACTTCGACGGCACCGGTGGAAAAGGCCCAGGCGCTTGTCTGGCACGGCGGTAGCGACTTTCGCATGCAAGAGGTTGCCATCCCTGCTTTGCAAGAAGGCGAAACCTTAGTTGAAATCACCACTGCGACGATTTGCGGCTCTGACCGTCACACCGTGCTCGGTCGCCGCAGCGCGCCTTGCCCCAGCGTCCTTGGCCATGAGGGAGTCGGAGTCGTCCGCGCCACCCGTAACCCAGATTTGCAGGTTGGCCAGCGCGTCGTGTTCTCTGTCACCGCGCCATGCATGGAGTGCGACCGCTGTGAACGCGGCATGACTGCTAAATGCCGGAACTTGAAAAAGACTGGTCACGAGGCTTTCGATAGCGACTGGTCTCTTTCGGGAACCTATGCTTCCCACATTGTGCTGCGCAACCATCAGCCGGTGGTAGTAGTCCCCGACTCGGTTCCCGATGTCGCCGCCTCCATCGCCACCTGCGCCGGTGCCACAGTGATGGCTTGTATGGAGCAGGCTGGCTCGGTGTCCGGAAAGCGCGTCCTGGTCATGGGCATTGGCATGCTCGGACTCATTGCAGTTGAGGCAGCTGTTCGCGGAGGCGCTGCTGAGGTTGTGGCCATTGACCGCGATGTGACGCGGCTGATGTGGGCACGAGAGTTGGGCGCGGTTGTGCCCGCCCCGTCAGCTGCTGGTGACGATGCCGAACCAGCACCTTTCGATGTCAGCCTCGAGTTCTCCGGCAGTGAGATTGGAGTCACTACCTGCATCGGCAGCCTCGACATCGGTGGCCGCGCCGTCCTCGCAGGCAGTGTGGCAACTTCCCCGAGCTATGCCCTCGATCCGGAGTGGCTCGTTCGTGGCTGGCGCACCATCACCGGTGTCCATAACTATGAACCGCGGCATCTGGAACAGGCTGTGGAGTTCCTTGCTGAATCCCAGATTGATTGGGACACCGTTGTGTCGGAGCCAATTGCGCTGGAGGATGTGCCTGCGGAGGTGGAGTCCACGATTGGGGCGTTTTTTGAGAGCCACGCTATGTCAAGATTAACTAGACAACTAGACTCACAGCGATATCAGAACGACACTCATCATTAATCTGCGCTCAACGTCAACACGATTTATTATCGAGTCTAACGCCGCACTGCGACTCAAGAATCCCTCAAAGTCCACAGTGCAAAGATACTAGGATGCCGCATCTTGCATACCGAATCCTATGTACAGCCCCTTAGAACACATATTCACCGTACTCGGGCTATGCCGTGACTATACGCCCCCTCACGAAGCCGCATCACCGGTAGACAACATCCCCGCGTTACTAGCAGTGCAAACCGATACTTTCTTCGAGCCCGACGCAGCCGATTTCTTCATCCCTGCCCCAGCTGGCAGCCAATGCTCAAACGCTGAAGCCCCAAAGCGGTACTATCGCCAGCCAAGTCGAACAACATAATGGATGATTCCCTGCCACCTAGACCTTCAATCAAGCACCCCAAGACCAGCACCACGGCCGCAAAACGAGAGTTCTGATTTCCATCGGCGACGGATCCTGCTTTCCTGATGTGACCATTTGGCATCCTAAAAAGAAATTGTTCCTGTAACACGATGATTAGGTTCATCGATACGCAGAAAGTAACTGGCTAGAAAGGGAAATAAACCGACTGAAAAGTACCATTCCACTAGAGCTTATGCTGCAATACGGCGGCATCACCCTCCCCGAACTTATTTCGAGCGAAAACGAATAGGAGGAATCATCCATATTATGACCCACTCATTTTCCTAGATAATTTGATTATCGATAAAACTTCATAAATCACGAAATAATAACCGCTCACATTCGGCGGAGGAAGTTTTACAGAATCGCAAACCTTACTTTACCTAAATATTCCCTATCGAGAACCATTATTAAAATAGTTGGAGCTTTGCCCCTTCAAAAAATAGAATGACGCGCTATCGATGTGATAAATTAATCCTCTCGAATCTTATCGAGTTCATCATTAAGAGTCTTTCAAGTTCACTCTGTAGTTGTTTATCAACTGCAAGAATTAACTCGTTACGCGCTCGAGATGCGCCAACATAGAACAAGCGTCGAGCCTCATCGTCCTCGTTTTCACTAAGCAAATTGAGCAACTTCTCTGCCTTAGATTCGTACCTACTGTGGGAACTCCTTTTATTCAGGACTAGGACAACACGGTCATACTCAGCACCTTTGCTAGCGTGAATTGTCTGAGCGTCAACGTTAAGTGAAGTACGGTCAGCACTTGATAGAACTTCGTCCCAGCTCTGGCCACTTGGCAGTAACCGCGCAGCTTTCTTAGGGCGAATCCCCCATTCGTTTAATATGCCAATAAGTTGATTCAAGACCGCTTTCCGTCGGCCACCATCTTGCAGGCACTTCTTCACCCCGAAGGCCACGTGGAGCGCTATCAAAGCTGTTGTTCCCCCATGTAGTAGAGCCTTCTCCTCGAAGAGGGCGCGACCAGAAATCTCAGTCCCGTCGATGAATTCACAATTTTCTATAATTCCAGTTTCAATAAGCCTAATACCCCTCATTCTTTGGGATGGAGAGCCAAAAGCATCTAGCAACAGAAGTATACCCACCAAGATTCTTTTTGTCTTGGAGATTACAGTTACGGGCTTCTTGCTTTTACTTCTACTCGCCTCGGCAACTAGTTCATGGGTTGCGGCTAAGATTGTCGATGTTGCCCTGCCGTTGTCAAAAGCGTCAATTTCATCGCATAAATCAGCCACCTTGGATAAATCGTCGTACCCAAATACCTTGATAAGGTTCCCTTCACCTGGCCTTTCAGGAGCGTCCACGACGGAGTCACCGTAGCGGAGGTAGCTTACCAAATCACAAATTTCGGGAGTACTACGAAAATTGGCTTTCATCGTTATCTCTTTAAACTGACGTTGCAGACAGAATTCACGGACTTTTTGGGCATCAGAGCCCCTGAATTTGTAAATGTCTTGATTGAGATCACCAATCAGCGTGAGCCTCACACCTCGGTCGTGCAGACTCTTGAGTAGTAACAAGTCGGTCGAATTGCAATCCTGAGCCTCATCCAAAATTATCTCACGGAATCGAGCTGCAATTATATCGATGAGACCGTAAGAATTCTTCTTAAGGATATAATTGGAAACCCGCCTTGCTGAAAAGGCATCGAAGTATCCCCGCCGATTCAGCTCTTTCCTTCGCTCGTCGGCCTTCTCTAGTACTTTCTTGCGGCAATATTCCCTCGATAGTCCTTCTCGATAAAAGCCACCCTTTTTCAACAATACGGAAGGGACCTTTTGATTGACCAAATCAACTTCCGCAAGTGAAGCTCGTTTTAGATAAGAGTTCCTAAACACACCCTTCGGGATTTCAAAATAACTCAACTCGCCAAATTCAGTCCACTCATCACGAAAATCTGGAACGAGACCTAATTTAGCTTTAACCATTGGAATTACAAGAAATCGACGAAGAAAACTATCAATAGTACCAATGAAGTTAGGTGACACTCCGTTGCCCCCATCGATATTAACCTTCTTATCAATCTCTTCCGATGCAACCCTTGTAAACGAAAGAGCAGCGACTCCGCGGTAATCTTCGCCAGGTTCAGAAGAATTTGTGAGCCGGATGAAACGCTGCGCCATAGTTCTCGTTTTCCCGGCACCAGGAACCGCAGTGGCAAATAGGGATTCCCCTGAGTGTTCAATCAGCGCTTTCTGATCAGGCGTTGGTCTAAAATCTTCCATGGTCAATCACGCGTCATAAAATTGATTAAATCATCTAGATGCTTGGGGCACGCGAAACGAAACTTATTCTCTTCATTGAAGTCATTCTCGCGCAAGAGTATCGCCAGGTCATGCGCAAACTGTCCCTTCAAAATATCCAGCGATTCGCGAGAAGATAAGCCTGGACGCATCATTTCGTACATTGTTTGTTGCGGATCCGCGCTATCTTTTACTTTCTGCCACTTATCGCTCGACTTAGGGTGCTGCCGTAAATATGCTTCTTCGAGAAGATCTAGATTTTCGCTATTGTCCCCCAAAAGTGACACTTCTAATGTATACGGAGTAACAATTATTTTCCGACGAGCATTTTCCTTCGCATCTTCTGCAGACTCTAACTCCAAGGATTCGCCCCTGGCCGCAGAACCTAGATCAGGATCTTGATCTGTCAATATTGCTACTTTCTCAACAAGCCTCTTCGTAGCCGAGGTAGAATGCGTAAGTAGCTTGATATACGGTTTAAAATCAACCGATCCGACAATGATAATGCTAGAAGCCTTGAATCTTTGGAGCTTCTCTACATCATTTCTAAGAACTCGCTCAGCGATTGCGGGCAACAGAACAGCTTCAGAAATCCCCTCTACAAGTAGTACTCGCCGAGCGAACAACAGTTCAGACCGTGTTACATCGAGATATTGATTTATCTTTCGAACGTTGTTTTCTCCTTCTTTTCCTTTACCAAAATCAATTGAGCATAGATCCAGCGCGTAGGTACCCGATTCCTCGTCCGATCTGGCTACAACTATATCTTTGACTCCAACGGCACTGGCAATCGACGGTGAGTGAGTAGTCGCGATTACTTGCAATCTACCGCCAATCTTGACATCGGCTGCTTCATCAAATTCACCTTCTGCAGCCTTACGCAAGAAGTTAAGAAGAACACTTTGTAATTGGGGATGAAGGTGCGCCTCCGGCTCTTCAATAAGGAGCACTGTCAACTCTGAATCCCGTACTACTGAAAGCTCAAGGAGCACTGTTGAGAGGAAGAGTAAGTTTGCATAGCCCAGGCCTGATGAACTCAGGTCTCGTGGGCTAACCCCTTCTTCGGCCATTTTCATCCGAAGACTACGCGCTAGCTTCTCTAGTCTTGGCGAATCGAAGCCTACCTCGACTTTTTGGCCCCGGATAGGATTAGTTAGGGCCGCAAGATGAGTTTGAATCGTAGAATTGACTTTCGTGACCGGGTCTTCCGATGCGATGCTGTCGAAAGCCGCTTTCGCTCGATTTTCAAACTCTGCTTTACCTTCCTCGTCAAGAAGGGCATTGAGAATCGTGCCGAGTCGTCGACCATTGCCTGAATCGAGTTGGAACTTAGCATCGCGAAGTGGCTCCACATAAACGCAATTAATTTTTGAACGTCCATCTAAATCCGAGTCAATGCCGCTTGGTACACCAGCAGTCCGGAGCCGTTTACCACGAGGCAAATCTTGCGTTGGCGGCCAGAATTTAGTCTGATAATGGATCGTTCCCCGCTCTATGTTTAGGCCGTTAATAAACAATGCCTTCTGAAAATCTGTCGCCCCTGCGAATTCTAGGCCAACCTCTATTGGGCCCGATGCCCCATCAGAGAGATCGTCAGCTTCAAAATACCGAGTGGCTCGTCCACCCAGCGGATCTAGTCCAAGACGTATCGCGTCAATTATGTTTGACTTTCCTGCATTATTTTCGCCGACTATCAGCGTGATTCCAGGCTGAAACTTGACCTCAGTATCTTTACATGATCTGAAATTACGTACGCTCAACCGAGATAACCAAATCGACTCAACCGTTTTCGGTCCCCTACCAGTCATGGAATTTCCTCTTATCACCCGAGTGGACTTCTTCGCTGATAACCGAATTCATATGCATCATCTGTCGCCCCCTCGTTAATCAAGGTTCCAATTCGCCGGAGACGCCTTCGCGTAGTCAACACCGATTGTCTTGAAATGCTCGTGAGCGGCATCAATCTTGGCTTGCTCGGTTGTACGCAGGAGATGCTCGATCATCGTGCTCTTTGTTTCGCGGATCATGTACAGCTTGTCTTTTCCGTCTACCTGTTTCACGATTGCCCAGTCGGGGTTGTATGGCCCGACCGGGGTATCAATCTTGAACTTCGGCGGTAGTTTCAGGAACAGTTTGATGTCCTCGCGGTCGTCGAGGAGCTCGGCGAACCGGCGCTCGGCTTCCGAGTCGTAGACGACGAAATCGTAGTCGGTTTTCTCGCGGTTTTTGACCTTGTACAAGTTGTCCAGGAAGTACTGCTTTTCTTCGATGCCGTCTTGCTGAAGTTCGGTGAGCGAGTACACGCTGCCGCCGATCTTTTCGTATTGCACACCCTCTGTGACAATGGCGGCGAGTTCGGCCTCAATGATGCCTTTGACCATCTTGATGTAGTCGTTTGGGTTGGCGATGAACTCGTCAAGCCGGTCACTCTGGATGAGGATATCGATGATCGTTTTTCGGGTCAGCGATGTTGCTTCTTGGAGCTCGGACACGATGTCCGGCAGCTTGTATCCGCCTCGCAGTTCGGCGGTGCGGCGGCTGGTCTCGGAGCCCTTGGTACCACCGCGAGCAACAGTCAGTCTGGCTTTCTTCACTTCGATTCGAAGGGGTTCGATCTCTTCAGCTTTCTTGATCTTCTGTACGGCGTTCTTGATTAGTACATCGCGATCAACTGAGACGCTATAGGTCGTACGTTGGCTGATCTTCTCCCAAAACTCTTCAAACTCGCGTGATTGGAAGTACAGCTGCTTGTTCAGCTTGCGCGTCGTTCGAGCACGCTTCGGTTTTACGTAATGCTCAATATTCGCACGTCGCAGTACTTCGATAATCGCCTGTTCCACCGGACTGTATTCTGCTGCCAAGCCAAGGGTGAAGTCATCGGCGTCCGGGGTGAAGGATTCGGTGACGAAGCCATCTTTGTTGAGGTAGCCACGTTCTCTCAGGTGGTCCCAGATTGCAACAGAAGCGGTGTACCCCAGGTTCTGCTGTTCTTCGGAACCAGGTTTCGGCAATTTGGCGAAGTCTCCTTTGCGAATGTACCCAATCGCTACGCCGGCCTTCGTGTATTCCTTTTGGAGGTGCGAGGCGAACTCTTGGTACGACTCATTAGCGACGACGGTGAGTTGGGCAATGGACCGGTCCACTACACGTTCGCCGTTCTGGTTCACGGGGAGTCGCAGGCCTCGACCGATTGTTTGGCGGCGCTCGGTCTCGGAACCCATTTCACGCAGAGTGCAAATCTGGAACACGTTCGGGTTGTCCCAGCCTTCACGCAGCGCGGAGTGGGAGAAGATGAACCGCACTGGTTCGTCTTCGCTCAGCAGGCGGGCCTTGTCCTTCATAATCAGGTCGTAGGAGTCATCATCCTTAGCTTCATCGCCTTTTGTATCTCCAAACACTCCTTTTTTTACCTGTGAGAAGTACGCGCGCCGCAGCTCAATCGGATCTTGTGGAAGCAGCTCTTTGTAATTCGGGAATCGTTCTCGTTCCTCAATGAAGAGCTCGTCGAACCATTGGGCAAACTTGCCGTCGGCGGTGGAGTTGTCGGAGCCGTCGCCCAGATAGCTGGCCACTTTATCCACGAAGAAAAGGCTCAGCACCTTGATACCGAGATGTCGCATCAGCGACTCTTTGCGGAAATGTTCGCGGATGGTTTCACGAATCATCTCACGGTGCACGGTCTCGTCATTGCCACCGATTGATTCTCCGACTTGAAGAATTCCGTGGTTAGTCAGCTCGATAAACTCGGGTTCCCCAATGTTAACCTCGTTAATTCGCCAGTTGTTGCCGTAAGCAGGGTTACCAGTGACCTTCTCGAGGTCTTGGTTCTGCTTCACCGTCTTGACCCGGCGGTCAAATGATCCATCTTTCTTTCGACATAAAAGCTCCATTTTCGCTTGGAATGTCTTCTCGTCGATTGAAAGTAGCTTGATGTATGGCTTGGCGTCGCCGCCATGTTCCGTCGCTTCCGCCACAACAATCTGTTTGACCAGCCTCAGTTCATGCGCATCAACCGGGTCCAGGCGGTAGGTGACGTTTCGCGTCTCGCGGTGCGTCGCACTGTAGCGAAGGATGAACGCTGGGGCCATGCCGGCCAAAGCCGTCTTGGACAGCTCAGACTCCATGTTCTGTGGCTCGTCCATGATCAGAATTGGTCGTGTCGCACGCAGGAAGTCAATCGGCCGCAGTCCGTTGAGCTTGTCGCGGGTTTGGTTCATGATCAGGTTTTTCCTGCGGCCGCGCACAGAGCCAATCGTCATGATCATGATCTGAATGCTCGTCGATGTCGCAAAGGACTGCACTTCCTCAGCGTTCTTACCGCTGTAGACCATGTAGTCAAACGGCGACGCGGGGTACAACTGGCGGAAGTGGTCGTGCATCAGCTCAATGCTTGTCTTCACGCCTTCGCGGATCGCAACACTGGGCACGAGAATGACGAATTTGGTGAAGTTGTACTTTTCCGCCAGCTCAAAAATCGTGCGAAGGTACACATAGGTTTTACCAGTACCGGTCTCCATCTCGATGTCGAACTGGAGGCCGTCAATAAGCTCTTTCGCAGGTTCAATCCCTTGCTCGTTCTGTACCACCTTGAGATTCTCGAGTACAGTTTCTTCATCCAGCACAAAGTTGTTGCCGACGGCCCCAACCTCTTCACTCAGATCTATGTCGAGCGCCTGGTTGCTTGTCTCTGGAAGAACTCGTTCGGTGCGGAACGTTGTGAGAAGGTCGCCGGCGTCGTTCGGCTGACCTTCGAACAGGTCGGTGACTGATTCAATCGCCTGAACCTGGTACTCCTGCTTGGCATCAAACTTGAATTTCATGCTTGTTCCCTACGCCGTCCAGAGCTCGATGCCATTGGTCTTGCAGATTTGCGCCAAGTTGGTTTTCAGCTCGTCGTCGCCTTGGAACGCGTCCTCAAGCATTATGAGCTGGGCTGGCTTGACCTCCATAGCCACACGAAGCTGTGCCAGAGTCGGCTTGGTGTGTTCGTCAAGGTACGCGAGCACCAGGATGTCTTCTTCGCCGTCTTCGTCATCGACTCGGACCACCGCCTTATACGGCAGGCCGTCGATATCGCGGTCGCGAATCTGCTCGACCAACGAGTGTCCCTGCTTGAGCAGGATTTCGGTGAGAAGATCATCAGGGGTGGCGTTATCGTCGGCGCTCTCACGGAGATCCAACAGGTGCTGCTCGAGCTCAGTCGCATCGGTATCGGAGTCGGTACGCCACTTGGTGAAGTTGGTGTCCGCGAGCTTGTAGGACCGGAAACCGGTATCTAATAGATTTTCTCTGCAGTTCGTATCTCCGGCAAGCGATTTGGTAATTACTGATCCTGCCCGGTCTAGACGTTCACGGGATATCTCGGAAATAGTTTTGAATCCCATTTTGTCAGAGATTGACCCATTAGGAACCGGTTCAGGAAGCTGTACCGAAATGCAGCTGCGACTTCCAGAGTCATCTGAGTTTAAGGACATCGTTGCGTGAGCAGTTGAGCCCGAGCCAGCAAAGAAGTCGAGGACGATGCCATCAGGGGCATCAATCATAACCGACCGGATTAAATACTTAAGCAAGGTAGTGGGTTTCGGGTGATTGAAAACTTGTTTACCAAACAGTTTTTTAATTTCAGCATTTCCGGCAAGAACATCTCCAGCGATTTCTCGTGGTATCAAGGTATTAGGAGCCAACCTGGCGGTTTTAGTTTTTTTAGAGTATGGCACAAATCCGTCACTCTTAATGACGATTCTCGTTCCATCCTTGACTTGATCTTCAAGGTAGGCTTGTGACCAAATGACTCTTCCGGTAATCCGGAAGGCACTCTGTGCGATGCCGTTTTGTACAGATAGGGCATCTTCTAATACGTACCCCCCAGCTTTTTCTCCCGGCGCATAAAGGCCATCGGGTATGAGTAAATCCACCCATTCTGGCTCTAAAGAAAGCGTAGAGCGTTTCATGGAGTTTTTTGTTAGCGATGGCAGACCATCTGTTGCTTTCTCAGTTCCTACTAAAGCTTGAATATGGCCTTTATTGCGCGCGTAGCAAAGAACGTGTTGCGCATTTTCTCGTTCTATTCGAGAAGAATTATCTGGTCGGAAATTGCTTTCCCATATATAGCCTTCGATGAAATTGGATTCGCCAAAAATCTCGTCGAGGAGCTTTCGAAGTTGTGCGACTTCGTGATCATCAATTGAAATGAAGATGACGCCATCGTTCGTTAAAAGGTTCCGAGCAAGCTTTAACCTCGGATACATCATGTTGAGCCAGTTGGAGTGGTACCTGCCCTCGGACTCTGAGTTCGACGACAGTTTCTTACCGCCTTCGTTGAGCTGCTTGGACCACTCGAGGTAAGACTCGAGTCCCTCCTTGTAATTGTCGGGGTACACGAAGTCTTTGCCAGTGTTGTACGGCGGATCGATGTAAATCATCTTGATTTTGCCGTGGTAGTGCTTCTGCAGGATCTTCAGCACTTCGAGGTTATCGCCCTCGATGAACACGTTCTTTGTGGTGTCCCAGTCTTTGGAGTTTTCCTTATCCGGGCGAAGCGTTGCAGTCGTCGGCGTCTGCGCTGCGCGCATAGCGCGCTTCTTACCTGGCCAGAACAGGCCGAAACGTTCGCTGGTGTCTGAGGCGTCGCCCTCGAGAAGCTCCTTGAGTTTCTCCACGTCAATCTTGCCGTCGGCAATCGCTTCCGGAGCCAATTCGGCGAGCTGCGCCGCCAGCTCCGTTCGGAACTCTGGGGTGCTGCCAGGAACTTCGTTGATCATGTCTCGCTCTTCGCTCATTGTTTTCCCTTTAACTAACTTCGTTTACGCCTTGATTTGCCACCGGATAGTGAACAGCTCTTTTTCAGACCTTTTACCTTGAAGCGACTGCCTGATTAGAACAAGCAACTCGTCGACATTGTCGCGCAAGTTTCGCTTCTCTCTTCGATATTGGTCCTCGATCAAATCAATCTCGTCATCAAGATTTCTGGCCTTCTTCTTGAACCTCAGTTGCTCCATCGGGTCGTCGGCTTGAGTAGCTTTCTTGCGCAGGTCCTTCCGCTTCTTTTCAAGCTCACGAACGGCTTTCCTGCGTTCTGTGTCGAGGTCAAGAATCTGGCTCTCAAGCAATTCCTCTTGCTGGTTGTAGTAGCTCGAGTTGCGGTGTTGGACTTCCTTTTCCAGAGTCTCCCGCTGCCGCTCGATCACTGCCGCAAACAAATCGGTATTCAGCGGCTCAGCTATATTCAATGAGTCGACGACGCGCAGATCCATCATCTCTGCTGCATCTTCTTGGTTCAGTACCTCGTCGGAATCAGTTATTCCTGCAGCGAGCAAGTAGCTCTCGGAAATATCGCTGTCGTTTGCTCTCATCTTGAATGTCAGACCCCGAACGCTCAGCGAACCGGACTGCCCAGCTAGTTCCTTCATGCGAGAGCTGACTCGGTCAGACTTACTGATGTCGAAGACAAGCGTCTGCCGCGGGGTAGCTGCCGTCATAGCACTATCAATAACGTACTTCGCCAGGTCACTGTGATAGCGATACTGCTTAGAATTACCGCTCGGCGAGGACTTGAAGTGGTAACGGCCAGTCGCAATACCTACCGATGGCGCCATTCTCAGAACAAAGTTACGACCATCACCTTCGAAAGCAGCCAGGTCCTGCAGGCGATTGATTGTCAACAGTAGGAGCAGCTGCTCAAATTTGTTGAGTACCTCACCAGATTGCTCATCGTAAGACTTCAAGCGGTCGCGAACCGATGGGTCAAAGTTATCGAAAACTTTAGCTTTTGCCTCGGCCATGTCCTTACTGACCGTGTCCGCATACTTTTCTTCCAGCTCTTTGAACGCCTGATTGATCTCTTCAGCAGTGCGGTAGCTGTCGTAGATCTTTGCAACCTCTTGAGCGAAATCGAACCCGCTTTCAATGCGGCCCAGCACTTCGTCACTTGCTCCAAAGACGCTGTCGAAGAGATGGAACTTATTTTCCAGCAGCTCCAGAATGCGCGCCTCAGCGGCATTGCCCTCATTGAAGAAGTTAACGATTACAACGTCGTGCTTTTGGCCATAACGGTGAATGCGACCGATACGTTGTTCTACTCGCTGCGGATTCCATGGCAAATCGTAGTTGATCAGCATCGAGCAAAACTGCAGGTTGATACCTTCGGATGCTGCTTCCGTAGCGATCATAATTGAGCCGGAATCGCGGAAGTAATCAACAAGAGCTTTTCGACGATCCGCTGACGGGTTGCCGGTAATGACGTCGCTACCGTCATTCTTTGCAAGCCACTCTTGATAAATCGCAGTCGCCTCAGGAGAGTCGTTTTGGCCGTTGAACAGCACCAGCCCGTCACCGTAGCCTGCTTGTCGCAGCGTCTCGGCGATGAAGCTTTGGGTATCGCTGTACTCAGTAAAGATGATGGCTTTTTCAGGTGCCCCAATTTCGCGGAGGCGTGAGAAACCACGCTCAATGGCCTCCCCTAGTTTCAGCGACTTCTGATTCTGGTGAATGGATTCTGCTAGTGATGCATATTCGTTGAGCTCATCAATCTCCAGTTGTACTTGCTTGCGGACCGCTGGATCCGACCAGTCCTCGTTCCGCTCAACGAGGTCTCCGAAGGCCTCATATGCTGCTTGTTCTTCATCAAGCATTTCGCTGTCGAAATCAAACAGCGGCCTACGTTTACTTTGGAGTTGGCCAGCTGCCAGTTCCTCCGCCAACCGGTTCGCGGTTCTGCGAAGAGTAATCCCTACTGCGTACGTCGAGGACCCCAGTCGCTTGCGCATCACCTGCGAGGACAGTGCACGCTGCGAATCATTGAACGCATACAGGGTGTCGCGCTGTAGGTAGGAACTGACCAAATCGTAAAGATCCAGTTCCGCCTGCGAAGGCTGGAACTTCACCGTCAATGGGTCGCGCTTGGTGAACCGGATGTACTTCTCCGCATCTCGGCGCAGGGTGCGCTTGGTCAACTGGCCGACGCGCTCCGCCAAGTCATCGGGGCTAAATTCGGTGCTTCCGGTTTTCACATACCGTTCGCGGAAGACATCGATGGACCTGAAGTATTCCGGATCGAAAATCGAGACAAGGCCGTAGATCTCTTCAAGACGATTCTGCAGTGGGGTTGCTGTGAGCAGCACTACTTTGCTCGCGCCATCAAAAACCTCACCGACCGAATGCGCTACTTTGGCGTGCTGCTTACCTTTATAAAAATTGCGCAGACGATGCGCTTCGTCGGCAACCACCAAGTCCCAAGTGCGCATCAGGTCAGCTTTGTTCTGCTGAACAAATTCGTAGGAAGCAATCAGGACTTGACCAGGCTCCTTGTTAGCCAAAAGTGAGGCCTTGGACTTCGAGTCAAGCAACTCGGATTGGATTAGAAACTTCTCGTAAAGCTCCTGTTTCCACTGTTGGCGAAGACTCGCGGGTGCGATAATAAGGATTCGGCGTTTACGCTCTGCCCAATACTGCGTAATAACAATACCCGCCTCGATCGTCTTACCGAGGCCGACTTCATCAGCCAGTATGACGCCTCTTGTCGTGTTCCCCTTCAACGCGAACAACGCTGCTTCAATCTGGTGGGGCTTAGGCTCCACCTGAGCGTCGAAAAGCAAACCAGCGAGCTTACCAACATGGTCGTTGGCGTAGCTCCGCTCCAACTCGTGAGCGAAGTACTTTGCCTGATGGTTGGAAAGACTTTCGCCAAAGCTTATCCCTGGCGACTTCATGCTTCCGCTAAATGAAGCAGGTCGATTAGGGCCACTTGCCGCTCGATTCGACATGCCCCTTCTACCCCTTAAGATCCCTCGCAACCCCAACCTGCCCCGCCGCATCCGACACAGCGTCCACACGCTTCACGGCAGGGTCGGCGCCCCAGCGCTCATCAGGCAAGGCACTGATGCCCCGCTTACCGAAGCCGTCAGTCCCCACCACGACATGACCGGCCACGTCGTCACCAGCACCGAAGCCCTCAGCCAGTGCCACAGCGAGATCGGCAACCAGGCCAGCCCCGAACTCCGGGTCCTCGCCCTTATCAATCGCAGCGCGTGACACAGTGCCGTGATTACCAACAATCACAATGCCAGCAGCCGGACGCAGAGTCCCCTCGTCATACTCAACGAAGCCGCCGCCCTTCAAGGCCTCCAGCAACAGCTTTCTGTCCGCAGCGGAAGCCCGCTCTCCCCCATCCTTATCCAGCTCCAACACCGGAGCCAACGCCTGACCAGCCTGGCGGCCCGGCTCACGGCGCTCCGCATCCAGCTGCACATCGGCCGGCAGCGAGGTAGAAACCGTGTCCTTCAACTCATCCGCACCAGCGGAAGAGAGGAACTTATCGGTCAGTTTCAGCACGCCCGCATCGGGAGCGCCAGCAGCGCGCAGGGTCTCGGAAACCCCTGCAAGCTGCTCATCCGTGGCATCCGGCGTGGCGACAACAATGACCGGTACATCCTTCAAAGAGTCCTTGACAATCTCCCCGACGATGGGCTCGATGATGCGGTTGGCTTCATCGGCACGCGCTTGCTGTGCATCGGCACGCGCGACGGCGGCATCGCGCTCAGAGGCGGCACCGGTGCCGAAATCAATACCAGCACCAGCGGGGTTCAGCACATAAGCACCCAGCGCAGCACCTGCCGCAACACCGAGGGCAGCGCCTGTCACACCGGCTGTAAACTTCCCGCTCCTGCGCTTCTTCGCCATCGCCCGTCCCTTTTTCCTTTCGCCGACGCCTCAATCAGCTCTGACAGCCGAAAACTTTTAGGCGCTCATAGTGCTCGAATACCGCTAAAACTACTTAAAAAGCCCCTGGAACCACAGTGCAATGGAGTTCCAGGTATCAATCAGATTCTCGCTGACAGAGCCATCACCGGAGGTACCAGCGATAGCAAAGATCACCGCAACGGCGACAAAGATAGCGAGGATTGCCCAGGCCACACCGAAACCACGGCTATTGACCTGGTAGAGGTCGGCGACCATGCGACCGTCGACAAGCTTCTCGCCGACCTTCAAACGCGACAGCAACGCCGACGGCACACCGCTTTGATTCTCAGCGTGGTAAATGCTGTCGATGTTCTGCGGGGCGCCGACGGAGACGACCATGTCGGCGTCGTGATGCGCGGCGAAGACCAGCGCCAAGTCAGTGGCGGAATCGGACAGCGCCGGGAATGTCATGGCGCCAATGCCGAGGTCCTGAATGCGCTCAAGGCCTACCGCGTGACCATCCGGGTCGGCAGGCAGAATCACGCAACCAGCGGACCGCAGCGCCTCGGAGTTGATGTTCTCCGGGTCGCCGATGATGTAGTCCGGCTCGTACTTCAGGTCGAAGAGCGTGTCGGCACCTGCATCGACGCCGATGAGCAGCGGCTCGTACTCGCGAATGAAGTTCTTCAAGTCTTCCAGCGTCTTGCGGTGTCCCTCACCGGGGCTGACCACAACGACCTTGCGGCCGTGCAGTGGCTCTGTCTCGTCCGGAATGCCCAAGCCATCGATGTAGAGCGGAGACTCGGTCTTGGCGAACTCCACCAAGTTGCCGGAGAGCGCCTCCAGGCGGTCGACCATGCTGGTGCGGCCCTCGTCGAAGGCGCGCTCGAGCTCGTCCTGGTCGACCTCGTCGCCCTGTCCAATCAGGCGGTCACCGTGGTAGAGCTTGCCGTCGTGAAGCCTTGCGTTCTTGCCGTCCTTGAGCTTCTCGAAGACCTCGGCGCCGGCGTTCTGCACCATCGCAATGTCGGCATCGCGCATCATCTGCGGGCCGTAATTCGGCACAAAACCCGTGGTAAACGCGCCGGTGTTCACCACTGCGGCGACCTTGGCATCAATCAACTGCTGTGCCAGTGGACGCGAGATATCCGGCGCATCGATCACCACGATGTCACCTTCGCCCATACGCTTCAGCGCACGATCCAGGCGGGAACCGTCCCGCACGGTCCCCGAAATGCCAGGAAGATCTTTTTCGTTCCGAGAGAACAGACTCATGGCACTTAGTGAAACATAAGTGCAGCTACTTGGCCGCGAAGGCGCGCCGAGCTTGATCCAGAAGATCTTGCGCGTGCGCACGTCCGGAGTCCGAATCGTCCAAGCCCGCCATCATCCGCGCGAGCTCGTCAATCCGCTCCTCGTCCCCCAGGCTCGTCACCTTCGACGACACCGCACCCGAGCGCGCATCCTTACTGACCACCAAGTGGGTATCCGCAAACGCCGCCACCTGAGGCAAGTGCGTGACGACGATCACCTGGTTATTCACCGCCAACTGCTTCAGGCGCTTACCAATCTCCACAGCCGCGCGCCCACCAACACCGGCATCGACCTCATCGAAAACCATCGTGTGTCCGGCCTGTCCTTCGGCGAGGACAACTTCCAATGCCAGCATGATACGGGAAAGCTCACCGCCGGATGCGGAAGAAGCCAGTGGACGCGGCTCGGCACCTTCGTGGGCGCGGAGCTTGAACTCGATGTTGTCCACACCAGCGGGGCCAAAGGTGTCGGCCTTGGTGATCTCCACCACCAGCGAGGTATGTGGCATGGCCAAGCCCTTGAGTTCCTTGGTCACGGCCTCTTCCAGGTGCTTTGCGGCTTTTGCACGAGCCTTGGAGAGCTTCCGCGCGGTGGTGCCGAGTTTCTTCTTTGCGGTTTTGATCTCCGCTGTGAGTTTGTCCAGGGCTTCGCCGGAGACATCCAGCGTGGCGAGCTTGCGCTCCGCCTTATCCCTCCAGGCCAAGACACCTGCGATGTCCGGGGCGTACTTGCGGGTCAGGTTCTTGATCTCCTGCTGGCGCTGCATGAGCTTGTCCAGGGACTCGGTTTCCTCCGGCAGGCCGGAGAGAAACGCACCGAGACCAGCGGAGATCTCAGAGAGCTGGCTGGTCAGCTCATTGAGCTGATTGGAAAACTCGGTGAGTTCCTCGTCGTCTGCGGCGGCGAGCTCGTTCGCGGCGGCGCCGAGGAGCTCAGCTGCACCGGAGTCCTCAGTGGCGGCATCCGTGCCAGTCGTGCTCACGGCAGCGGCACCGTCGATGGCGGCCAGCGCCACGGCTGCTGCATCGCGGAGGCCGTCCAGGTCCTGCATGCGGCGGATCTGCGAGGCCAGGTCTTGGTCTTCGTCCGGCTCGGGTGAGACTGCGTCGATTTCTTCGATGGCGAAGCTGAGTTGGTCGGCACGCATGGCCAACTCACGGCGCTTGGAGGTCTTCTCTTCCAGTTCTTTGACCAGGGAGCGCCAGTGAGCGCGCTGCTGACGGTAAGTTTCCAGCGTTGGTGCGATGGTGTCGGCATCCATGCGGTCGATGGCCGCACGCTGCTCATCGGCGCTTTGCAGACGCAGCTGATCGTTCTGGCCATGAATGGCAATCAGGCGGGTGGAGACATCCGCCAGTGCAGCAGCCGACGCACTCCGGCCACCAACCCACGCCCGGGAGCGGCCCTTCGCGGAGACCTGTCGAGCAAGCAGGTACTCGTCATTCTCATCGCGCTCGCCGCCGAGCTCAGAAACCACAGCATCGATGGTGGCTGACTCTTCCTCCGAGAGGTGTTCGGTGGAAACGCGGCCTTCCACCAAGGCTTTGTCGGCGCCGGTGCGCACGCGGCCGGCGTCGGCACGCGCACCACAGAGCAACTTGAGGCTGGTGACCACCATGGTCTTACCCGCACCGGTTTCACCTGTCAGTACGGTCAGGCCTGGGCTGAATTCAAGCGTCGCGTCCGGGATAACGCCGAGGTCGCGGATGGAAATCTCAGTCAGCATGGCGCCTGCAATCAGTCCTTCCCTTGGAAGTTGGGGTCTCGTTTGCCGTGTTTAGGGGCTATTGGGCTTCGGCGGGGCCGCGCCACCCGGACGTCGGCAAGCGGAACTTGTGCACCAGACGATCGGCGAACGGCTGATCGTCCAGACGCACCCAGCGCACCGGTTGCGCGCCGCGCTCGATTTCGATGCGGCTGCCCGGCGGCATGGTGATGTTGCGGAAGCCGTCGAGCACCGCGACCGCCTCGGCGGTGTCGTGGTTGGTCTCAATGGCAATGGTCGAATGCGGGGAGATCACCAGCGGGCGAGAGAACAACGCGTGGGCGTTGTTGGGCACGACCAGCATGGCGTCGAGCTCTGGCCAGAGTACGGGGCCTCCTGCGGAAAAGGCGTACGCGGTGGAGCCGGTCGGCGTGGAAATCAGTACACCATCGCAGCCGTAGGAACTCACCGGACGGCCATCGACTTCCAAGATGACATCCAGCACGCCACGGCGGTTGACGTTTTCGATACTGACTTCGTTCAGCGCCCAACCAGAGCCGATTACGCGGCCGGTGGTGTCACGGACGGTGGCGCGGATGGTCATGCGGTCTTCGATACGCCAGGAACGCTTGATGACGCGACTAATCGCCTCCGTCATCGACTCCTGTTCCCACTCGGCGAGAAAACCCACGTGCCCCATGTTGATACCGAGCACCGGCAGGTCAGCCGAGTGCGCAATGTCAGCGGCACGCAGGAAGGTACCGTCGCCGCCGAGGACGAGGACGAGTTCGCATCCCGACGCCGCCTGCGGGGAATGCCAGTAGCGCGGGTACTTACCGAGCGTTGGGTGCGCGGCCAGTGCCTCCGGGTTCTTACCAGCCAGCACGCGGATGTCGATACCCGCGGCCTCAAGCAGCTCGGCAGCCTCAGCGGCCATTTCCAGGTTGGCGCTACGGCCGGTGTGCGGGACCAGCAGAATCTCGCGCTTGCCGGCGCTGGTCTTGGGCTTGCTATCCCGTGAGTGAGTCTTCGCGCTGGTCGGTGAGCTGGTCGTTGAGCTAGTCCGTGAGCTAGTCATTGTGCGGTCCCTCCTCAACAGCCTTAGCGATGGCCGCAGCCATAGCCTCATCACCAATATCGCTGGCGCCGCCGTCTTTCACCAGCCACAGGAAGAACTCCACGTTGCCACTCGGACCCGGCAGCGGGCTGGCCACCGCCGCACGGAAGGACAGCCCCAGAGTGCGGGCGTATTCGGCGACTTCCTGGACAACTTCCTGGCGCAGCGCATCGCTGCGCACGACACCACCGGAGCCAAGGCGCTCCTTGCCAACCTCGAACTGCGGCTTGACCATTGGTAACAGGTCAGCGCCTTCGTCGAGGCAGGAGACAATTGCGGGCAGGACCAGCTTCAAAGAAATAAACGACAGGTCGCCGACCATGACATCGGCCGTGCCCCCGAGGATCTCCGGGGTCAGCGTGCGGACGTTGGTTCGGTCGAGCACAACCACCCGTGGGTCATCCTGCAGGCGCCAAATCAGCTGACCGTAGCCGACATCGACGGCGTAGACGGTATCGACATCGCGGCGCAGGCACACATCGGTGAAACCGCCTGTGGAGGCGCCGGCATCCAGCACCTTCCGGCCCTTCAAGTCCAGGCCCTGCGGCTCGAAAGCTTCCAGCGCGCCGAGCAGCTTGTGTGCACCGCGCGAAGCCCAGTTCTCGTCTTCTTCCAGACCACTGACGCGAATGGACACATCGCCTGTCACCGCAGTCGCAGGCTTGGAGGCGACAAATCCACCGACCTCCACTCGGCCGGCCTTAATCATGTCCACTGCCGCCTCACGGGAGCGAGCAATCTTCCTTCGCACCAGCTCCGCATCGAGCCTGCGCTTAGGAGCTTTCTTTGCCACCGCGTTCACTTTCCTTCCCTGCGTGACGAGCCCAGGGCCTCATACAAAATCTCATGCGCCCGCTCGAACTGCGCGACTCTCTCCTGCGGCGTCGGCGCAGGTGCGGACAGTGCGGCCGCAACCTGCTCGCGGACATCCTCCGGAGTTACCTCGCGCGCACCGGGCATTGCCGCCGGGCTAGGTACAGGGCCGGGTTTCGGCCCCGGCACGGGACCAGACTCCTGCCCCTGCCCTGGCTTCGGTGCGACCTCACTCATCGGCTATCACATCCGCCAGGCAGCCAGCGCCGCCGCAGCAGCCGGGCCCTCTGCGCGGACCTGCGTGACCTCGACTGTGCCAGCACGACCAGCCTCAGAGTTCCACACCATATCCACGACCGTCAGCAGAGCCGCCACCGCGGCCTCCGCTGGGTTCGCCAACCGAGGATCCTCCGTGTCACCGCCAGAAAGAACGATGACACCGGCCTCCGCGTCGTCGTAACGCGCGGTGAAACCAGCCTGCGGAGCCGGGCGTGCCTGATCCAGCTCACGGTTCAGCGCGGTCATGTCAGCACCGATGAGCGTCGGACGGTGCTCGGGCGGCGCTGCGACGACATCCATATGCGTGGAAACGCCCGTGACCACCATAAACGTGTCCATCTTCGCAGCATTTCCACCCGCGATGTCGGTATCCAGACGATCCCCAATCGCCAGCGGACTCTTCGCGCCCATACGCTCCGCAGCCTTAATAAACATCGGCGGCTTCGGCTTACCCGCCGACAGCGGCGCCACGCCCGTGGTCGTAGAAATCGCCGCAGCGACCGAACCATTACCAACCAGGAAACCGCGCTCCGACGGCAGCGTCGTATCCAAATTCGACACCAGGAAGCGCGCACCTCGCGACACCGCCAGCGCCGCCTCCGACATCTGCTTCCACGTCATCTCACGGTTGAGCCCCTGGAACACCGCCGCAGGGTTGTCATCAGCGGAATCCACGAGGTTGTACCCCGCCTCACGAGCCAACTGCTTAAACGACTCCGCACCCAACACAAAAACGTTCGAGCCCGGCTCAATGACCTCCGCCGCCATCTCAATGGCCGCCTGCGCCGACGTCATCACATCGTCCGCGTGAACGTCATAGCCCAGCCCATTGAGCTGATCCGCCACCGTCTGCGGCGCGCGCGAGGCATTGTTGGTAATAAACACCATCGGCAGCGCCGCCTCAGTCAGCCCCTCCAGCGCGTTCGGAATCGCCGCGCCACCCTCGTAAATCGTGCCATCCAGATCCAGCAGAGCGGCATCATAGGAAGAAGCGACAGAAGCCATGGGGGTTCATTTCTCCTTTTACGAAATAGGAACGCTTTACGACGAATTGTAGATGCGCAGCCCGATTGCGCCAGCGGTGCGTTAGCGGTGGCTGATGTTGCGAGCCGGCAGCTGGGCTGATTACTTGCTCAGCTCTTCGATGCGCTCACGAGCATCGAGCATCTGGTCCACATCGATCTTGGCGCAGCGGGTAAACCACACCTTGGCATCATCTTTACGACCGGCCTCCACCAGCGCATCAGCGTAGGCGTAGAACAGACGAGCTGCTTCGAAGTCCTCGCGGTCCGGGTTCAGATCCTGGGTCTCCAGCTCAACCAGAGCCTCATCGATCTGGCCCATATCTCGGCGAGCACCGGCGGCGACGATAGCCAGCTCAGTCTTGGACTCGTTGTCCAGCTGCTTGGCTTCCTCGGAGCGAGCCAGCTCGATGGCCTTCTCTGGGCGGCCGAGGCCGCGCTCACAGTCCGCCATGACCGCGAGCATGCCCGGGCCACCGGAGATGCGGCGAGCCGCACGCAGCTCCGCCAAAGCTTCCTTCCACTCACCTGCGTGGTAAGCGGCAACACCAGCGGTCTCACGAACGACACCGACGCGACCAGCGCGGTCCTTCGCTGCGCGGGCGTGCTCCAGGGCACGCTGCGGGTCTTCAGCCATCAGGATTGCGGACATAATCATGTGACGAGCAACCTTGTCGGCGTTGTCCTTAGCCAGGCTCTTCAGATCCTGGCGCACGCTCGGGTCGAGCTCGTCTGCGCGAATGTCATCTGGCAGCTTCGGCTCGTTCTTACGGGCCTCAATGCGCTCCTCGCGGAAGCCTGGGCGCTGCGGGCCGGTGCGGTGCGTACGCTTCTCATCCTGGAAGCGGCCACCACGGTTGGAGCGACGTGGCTTGCCACCACGACGGTCGAAGTTGCGACCTCCCTGGCCACCGCGCCCGCCCGGGCCGCGACGATCATTGCGGTCATCGCGATTGTAACCACGACCGCCACGGCCACCGCGCTCATTGTGGTCGCCGCGGTTAAAGTCACGATCATCGCGATCATCACGACGGAAGCCCCGCGAACCACGGGAATCGCGGTTACCGCCATGACCACCGTGACCACCACGGCCACGACCACCTGGGCCACCACCCTGTCCACGACGATCGTTGCGGTTGCGCCCGTTAAAGCCGCCCTCGCCACGACCATGGGAACGGTTAGACCCGCGGTTTCCGCGATTTCCTCGGCCTTCGCCGGAACGAGGACCTTCGTGCTCAGCCATGAAGTCGGAGCTCCTTATATGTAATGAGTAAAAGAATTTATGTGTTTTCAGGCTACCAGTAACCCCGGATTGCCTGGTGGTCTACCTAAAAGACCAAACTTTCATACTACTGCTAAGACCTGCCCACATTCCAGCCCAGCAAACGTGCGGAGCCTGTGGCCTTCCCCACTGCCTGGGACAAATCCCAGACAGCTAGGCCAACCCAGTCGTCGGTGGTGAACTGCGCGGTGGCGGTGGTTCCCTCGACGCGGAGCTCATACTCGGCATCCGAAAGCCCGTCTGGCACGGCGAGGTTGGCGCCCAGGGCGTCGTTAAGCAATGCCTTGAGTGCGCGGGTATTACCCTGCTCAGCGCGATGTGCGGCGCGGCGGAAAACGGTGAGCGCTTCCTTGGCGGCGTCCTCCGGCGTCACGGTGGTGTCGACGGCGAGGTCAAAGAGGCCTTCCTGCTCGAAGGTTGCGGCCTTGGGCGTCTTGGGCTCGGAACTAGGCGCGGCGGACGTAGTTTTTGTCGGCGCTGCATTCGTCTGCGCGCGACTACCCGCGCCAGCGAACCCTGGCCCCTCGGGTACGGCGGTGCCCTTCTGATACGCGGTGGCGGCGGCGCGGGCGCGCTGATCAGCGGCCTCGTTCATGTCGTGGCCGGAGTGCCCCTTAACCCACTCGAGGTGAATATTGCGGCCAACGAGCAGCTGGTCGATGTCCTGCAAAATGTCGACGTTGAGGACAGGTTTCCCGTCGCACTTCTTCCACCCCTTGCGCTTCCATCCCGGCATCCACTTAGTGACGGAGTTAATCACATACTGCGAATCACACAGTACGAAAAGCGGCTCGTCAGGGATGTGCGCGGTGGCGCGGAGCAGCTCGGCAAGAGCGGTGAGCTCCCCGCGGTTATTGGTTCCCTCTTTCCATCCGCCGGCGGCCCAGCAGCTGTCGTCGATATACCAGCACCACCCGGCAGGTCCGGGGTTGTGCAGGGCGGAACCGTCAACGGCAGCAGTAATAGTCATGAGGCTAGATTGTATCGGCTGCGTGGGGCCGGCCAGGAATTGCCTTAAGAGCCGTAGCAGGCGACCGGGCCGTGCGGGCCCTGGACGATGTCAATCTGAGTGTTGAAGATCGGGCTCAGAACCTCCGAACGCATCAGCTCTGCGGTTGGGCCGTGCTCTACAATCTGGCCGTCTTTGACCGCACAGATGTAATCGGCGTAGCGAGCCGCGAAATTGATGTCATGCAACACCACCACCATGGTGCGACCCAACTCGCGCACTGCAGTGCGCAGGTACGACATGATGTCGACCGAGTGAGAAATATCCAGATTGTTCAACGGCTCGTCGAGAAGCACGTAATCCGTCTCCTGACAGAGCACCATTGCGACATACGCGCGCTGACGCTGCCCACCGGAGAGCTCGTCGAGGTAGCGGCCCTGGAGCGCCTCAAGATTGAGGAACTCGATGTACTGGGAGATGATGCGCTCGTCCTCAGCGGTCAGGCGCCCCTGGCTGTACGGGAAGCGGCCGAAACTGACCAGCTGGCGCACGGTGAGACGCGTGACGAAGTGGTTGTCCTGGCGCAGAATCGACAGCACCTTCGCCAGATCCTTCGACTTGGTCTTGCCCACGTTGTATGGACCGACGTTGATGTCACCAGAATCGACGGCAAGGAGGCGGCCAATCATAGTCAAGAGCGTGGACTTGCCCGCACCGTTCGGACCAATCAGCGCTGTGATTGCGTTGGTTGGAATTTCCAGGTCAACGGGGCCAATTGACACCTCGCTGGTATAGCTCTTGCTTACACTGTCGAGGAGAATCATAGCCGTCCCTTCTTCAAAACGACGTAGAGGAAGATCGAACCGCCAACCAGCTCGATGATGATGGACACCACGCCCTGGGCATAGAAAACGTGATTGAGGATGAAATACGCACTGGCCAGCGTGACGTAGCCGATTAGCGCCGCCATCGGCAGCACAAAACGATGGTCATAGGTATCCGCAGCCTGGTACGCAATGGTCGCGACCAGGAAGCCGAGGAATGTCATCGGGCCGACCATAGCCGTCGATACTGCCATCAGCACGGACACCGCAACCAGCACGGTGATGGACCGAACCTGGTAATTCACGCCCAGATTCGTCGCGACTTCACGCCCCAACGACATGACATTGAGGGCCCGCGAATGCAGCGCAATCACCACGATTGCCGCGATCACCAGCGGGATCGCCACCGGGAAAAACTCCGGGTCCGCGTTGTTGACAGAGCCGAACAGCCGCGCCGTCAGCAGGTCAAAATCCGAAGGCGTCAGCATGCGCTGCATAAATGTCGATACCGAGCCCAGCCCGCCACCGATAACAATGCCCACCAGCAGCATGCTGTGCATATCCGCGCCCTGCCCAGTCAACAGCCACGCATACAGCACCAGCGACAGCCCCACCATCAGCACGAGCTGCAGCACAAACGCCCCAACCGAGCCGGCATTCATCAGACCCGTCGCCCCGAAGAAGTACACCGCAGCGGTACTGATAGCCACGTACAGCGCTTCAAACCCCATAATCGACGGCGTAATAATTCGGTTATTCGCAATCGACTGGAACGCCACTGTCGCGACGGCATGGCAGCAGGCAACCACGATCATGGCAATTACGGCATCAAGACGCCGGCGCGCAATCAGCCAAAAACCATCCGTACCGAACGGCAACGGGTTGTCCCACGCAAGCAGGCCCGCCGTAAACAACACCGCCAGGCCCGCCAGCGCAGCAATGATAATCCAGTACCTGCGCGCCGCGGCGGCCGTGCTAAACGACGTCGTTTGCGGCCCGGCCTGGTCGGCCACCGTGTGAGTTGAACTGAGATTAAGCACGACGCCGCTCCACAATCAGATAGACGAAGATGGCAGCACCCAGGATGCCGAGAATCACCGATACCGGAATCTCGAACGGGGCGATAATGACGCGGCCAATCAGGTCCGCAATCGTCACGGTGCCAATTCCCACCAGGCACACCCATGGCAGATTAGAGCGCAGATCATCGCCACGGAACATGGAGACGATATTCGGGACGATGAGACCCAGGAACGGCAGGTTGCCCACCACGACGGTGACCAAACCTGTTGCGATTGCGATCAGCCCCGTTCCCAGGAACACGATTCGCTTGTAGTTCAGACCGACGTTGGTGGCAATGTCCTCACCAAGCCCCGCAACCGTTAACCGATCGCTGAATACGAAGACGATTGCAACCACGATGACGACCAGCCACAGGAATTCGTACTGCCCTTTATAAATGGCAGTAAAAGAGCCTGCGAACCACACGCCTAGCGACTGCAGCATGTCCGTCTGCAACGCAAAGAAAGTCGAAATCGAACTGACTACCGCACCCAACATGATGCCCACGATGGGCACAACCAGACTTGACTTCAAAGCGACACGGCGCAAGAACAGGAAGAACACTGCCGTGCCGATGAAAGCGAAGATGATTGCCCCGCCCATCCGGCCAAGCATCGAGGCCGAAGGAAAGAAATACATCACGAAAATCAGGCCGAGACCAGCCCACTCCGTGGTTCCCGTGGTGGTGGGTTCGACAAACTTGTTGCGCGTAAGTAGCTGCATGACCAAGCCACACATCGCCATCGCGGCACCCGAGAGCACTAGTGCAATGGTGCGCGGTATACGCGTAGTGGCGAACATCTCCCAGCCGTCGTCGGCGCCCAGGATGTCGTATTGGCCTACAAACAGCGACATAGCCACCAGGACTGCCACAAAGGCAATCCCGATGGCTAGTCGGGAATCCAGTAACTTCTGCATAGAGTTGGTGAGGTACTCCTGTGACTGGTCAGGGAACTATTAGGCCTGCTCGAAGGCGTCGGCAAGCCCGTTCAGAATCTCCGTGTACGTGATGATGGACTCGTTGGTGTAAGTGTCCTCTGGGGCGTAGTAGATCTTGCCCTCCTTGACTGCCTTCACGTTCTTCAGCGGAGCGGCTTCCTCGACCACAGACTGTGCCGAACGGTACTCATCGGTACCGCGGACAGAGGTGCCAGCATCGCGGTCAAGCACCATGATGAAGTCCGGGTTTGCCTCAGCGATGGACTCGGCGGAAATCTCATCACCCTGGTGGTCATCGCTGGCCTTGTCGACCTCCAGCGCCGGCTTCATGCCAATCAGGTCGAACAGCGGGCCGAAGGTACGACCAACAGTCGGAGCAATGTAACCGAGGGTGCCGCCCGACGAGTTCAGCGCCATGACCTTCACGTCCGGGTTGTAAGCCTTGCGAGCGCGCTCCAGAGCCTTGTCAAAGTCTGCGATGAGCTGATCGGCTTCCTTCTCCTTACCGAAGATGGCGCCCAGGCCCTTAGCGTGCCGCTTGAGCTCCTCGTCCAGCGGCTTGCCCTCGCGCGGCTCAAACTCCACAATCGCGGAGTTCGGAGCGAGCTTCTTCAGGTCATCGTAGTACTTGCCGAAACGCTGACCGTTCACAATCAGGTCCGGGTCAGCAGCAGCAACAATTTCGAGATTCGGCTCGCGGTGATTGCCGATGTCCTGAACGTCAGGATTGTCCTTGTAGTCGGAAACCGTGAACGGGATAATCGGTTTAGGAGCTGCAGCCAGCTTAATACCCCACTGATCGAGCATCTCGAAGGAACGGTTATCCGTGGCCACAACAGAGTCAATCTCGGCAGGTACGGTCTGCTCACCATGATTATCAGTAACGGTAATAGTAGACTCGTTGCCTGCAGCTGCATACTTATCCTCGTTACCGGCATCAGTAGAACAAGCACCAAGAACAAGTCCAAGGCTCGCAACAGATGCAACTACGATATTGCGAATACGGCCGGAGTTAGAACGCGCCACTTAAAGGCATCCCTTCGGTCACAGTAGGATTGTTAAACAAACGCCACTTAGACGCCGTTACCCAATCACTTACTTAGGTAATCATTACCTGTGAAACATTAGCTTAGGGTTCCCTATTTAACAAGTAAATACGTTATGAAATTACGCAATATTTAGGGCATATTTCGAACTTGGCTTAGCGTTGGCTAATTTGTGCTGGTAGCGGGCATTTTCCGAGTAGTGCAGCCAGGTACCCCCGTTACGTTCTTACCGCGTTCCAAAGGACCTTATTGCGCCGGCGGGGCTATGCGAGAAAGAGCTTTTCTTATAAGTTGCCGAAAACCTGAAGCACACTAACCTCAATACCCGTGAATCCAACTAACCTAAGCCGCGCGAATCATCGCGCTAAAGTCTCTGCCCTAACCGCGGCCCTTCTTCTACCACTCGGCACTATTGCCCCATCACCCGCGTTAGCTAGCCCTAACACCGCGTTGTTTAATGCAGTCACACCAGGGATTAGCGCGACCGAAACACAGGACGCCGGCCAGACTACTACCGCCACGGCACCAACCGGATCTCCAACCCCTATCGAGTCCGGCTCACTATCCTCACTCAGCAACTTCCGCGATGTAGCGGGCAGTAGCGCCAACCTAATCACGACCGAGGACGGTCGCCGCATCCGCCAAGGCCTCGCATACAGGTCAAACGCCTTACGGGAGCCAAGCGACGAAGATCTTGCCCGCATGACGCAGGCAGGCGTGACACGCGTCGTCGATTTGCGAAACATTAAAGAGCGCAGCGAAGGCCCAGACGTCTTGCCCGACGGCGTGACTTACCAGGTAGCGGACATCATCGATGTTCGCAATGGCTTAGGCTTCGTGAAGAGTCCTGTCGCAACTACTGGCGAGCAGCTTTACGGCCACGCGCCCGAGTTCTACGAAGCAGCGGGAGACAGCATCAAAGCGCGTGATGCAGAGATTTTCGACGATGAAGTGAAATACTTCGGCCAACTGCTCGGCTATGAATTGATGATTACCGGAGAAGCACCGCGAACCGCTTGGAAGGATCTTCTCCAAGCACTCGCATATGAAGACGGCGCCGTCGTTTTCCACTGCAGTGCTGGCAAAGACCGAACCGGCCTCGGTGCCGCGTTCCTCTTGGCCATCTTGGGAGTTAGTTACGAAGCAATCGAGCAGGACTTCCTTGCCAGCAACGCTTACCTCAATCGTGAAGACGCGGTAGACAAAAAGTGGCTCAAGATGTCGTGGGACGCTATCGAAGAGAACTACGGTACTTTCGACAACTTCGTCCGACAAGGCATCGGGCTTTCCGACGCTGACATCAACCAATTGCGCCAGAAGTATCTGGTATAGAGCCACGCCTTACCACAACAACCGTCGTTGAATGTTGTTTACTCGTGGGTAACAAAAAGTGGGCCGCAGCACCCAACCCCACACAAGG
>NZ_KV836310.1:118063-185292 GCF_001838335.1 Corynebacterium sp. HMSC075F02 | reverse complement strand
AGCGTCATAAACTCGCACAGTTTCACATTTGCAGTCCCCTATTCAGTCGCGTTTTACATAACGTGATCTGTTGGAATGCCGTGAATCAGACCCATTTTTGTCTATTAACCGCGGATGGAGAGGTTGGGGCGGAGAGGCGATTATTTATGCAGCCGCAATTAGCACACAATTATGTGGCTTATTAAATGATGTCCGGGGATTCTTTTGTAAATAGTCTTGAGACATCATTTTTGCTCTTAGAGATTTATTGGCTTGCATTTTCATTAGGTGGGGGTGGGGTGTCATTTGTGCCGTAACTCACAATTATGAAAATCGTGACATGGGAGACATTCTAACCCAAATTAATGGGCGGGGATTCATTGAAAAAACTTCATATGCGCAGGTTGATCGTGATTTTATGGGTTGAATGGCTAGGTGTCGTGGCGAAAGGTGGAACTTCGGCATGTGTGTGGTGTCCAAATGTCCACCCCAGAAAAAATATGCAAACAACAATTATTGACATTGAAATAAAAGACAATAGGGGTGGCAATTAAATGGCTCAACAAACATAAAATGTATTTGTTATATTCGGGGGCGGCCAACGCTATAAATGAGAATTAGAAGGCGATGTCAACTGGGCTACCTGTGATGGGGGCTGGAGACGCTTATGCGTGGTCATTGATTGTTCATTGAAGGCTGGAAAGGTAGCGAAAGGTGTATAACGCACTGAAATCGAAGGAAGGGGGAGGGCTCATGTTCGGTCGTTTTACAAACGAGAAGCGCTGGTTGGCGCTTTTTAGCTTCATGGCTGTGCTCGCTCTTTTCTTCGCTAAATCTCCAATAATTGCGCATGCGCAGGATGCAGAAGACACTGGCGAAACCCTGACAATCCAGAAGATTTTGAGTGTTCCTGGAACCGTTAAGGGTGTTGAAGCCAATGGAAATGTCCGTGATTTTGAGCCACTCATTGCGGCATTTGACGAGGCGGCAACTCCATTTGGTAGCCACAAAATGGGTTACTGCATTGAGGCCAGCGTCGCCGGTGATCTTTATGACACCGGTCGTGTGCAGAACTTCAGTCAGTTCTCGCGCAGTACAGATACCAATAACAAGCTGCGGAACGACTTTGACCGATACCGGAAGCTCAACTGGATTGCGCACCACGGTTCTCCAGCTGTTGGTTTGGATGAACTGGGGAAGGCAGCTGGAGTTAAAGGACGTCTGAAAGTGCTGGACGCCAATAACGCAACTCAATTCGCTCTGTGGCACTTCTCCGATGGCATTGACTTCTCCCAGGGCATTCACAACCCATCGACGAAGGCTGTCTACGACTACCTCACTGGTCCGGCTAACGTCGGTCAGGGCACTGTCGATGGCACGAACCGCACTGGCTACATTTTCAACAATGGTAAGAAACAAGACATCATTGTGATTGACAATGTCACTCCGTCTTCCGGTGAAGTTCCGGCAGAGCCGACGAAGCCGTCCGAGCCAGAAAAGCCAACCGAACCGGAGCAGCCAACCGAACCGGAAAAGCCGACTACTCCGACCACGCCTGCGGAGACCACGACCCCGTCCGAGTCGACCAAGCCGTCCGAGCCGGAGAAGCCGACCACGCGTAAGCCGTCGATCTCCACTCAGGCTCGCCTGAACGGCAACAAGATTGTTGCGGGCGCTGTGGTTAAGGACATCGTGAAGTTCACCGACCTGGTTCCGGGTAAGAACTACCGCCTGGACGCCACCCTGGTGGACAAGACCAATGCTGATCGCATCTTGGGGACCGGCAGCGTGGAATTCACTCCGGAGACCTCTTCGGGTGAGCAGGCTGTCATGATTACCGTCTCCGATGATGTAGATGAGCCGGTTACCGCTGCTGTTGCATTTGAAAAGCTGACCTCGACAGAGGTCACCGCCGATGGCCAGGACAACACCGATGGTCAGCGGGTAGAAATCGCTACCCACGAGGACATCAACGACGCAGCTCAGACCGTTCACGGCGAAAAGCCGGAGCAGCCGTCGACCTCCGAAGAGACCCCGACGAGCGAAGAGACAACCGAGGAGACGACCGAGGAGACAACGGAGCCGTCGTCCAGCGAGACCACTACTTCTGAGACCAGTGAGTCTGAGACTCCGACGACGTCGGAAAGCGAAGAGCAGCCGAGCTCATCGACGACTACTCCTAACACCTCCGAGTCCACGAAGCCGGCCGCTCCGACGGAACCGACCGAGCCGACTGACAGCACTGAGTCGCAGACCACGGAACCGACGGAGCCGACTGAGACTACCGAACCGTCTAAGCCGAGCGAACCCGCTGATACGCCGCTGGAGCCGGAGCTGCGCACGGTAGCCGAGCTTCAGGGCAACCGCATTGAGGCTAATGCCAAGGTTGTCGACACCGTGCATTTCGAGGGCCTGGTGCCTGGTAAGAACTACACCCTCTCCGGTGAACTGGTTAATAAGGCTGATGGCTCTGTGATTGGTCATGGCGAGGCGACGTTCAAGCCGACGTCGGCAAGCGGTACTGTGACTGTCACTCTTGAGGTGTCTGACTCTGTTAAGACTCCTGTTGCTGAGGCTGTCGTGTTCGAGCACCTGACCTCTGATGAGGTCGACTCGACTGGTAAGGAAAGCGCTGGTCAGGTCAATGAGATCGCTGACCACGCAGATATCAATGACGCAAGCCAGACCGTGACTGGAGAGGTTCCGGAGAAGCCGGAAGACACCCCGACTGAGGAAAGCGAAACTCCGTCCGAGGAGACGACCGCACCGGAGACCAGCTCGACTGAGCCGACCACGTCCACCGTTCCGGTAACTCCGAGCGAGGATGAGCCGTCCGAGCAGCCGGAGACGACACAGCCGGAAGAGCCGTCTGAGACGACAACTCCGTCTAAGTCCGAGTCCGAAAAGCCGAGCAAGCCGAGCAAGCCGACTAAGCCCGCTCAGCCGGAAAAGCCGAGCAAGCCGACGAAGCCTGCCCAGCCGGAAAAGCCGTCCAAGCCGACGAAGCCTGCCCAGCCGGAAAAGCCAAACCACCCAAGCACCCCAGCGCAGTCTGAGGACAACCCAGCCATCACGACTACTGCCGGTATTGCCGGCAAGGCTCTGGTTGAAAAGGGTGCTGTCGTCATCGACACCGTGCACTTCACTGGCCTGAAGCCGGGCACGAAGTACACGTTGACCGGTGAGCTGATGTGCAAGGAGACGGGCAAGTCCACTGGCGCTAGGAGCCGCCTGCACTTTGTGCCGACGGCATCCGCCGGCACGGTTGATGTTCCGATCATCATCACCGACGGCGACTGCGCTTCTCAGGTTGCCTTCGAGACTCTGACCGATGCCAATGGCAAGGAAGTTGCTGTCCACAAGGACATCAACTCTGCGGAGCAGACTGTCACGAACGGCAAGACCCCAGAGAACACGCCATCTGAGCAGCCGAAGGATGAGGGCAAGCAGGGCACGCCTAACGACGATTCCTCCGCACCGACCAGCGACACTGCCACCCCGAACACTGTGATTAATCAGCACTCGGAGCAGAACAACACCAACGTCACCATCATCGGAGGCACTGGCCAGGATAAGCAGAAGAACCACGGAAAGCCGTTGGCTCCGAACTCGGAACGACGTGCAATTAGTTCGGTTCCGTCTGGCCCGACCGGTTTGGCTACTCACGCTCTGCCGACGGTAGCCACCAACTAAGGAGATTCCATGACCGATCAGTTTGGCTCGGACGAGACCGGAAAGGAACCTGGAAATGCTCCAGGTTACGAGCCCGGCATCGATCCGGAAACCGAAACCGGCGCACTCGGCCACGTTGATCCGTTTGGCCAGGATGAAGACCAGGCCGACGGCCAAGCCGAAGACCTACAAAGCGTGCCTTGGTGGAAGCAGCCAAGAATGTATATCGCCGCTATCGCATTAATCGGCGTTATCGCTCTGCTGGTGATTGGCCAGATCAATCGCAATGATTCGACGCTCGATGGTGCGCAGGAGAATCTGCCCACTCCAGCACAGGGTTCTCGGGGAGCTGTGCACGAGATGGAGATGCTCATTGATGGTAAGTCGGCTCCGATTGATTTCGTTCAGCTGACTGATCAAGGATCTCTGATTCCACCGACCGATGTTTCGCGCCTTGGCTGGTACTCGGCTTCCGCAATCCCAGGTGAGAAAGGTGCAGCTGGATCGTCCGTCATTACCGGTCACGTCAATGAGGTGGACCAGGGCGATGGCTACGCTGCACGTTTCGCTGACCTGAAAGCTGGTGACACTGTCACGGTGAAGGTAGATGGCGAAAGCCGAGACTTCACCGTCAGTCACGATCCGATTCAGGTGGTCAAGGGCGCTCAGATGCCCGAGGCTGTCAACGATGCAGTTGGTGAGAACCGCTTGGTCCTCATTACCTGCGGAGGCGAGTTCGTCGGCGGCACGTTGGGATACGCCGACAACATCATCGTCGAGGCCACTCCAGTGCGCTAATCCAGTGCGCTAGGGCACTAGGGCACTGGGGCGCAGCCTCAATTCATTGACCAATTTCATTGGCTGCGGCTGTTGAACGCCGTCGAACAACAGCGGCGCCGACAGTCGCAGAAAACACAAATCAAATCTGCAGAAACCCTGCAGAAACACTGAAGATAAGGAAGGTACCTATGAGCATGTTGAAGAAAATCGGTGTCTGGGGTGTGGGCGCACTCGTGCTTGCCGCTCCGGTTGCTACTGCCGCACAGGCGGTAGCTGCACCTGCAACCTCCGCTGACACTGCAGTTGTCGCTCCGGGCAAGGGCGGATTCCTCCACTCGGGCAAGCTGGCCGTCAATCGCTACGTCTTCGAGCTTGAGCATCGCGATGGCAAGGACTACGTCAACATCACCTTCACCGGTGACCACAGCGCTGACGTGCAAATCATGCCGGATGGTATGACCCCCGAGGGCAAGAAGAAGGTCGATCAGGTTGGTGACGTCCTCAAGCTCAACGGCTACAACGATGTTCACTACTGGGCGGTTCTCTAAACGCCTCTTGTGACGCCACAGCGCGCCCCGTGTCGCTTACTGTCTCTGTGCTTTTACAGGTCCTAGCACAAGGCGGTGGGTCGCGGGGCGTTACTTGGTTTTTGAGGGTGTCCTTTTGCTTTCGCTTGACGACGTTGTCGTGACAGCAAATACGAGAAGGTTGATGAGCCCTCATTTGCCCGGCGTGCGCTGCGACGATAGCGGTAGGGGGTAAAAGCTATTGATACAAACCAACTGGTTAGCCCTGATTGGGGGAAGGGGGATAAATCGAGGAAATCTTGACGCTTTTTTGGGTGAATGGGCAAAAGCCCGTCGCGAACAGTGCAAAGAGCTATCGCGGAGGTAGTACGAAGTGTGAATGCGAAGGGTTTTCATGCCCAGGTGTCGCGGCCCGTTCTCCTTGGGGTATCGGTCAGATGCTTAAGCGGTTAAGTTATTTATAAGCGGTTCACTGAGCGCTGTTAACCGAGCGAGCAATGAGCTTGAGCTGTAATGTTTCGACATTCAAACATTAAAGTTCATAACGCTTAAGCTTAAAAGGTTAGACAAACTGGTCTTTTTCTTAAGGAAAAACTCAGTTTTGGCAAGTCGGGGAACGTTGGTGTCGCCGTCTGGAGTGAATCGCGAGACGTATTGAAGCGTGTCGCTTCATTTTGGACTTCTGTAAAGGACCTGTTTTCGTGAATAAGTTCTCCCGTACCGCTCGTTCGGTAACTTTCGCTGCCATCGTCGGTCTGTCGATGGGTGTCTCCGCCCCGGCTGCAATCGCTCAGGAGGATCCCTCCATCAACCAGGCTGCTGGCGACTCTCCACTGGTGAATAAGAACGCCAAGGGCTCGCTCACCATTCACAAGTTCGGTAACCCGACTGGTGAAGGCCAGCCGTCTGGTACCGAGGCTGATATCAAGGATGTTGAGGCCAACGGTGGCCAGAAGCTTGAAGGTGTCGGCTTCACCGTTTACAGGATCAACAAGACTGCAGATGGCAATACCGACATCGATGTCACCACTAACGAGGGCCTACTGGCTGCTTCGAAGCTGAAGGCATCTGACTTCTCTCAGGGCGCAGCTCTCAAGGGTGACCTGCCTGCGGGTGTCCTGTCGGAGGTTGCATCCGGTAAGACCGGCCCAGACGGCAAGTGGAACGTTGGCACGGAACTGCCTCTCGGTGCTTACCTGGTTGTTGAGACCGGCCCGAAGGAAGGCTATGACCCGGCTGTTCCGTTCATCGCTTTCGTTCCGATGACCGCGGATAACGGTGGGGATAACCAGGGCACTAGCTGGAACTACGATGTCCACGCGTTCCCGAAGAACTACAAGGACGAAGAGCCGGACAAGACCGTCAAGGACAAGGACCAGAACGCTGGTGATGAAAACCTGGTCTACACCGTCACTGGTACTGCTCGTCAGCTGAAGCCGGGCACGGAGCGCACCCAGTTCCAGATCACTGACGAGATTGACTCGAAGTTGGAGATCACCGACGTGAAGGTGACGGTCGCTGGCAAGGAGATCCAGCCGACGCAGGATGTTGATGGGAAGTTCTTCGAGGGCAACAAGGTCGACGTCGCCCTGAATAAGGAAACTGCTAAGTCCCTTAACGCGGGTGACAAGGTCGTCGTTACCATCACCACCACGCTGAAGCCTGAGTTCAAGGAAGCTACCGATATCGCGCCGAACAAGGCTCTGGTCTTCCAGAACAACCCGGATGGTTCTCAGAACAGCACTCCGAAGGAGACTCCGGAGGTCAAGACCTACTGGGGTGGCGTGCAGTTCAAGAAGGTTGATGGCGACCGCAACGCTCTGGAAGGTGCCGAGTTCCAGATTGTCCGCCAGGCTGCTGGCCAGAAGTGCTCCGACATTGACACCACCAAGAAGGACTCCTGGACTCCGGTTAACGGCCAGCAGGGTGACGAGGTGAAGACCACCTTCGTCTCTGGCCAGGACGGTATCGTCAAGATTACCGGTCTTCACGTCAACGACTTCGAAGACAACGCTGAGGTTGTCGAAGGCGAACAGTCCCACTACTGCCTGATTGAGACCAAGGCTCCGAAGGGTAAGGAGCTGCTGCCGGAGGCACTCGAGTTCAAGCTGGTTGCTAAGCAGACTGCCCCGGAGCGTGTTTACGAGCTGGCATCCGTCCAGGTCGGCGCTAACCCGGGTGAGGTTGTTAACTCCGACGACACCACCCCGAACCTGCCGATGACCGGTGGTGCCGGTGTCGGCATCCTGGCTGCTATCGGTGCAGCTATCGTCGCAGCTGGTGCATGGTTCGCCCGCCGCGGTTCCAAGAACTAAATCCGAGTAGAGGCTCGGTCACTGGAGCGCCTTAGCTCCAGTGTTGCGGGAATAGCGTGCGTTCAACAGCGCACGCGATTCCTGCAGTTTGCGCATCACTGAAATTACTGTTGCGGCCTTTCGATGTGCTCTTTTTCAACAGCAGGCATCTCCATGCCTGTGAGAAAGAGAAAGGCCACATCCCTTTTTGATTGACTTCTTGGGAGTTCCTCCGTGGGTAAACACTCTGCGTCGACTCTGACGCGGGACGCATCAGCTGAGCAGCCTAATCAGCCTGAGCAGGCGAAAAAGAACAGCATGGTTCTCCCCGCAATTCTGGTGATTGTGGGTTTACTTGTGATGCTGTACCCGGTTGTCTCCACGGCATTGAATAACTACGGCACCTCTAAGGCGGCCAAAGAGTTCGCCAAGCTGGAGAAGTCCGTACCCCAAGAAGTTAAAGATGAACAGTGGGAACGCGCTCATTCTTACAATGAGCGCCACACCACCGGCCCGATCCTGGACCCGTGGCTTAACGAAATTAATGACCACAACCCCGAGTACGCCGCTTATCTCGATCAGCTAAACGCTACCGACGTGATGGCGCGTCTGATTTTCCCAGAGATTCAGGCCGACCTGCCGATTTACCACGGCACCAGTAATGAGGTGCTCGCCAAGGGGCTCGGACACCTATACGGATCTGATCTTCCAGTCGGCGGTGTTGGAACCCACTCCATCATTACCGGTCATACCGGACTTACTAACGTAACGCTCTTCGATAACCTGCGGAAAGCAAAAGAGGGAGACGCCTTCTATATCCAGGTCGCAGGTCACAAGCTGAAGTACGAAATTGATCAAATCAAGGTTGTACTTCCGCACGAGACCGATGATCTTCGTCCCATTGAAGGCCAGGACTACGTCACCCTCATCACTTGCACTCCTTACGGGATTAACACGCATCGTCTGCTAGTGCGTGGGCACCAAGTGCCGATGGATCCGTCGGAAAGCAATGTCTTCGACCAAACGCACGGAACTGGATGGCAGTGGTGGATGTATGCCCTGCTCGTAACAGTGCTTGTGCTTGGCGCGGGCTTTGCGTGGTGGCTCTGGCGCCAGCGCCTCGACGCCGACGAAGAGCTTGACGACGACGCTGAGAACGCGGACGTCGAGACTGCTGATGGCGACGCAGACAGTGATGAACTCGCTGACGGCAGCGAATCGGCATCCGAGGATAATAACAACACTTCGTGGTGGGAAAACGACAATGAATAAATATTTGACATCCACCTGGAACCGGATAGCTGCGTTCTTAGCTGCCTGCGCTCTGGTTGCAGTGATGGGTGCAATCGGCGCGAATGACGCCAACGCGGCCAGGATCGTTGGACGCGTGGATGCTCCGGGCGTTTCAGCAACGAGCGGCACTGACATTGTGCGAATTACCTTGAGCCCAGGAAATCCTGACGATGATAATTCGTCGGCATCGGGCTCTATTTCTGGCGTGACCATTCATCTGGAGCGCCTCAAGGGAATCTCGCCGTCTAGCCAGCAGGACCGCGAGAAGGTGGAAAACGCCACCCCGGCTGAGCTTGCCGAGTGGCCAAAAGACCTCCACTTCAGCCAGGTCACTGACGAAAACGGCTCTGTTAAATTCAGTGACCTGCCGGAGGGTATTTACCTTGTGACCTCGACGGCTCCGAACGACAGTTACCGGGAGATTAACCCCTTCTTGGTATCGGTGCCTTTCTATGGCGCGGACTATGACTCCACTCCGGTAGAGGGAGTCATTGTGGCGAAGTCGCATAAGCCGGGGGAGACACCACCACCGTCGACGCCTCCGACCACTCCGCCGAAGACTCCTCCGACAACGCCACCGGGAACACCGCCGACTACGCCGGGAACATCTACCCCGCCGAAGACGCCGCCGACAACGCCGACAACACCGGGTGAACCGGGGACTTCGACTACCCCTACGACACCTGTTGAGCCTGGTACCTCGACACCTTCGGGGTCGTCGGGTTCATCCTCAAGCTCGGGAAGTAGCGGAGGGTCCGGCTCCTTGGCACTCACCGGTGTGCAGGTAGCAGGTCTGGTAGCCGTTGCTGCTGCACTAATCGGCGGAGGATTCGTCATCATCGCCGCTAGCAAGAAGAACTCAGAAAGTGGGAAGAACTAATGTTTTCGACAACATTCCGCTTGCCGGATTCAATGCGAACTACGCTTCGCATGTTCTTGGCTGCTTTGCTAGCGGTAGCTCTCGTTGTCAGCGGTCAGGCTTTTGCTCCCAACGCGCCGCAGGCGCAGGCGCAGACGGAGGTCATCCCGACGTCTCCGCCGAAGTACGAGTTTAAGAAGATCAAGACGCGACCGTATCCAGGGAATCCTGAATTCGAGTTCACCGTTGACAGCGACTCAACAATTGACACCCTCGAATTCCGGATAGATGGTAACGAATGGGTGCAGGACTATAGTTTGACCATTAATGGCAAGTCTATTCCATCGCAGTTAGCGTCTACGGGCCAGAAGCGGGCTCCATTTGACATTGTGCATAGTGGGCTTAATCAAACGGTAAAGGCGGGCGACAAGATTAAGTTGAACCCGTATTTTAACAATTTTCAAGGAGCGACTGGTGAGGTGGCCCTGACCCTTCGTGGCACTATCGCTGATTCCACTGAGCCCACCGACCCAAGTGAGCCAACAGATCCGTCAACTGACCCGACGGAGCCAACAGATCCGACTGAGCCTACCGAGCCGGAGGATCCGGAGCCAGAACCTGGAACGGTAACTCCCGCGGACCCAGCCCTTGTCGATCCCGCGACTGCACCGGAGTGCGTGGAGAAGGCTTACATCAATATCCCGGACACTAAGGGTGTTGATTACTACCTCAACGCAGAGAAGAGGCCGGCTGGCCCCCATGTCTACGAGCAGGATAAGCCGGGGACGGTCAAGGTCACTGCAGTGGCACAGCCAGGGTTCAAGCTCGCTCCGAACGCTCGTACCGAGTGGACCTTCAATCTGAGCGGCGAGGTAAAAGACTGCTCAGATTCTTCCGAAGACCCTAAGCCACCAGCTGTCGAAGGGCGTCACTTTGATGCCATCGGTCACGAGTTTGCAGTTAAAGCTGACCCAGTAGATCCGAAGAACCCCAATGCCTTTACGGCTAAGGTGACTGAGGAATCTCACATGAAGTACGCAACCGTGCGTATCGAGACTGACGCGAGCTTCTTGGATCCGCAGAAGTACAACCTCACTCTGGACCAGATTGAGCCTGGTGTGACATTGCAGAAGCGCAACGTCAATATTGGCAACGGCTTCATCACTATGGACGTCGTGCCGGTGAAGGATGGCAAGCCGGTCGACTCTGCCGTTGTGCCGAAGGATGCGGTTTTCACCTTCACAAATAATCTCTCGCAGAACAAGAATTTGAAGGTCACTCTTGATGTCTACGGAGAGAAAAAGGACGAGCAAAAACCACCAGAGATTATCTCGCCACCAGATGGAGCTAAGTGGGTCCATGGGCGAGTCCCTAACCCGCCGATGCCACAGCGTTGTGGTCTGCGCGTTGCCGTAGTGGCTGACCTTTCGACATCGCTTAATTTCGCTGATTCAAATGGTTTCACTGAATCGAAGCGTGCAGCAAACGCTTTGATTGATTCGCTGGCCGGAACACCCGCCGAGCTCGGTATCTACAACTTTGCTACTCGAGCTCCACAGGCGGGAGCTGGATCAACGTATGGTCAGAATCCTCCGTATATCTCGCTGCAGTCCGATCAAGGCGTTTCCCGTGCGAAGAACATTGTCTCCAACTGGAACGGTAGTGGCGCTACTAACTGGGAAGCCGGTCTGAAGCAGGTCGCGGCCGGAAATTATGACGTGGTGTACTTCATCACTGACGGCATGCCGACTCTTTCTTCTTCCTTTGATCGGCCGAAGAACGCTGGTGGTTTTGTTCAGGCATCTGCCCTCAACGATGCAATCAAGGCGTCGAATGAGCTCAAGGCAGCTGGAACCCGAGTTGTCCCTATCATGGTGGATTTGACACTTGGTGGTGAGAAAAGAGCTCGATTCACAGTCACAGAGGATTATGTCCTTAAGGATGTTCGTGAATGGCAAAGACGCGATGATCCGCAGGAACCCGGCTTGTATTACCGAATTTGGAAATCACCCGATAAGGCGAGGTACATCGGCTCTAAAGATGACACTGCCAACTTCAAATGGGCCGTTGAAGGAGGTCAAGTAGATATTCTGGAGAAAAAGCCGGAGAAATATTCTGCTGACTATGTCAAGAGCGATATGGCCAAGTGGACCTACGGAACCCGTTCTGTAAAGACTATGGGTGAGGATATCTCCGGTACCGGAGACACCATCCGAGTTGAGCAGTACTCACAGCTAGCCGCGCAGATGAAGCAAATTGGTGAAGAACTTGCTTCTCGCTGTAATGGCGTAGTGAAGGTCAAGAAGAGGATTGTCGATGAAAACGGCAAGGTTCTCGAAGACGGCGCCCCAGGTTGGGAGTTCACCCTGTCCGCAAATAACAATGTCATCGGTTCTGGTAATGGCCCGTTGGTTCACCAATCGATGAAGGTGACCTCCGGATCCGAATCCGATAAGGGTACGGCATCGTGGAACATTGAAAGCGAGCGTGAGCAGTCGCTGGTTCTGACCGAAACGCAGAAGCAGGGTTACACCCTGTTCCGTCGCGGGGACACTTTGGATTCCACCGGTGACTTCAACGCTGTGTGTACTCAAACCCGCGACGGGAAAACCTCACCTCTCAAGGTGGAAAATGTGGGCGAGTTCGGTTTCCGCGTAAAGATGTCGGAATCCAATAAGGTCCTGTCTTCCGTCTCCTGTGTCGTCGATAACTACGAAGCGCCGGACACCAAGCCGGGCAAGCTGACCTTGGAAAAGGCGGAGTATGTCGATGGCGAGGGAGTCAAGGTTCTACCGGGACTCGGCGGTGCGACCTTCGATATCTATCCTTCGGCTGGTGGTCAGCCGGATTTCAGTGGAGGACCGGTCTACACCATCACGCCTGATCAGAAGTCGATTGAAATCACTGAAACTGGCACTTTCTACCTTGTAGAAACGATGGCACCGGCAGGCCTCAGCCTGCTGCCAGAGCCGGTAGCTTTTGAAATTTCAATTGACCAAGAGACTAAGGAGTACACCGTCTCGGTGGTAGGTGGCAGTAGCCCGCTTATCAAGGCCGAAGGCTCCGGTGAACTCATGATCATGCAGGTGACCGACACCAGGACAGGTAAGCTGCCAAAGACCGGTGGAAACGGAGTTCTTCTCTGGACACTGTTTGGTTCGGTAATCGCAGCCTGCGGTTGGTTCTGGGCTCGGCGACAGCAGTCCTAATAACAAGGAATGGGTTCTGTGCAGGCGACTGCACAGAACCCATTGGGCTGTAAAAAGACGTAGGCTCGTTTCCCTCCCATCAGGAAGCCCTGGTAGATAAAGCCCTCTTACCAGGGGGAATTAGCGGTGATATAGGAACCAAGCTGCTGTCCGTTCCCATCGATGATGTTCCAGGTAGTCGATACAACACCGACAGCGCCTTTATCCGGTACCCACACTGGCCCTCCGGAATCGCCGCGTTGAGCGTGTACGTTTTGAACCTGTAGAGCATTGTCGTCGGTTTTGTATGCATCTCGATCAGCAGCTAAACCGCAGGAAACTTTCCCCGTGGTGTTTCCGTAGATGCAGACAGTCTCGCCTGTTTGAACATCTGTGGGGGATAGCATTGAGTCGCCCGAATACGAATTCTCACCTGCAGTAGCGGGGTCGTCAAGCGAGACAACTCCAATATCGTTCCCCGTATCTAGTGAATGGTCATATGTGGGAGACGGTTGGAAAACTCCAATTTTCTGAAAGGTCCCATCCGTCACTGTGTCTCCCTCTTGTCCACAATGACCTGCTGTGTAGATTTGCGAATTGGTCTTGTCGACATAGCCAGCCGTACAGACACTAGCTTGTGGTCCATTAGCGTGAATGATGACAACCGGATCGCCTTGATTAATGGTGGCGGCGTAGGCCGGTAGTCCGGTTGTAGCGGTGATAACGGCAGTGACAGTGAAAATCCATGAAGGTCTATTCATGGGGAAATCTGCTCCTCAGTGAGTTGGTCGGTGGTGGCCCAAAACAAAGCTAATCTCGTCGGAAAAGATGGAACGTATGCGACCGGGCAGTTCATATACCCGTTTCGTATCGCGAATATAAGGAAATGTATAAAACTATCAGTTAAGGCAGAACCTACGCTCAACTTGGAAATCATGCTCGATAGCGTGACAAAATGGGGTAGAAGAAAGGTCAACGACCATCGGGGGAGCGGGCCTGAACAGCAGCCGAGTCGCCGCTGGCACTGTCGCCGTCGTCAAGCGCGGCAAGCAAATCGCGGCGCGCACGGGTTCTGACCGTGGTCGGCATTAACATTCCGCTGAAACGTGGAATCTCGCTGTAAGCTGCCACTCGTTATACAAAGTTGTCGAATTTGTTAGCAAACGGCTGGCACGTGGGGGTTCGTTCGTGATGTCAGAACGGGAAATGAGAGGTCATATCCTGCCGCCAAGCAGGGATAATCTAGAAATTTCAGAGCTCTCCGTGATGCCGGGGAAGAAAAGCACATCAAGTCTGTAATCCAGTTCTCTAAGAGACTTTCATAACGAAATCCCTGCTGGAGGGGCACTCACGCAGTCATGTACTCCTAGCCGCCCTGCAGGTTGCCTGTTGCGGCTATAGCATCGGCATTGTCCAGACATTTCGTCTACAACACTGAGAACAGGAACGGCACATCATGGCTGACAACGCAAAGAACACTGCTAAGAACACCCCGGCAACTCAGGCTGGCTCGGACTCCGCGAATAAGGGAACCGGCCACGGCCACACTTCTATCGACGACAGCGTCGTCTCCAAGATTGCGGGCATCGCTACCCGCGAGGTCTCCGGTGTCTATGACCTTGGTGGTGGCATGGATCGCTTCGCTGGCTCCGTCCGTGAGTTTGTCTCCGGCGGCAGCGCCAACGTGTCCCAGGGAATTGCCGTTGAGGTCGGCGAGCGCCAGGCTGCAGTCGACGTCACCATCATTGCCGAGTACGGTGTTGCCATCCACGAGCTGGCAGAGGCTATCCGCCAGAACGTCATTAGCTCCGTTGAGCGTATGACCGGCCTCGAGGTCACTGAAGTCAATGTTGATGTTTCCGATGTTCACACCGACTACCAGACCCCGCAGGAGCGCGAAGAAGAGGCCGCTAAGCAGCGCGAAGAGCAGCGCAAGGCCATCGCGGCTGCTAACGAGCCCAAGGAGCAGCCACGCGTTCAGTAGTTAACAACTATTGCGCGTCGAGGCCGGGCAGAATGGGCAGTTAAGCCCGCATAAAGGGGAATTTCATGTTCGATAATTACACAAAGACCTTCGCGACGATTGCCGTTGTCCTGTGCTTCGCCGCAATGATTGGTGGTTTCACGGGCTTTCTTGCGGTTATTGCCTTCGGAGGTCTGGCCGGTGCAGCCGGTGCGGTACTCGATGGCAAAATCGATGCGCCCGAACTCAACCGTAAGTTCAACCGAGGAGGCCGCCGACGGTGACTATCCACGTTCCAGCAACGCGTGGCACCACCGTCGTAAGCGAAAAGGCAATCCGCCGCATCGTAGAGATGGCCGTGCGCGCGGTTCCCGGCACCCTCGACCAATCCCGTGTGCTAGGGCGCGACTATCCAATTGTCTCTATCGATAGTGAGATTGCCCCTAGTTCTGCCACGACCAATGCCGTTAGTGCAGTTCGAGTCGCAGTTCGCGCCGTTGCATCATGGCCGGCGCCGACAGCGGAAATTGCGGTGCGCATTCGTTCAAGCGTCGCCGCCCGGCTCGCTGATATGGCCGGTCTTGAAAATGTCACCGTCGATGTTGACATCGACAGTGTCGAACCCGGGCACGTGCGTGTCACTCGACAGGACTTAGCGTACTTTTCAGATCACCCGCAGTTGACACCTGTCCGGGTGAACCAGCAGGTAGTGACCGCTCCGCAGGTGCGGCGGGTCCCAGAAGTGCGGTCCATCGCCGTGCCGACGCCGCAGCCTGTGCGCAGTATTTCAGTACCGCAGCCGCAGTCAGTGCGTAGCATTCAGCCGGTGACACCGCAGCCGGTACGCAGCATTACTCCGCCGCGTCCAGAACGAGTACGCAGTGTCCCAGCACCTGCTCCACAACCGGTGCGCTTCATCACGCCGCCGAAGCCGCTACCAGCTGTGGCTATTAAGGCACCGAAGCCGCAACCGGCCCGTCGCGTTGTTGCGCCACGGCCGTTACCGGTGACCCGCACCTCGGCGCCGAAGCCGGTACAGGTGCGTCGCACACCAACTCCACGGCCAATACAGCTGCGTAAGGTCACAGCACCAAAGCCGACGTCCTTGGTGCAGGTGAGTGTCCCCCGGCAATCAAAGCTGCGTCCGGTACGAGTGCCGTCGCCACGCACAATTAGCGTTAAGACGCCACGACCAGCGCTACTGCGGCCGGTTAAAGTGCCGCGTCCAACTCGGCTGAAACAAGTTCGCGCACCGCGACAGGAGCAGCTGCGCCCGGTATCCGTGCCACAGCCACGTACCGTGGTGGTAAGCACGCCAGAGCCGCGCCCACTGAAAAAGATTGAGGTGACACCCTATGACGCCGACTGAGAGGTTATCGGCCGCGGTGGTCTCGGACGAGTCAGTCGAAACTCGCCAGGGACGTGACCCGCGTCAATCACCAAAGGTCCGCGGGCTGGGAGTTTTCGCCGGTCTGTTGATGATTGCAGCGGCCGTAGTCGCAGGTAGAGAAGCAATCATTAGCGCCAATAGCTCAGGTGGCACCTCATGGTTACAGCCGGTATTCGACTGGTTCAGCAACCCACAGGGCTCAGCCGCGTCATGGGTGTTGCTCCTCGTCGGAATCCTCGCTGCAATCTATGGGCTGGGACAGCTCATCGCGGTGTTTCTTCCCGCACCGCGCCGGTATGTACGCGTCGATGACGATGGCAACCTGCCAGTTTGGATGCATGAGTCTGACTACCAAGAAATCCAGAATGGCACGGCACTTGCTTCCGGAACTCACGGCGGATACGAAGGTGATGACAAGTGAAAACATCAGTAAGCGTATTCGACCGAATCGTGTTGTTCCTCTTCTCAGCGCTGTTACTACTAGTAGCAACATGGGCGATTGCTAGCTACTTCGATGTCGCTCCTGCACAGTGGCTTCATGACACCGGGCGGATGGAATCCTGGGGCAAAATACCTGAGCAAAGCTGGTATGTTCCCGTCCTCGGTGTAATCACAGCGATTCTAGCGGTGGTCGGCTGCAGCCTGGTGGTCGCTAATCTGCGATCGCACCGGTTCAGCACGGTTTCCGCATCGGAATCACAGGAAAAGCTAGGAGAGATTTCGCTGCCGGTCGCCGATGTTGCCGATGCGGTGTGCACCGATCTAGAGCGCAACGCCCACATCAACCAGGCGGATTCACGGGTCTACCGGGATAATGGAATACCCACCTTGGAAGTGACTGTGGCAATGCCACCGCAGGCGAGCCTCCCCGCTGTTGTAGCTGCCCTGAAAAACGCGGAGCGTGAAATGCGTGATGCCCTTGGGCATGCGGATATCGCCTCGACCTACAAAATCGAACTGGACCGTTAGTTAGCCTCGCGGGAGAGACAACCTACAACGGCTAGCTACGTCCTCTGGTCGGAGCGGGCCTAAACAGCTGCGGAGTCGCCGTTGGCACTGTCGCCGTCGTCAAGCGCGGCAACCAAATCGCGGCGCGCACGGGCGACACGGGAGCGAATAGTGCCCACGCGACAACCTGCGATTTCCGCGGCCTCCGCGTAGGAGTAACCCAGCACCTGCGTCAGAATGAGTGCCTCGCGGCGTTCCTCCGGCAGCTGCTCCAGCAGCACGCGGGCGTCAGCGAGCTCTGACCACGACTCGCCAGTCGTAAACTGCTCGGCAGCATTTTCCACTTCCACCGCAGACTTCTTGGGGCGCGCCGAATCATGGCGGACCGAATCCACCCACACGCGCCGGGCCAGCGACAACAGCCAGGTTCGGGCAGAAGAACGCGCCGCAAAACGGGGAAGTGCCCCCATGACACGCAGGTACGTCTCCTGCGTTAAATCATCCGCGGCATCAACGCCGCCCAGATGTGCGACCAGACGCCACACGTCCTTCTGGGTCAGTCGCACGAACTCCGTCAACGCAGCCTGATCACCGCGACCGGCTTTCAGCGCCAGCTGCGTGATGTATTCGTCATTAGAGACGAGGCGTGCGGGAGTCATGGCAATAGCTTAGCAACTTAAAACCTAAAGATAATTCGCCTGGCTGCACGTGGCCTCACCTGCAAAAAGCAGGCGGCAACGCAGCCAGGCGAACTAGGGGGCTGAAGTGTTAGAAGCGGATGGCGTCGATGGGCTTGACGCGAACTGCAATGGTGGCCGGGATGATGCCCGCCAGCGCGCCCACGAACGTTGCGACTAACACGCCGATTACAGCGGCCGTGACGGGGTAGGCCACGGCGCCGGTCTCCAGCGGCAACGACAGCATCTTATCCAGCGGCAACTGCTTGACCGTGATGATCGAGGCAATCACGCCAACCACACCCGCCACCGTCGTGGCGACAATCGACTCCAAGAACACAGAGATAAAAATCCTGCCTGCTGACGCGCCCATTGCGCGACGAATGCCAATCTCACGGACGCGGTGGCCAATGGTGACAATCGAGACCGTGAGCAGCCCCAACGCACCAAGCGCGATCACGATGCCGCCGATAATGCCCAGCGCCGTAGTGATGGTGTTATTCATCTCCTGGGAAATCTCCGTGTCCTTCTCCGACAGGGAGGTATTCACCTTCCAGCTGGGGCCGAGCTCCGCCTGGAGAATATTGTGCAGCGCCTTCTGGTTCTCCTTCGCGGACTCTTCAGGCGTTGCGACGAGAAGTTGCGGCTCACCCACCGGCCCCTCGTAGCCGGCATTGAGGAAGGAATCGTAGTGCGTGACAATGCTCGGGGCATCCCACGAACCCAGAGACTTATATACTCCCACCACGGTGAAAGTGGTGTTGCCCGTTTCCTGCAACGTGAAGGTTGGGTGGTCGGCTAGCGCTGGGTTTCCCAGGCTCTCGTAGAACTGGTCGTTGACCACCACGGGGTTCATCAAGCGCTGGCCATCGGCATCTTCCAAGCGGCGTCCCTGCACGATGGTGCGGGCATAGATATCAAACCAACCGGGGTCAGCGGCAATCAGCTCCGGAGTGCCTGGCGAAAAACACTCGTAATCATCCGGTGCGCAGTCATCCATATTCTGCTCGGGAGTCGCTGGCTGCATGCGAACTCGTGACCACAAGTTGGCATGGGTGGTCTCCACCAGGCGATGCGTGGCAGTGGAAAAGGCGTCATTGATAGACCCGTCCGGGTTGATGACGCTCAAATCGTCCGGACCGTTTCCGCCGGTGCCCTCGCCGCCGAAGCTTCCAAAGCTATCGGCCATCGTGCCGGCGCTGCCGTCACCGAAGCCTCCGTCGCCGAAGTCGCCACCATCCTCAGAACCGGAACTACTCGCTCCGGCAGTCAACGTGACCGTTCCGGCGACACCCGTGCTCTGTGCGGTGACCGCATCCTGAGAGCTGGTGAGAATATTGCCAAGTGCAATAACCGTGGTCATCGCCCACACTGCGGCGGCCACACTGACCAGTGACAGCATGATGCGGCCACGGTTAATGCGCAGCTCATGCCACGCTTCCAGCAGAGCGCCGAGATAAGGCGTTGCTGCATAGAGGAAGGAAGGCCGTGACTTCGATTCTGTTTCTTTATTCGTCGTCATCAGCAGCCTCCTCGGAGCCGTGCATAGCGTTGGCAGCAGATAGCAGGACGGAGTCGGCGTGCAACTGACCGTCGCGAAGCTCAAGTGCCCGATCGCCGCGCTCGGCGACCTCTAAATCGTGCGTAATCACAATCAGCGCAGCATTGTTTTCCGTGGCGACTTCTTCGAGCAGATCCATGACGATCTTGCCGGTGTCGACATCGAGCGCACCAGTGGGCTCATCGGCAAGAATGAGCTGCGGTTGGCGCACGAGCGCACGGGCAATTGCCACACGCTGCTGTTCACCACCGGAAAGCTGCGAGGGCGTGGCCTCTAGGCGGTCTCCCAGACCGACGCGCTCCAGCATCGCGGCGGCGAGCTCGGTGCGATTCCAAAACTTCTCGCCTCGGTCGTACATCAGCGGAACCTCAACGTTTTCCAGCGTGGTGCGGGAGGGGAAGAGGTTGAACTGCTGGAAGACGAATCCCAAATTATCGCCCCGGAGAGCAGCGCGTTTCCTGTCCGACAAGGTGGAAATATCAGTGCCGTCAAACGTGTACGTGCCGGAATCTGGCAAATCGAGCATGCCAATGATGTTCAGCAGCGTTGACTTACCCGAACCGGACTGGCCGACAATGCTGAGGTGCTCACCGCGTGGCACTTCGAGGTCGATGCCTTTCAAAATAGGCAGCTCCTCGCCGTTGGGGAGCGTCACTGTTCGAGTGACTGCGGTCAAACTAAGCATGGCGCGGGCCTACTTTTCAGAGCCAGCGTCATCGCCGGACTCATCGAAGCCGGTGTCGCTGCCATCACCAGCGCCAGTGCCGGTGTCAGTGCCGTCGCCGGCGGACTCATCCTTGTAGGAAGGCACGTACTCCAAAACCTGTTGGCCTTCCTTCAGACCGCGCTTAATCTCGATGAAAGTGCCATCGTTGGCGCCCAGCTCAACCTTGATCTTTGTGGGCTTGCCGCCATCCTTAGCTGGAGCGTAGACGACACCTTCGCGGAAGCGTCCCTCCACTGCGGTCACCGGTAGTGCCGGGACCTCCGAGGTGGTGCCACTGCCAAGAATCAGCGTGGCAGGAACACCTTCGTAGACGGTCTGATCTGCGGGAATATCGCAGCGCAGCTGTGGACCGCCCGAGGAATTCCCAGCAGCGGCGGCCCCCATGCCAGCACCCTCTCCGGCGCCAGTGTTCTGCGAGCCCGCGCCACTTCCCGTGACCGTCTTCACCGAATCACACAAAAATGGTGCCGGGCCATCGGTGATAGCGAGGCGGCCATTGTTAATCGAGTCTCCCAGCGTGTACAGCTGGCTCGGCTTAATAGGCGCTACGGCGTGGAAGCTGTTCGGAGAAATCGTGCCAATCTCCTGGCCGATCTCAACCGTCTGGCCGATGACGATATCCCACTGCACAGTGCCAGAAGCCTTAGCGGTGATGTTTCCCCAGGTCACGGTAGTTTCGGGTGCGGCTGCTGCGGCGCCTTCTTCATCGGAATCCGCGCCGCCGGAGGTGCTGGCAGTCTCAGATACCGAGGTCTTCTTCACCTGGAGCAGGTTTTGCCCCTCTACGGCGTTGCCGCCGCTGTTGACATAGGCGTCAGTGATTTCACCGGAAGCGTTGGCGCGGATCACGGTGGGCTCGTCCGGGACGATGGTGGCAGACAGCTTCTGCGTGTTATTGATCCGCTGAGGGGATAGCTCCGTGGTGGGCTGGGAGAAATCACCGGTTGCTTGCGCATAGTCCTCGTCGTTAGCGGGGAAGAATGCGATCTTGAGAAGCGCAACGGTCGCCAGCAACGCCAGCGTGTACTTGAAGATTGTGAGCGCTTTTGCGCCCCTCCCTTGTTTTTTCATGTCTGCAGAAGTATCCGATCAGAATCCAAATTGACAGCGTGGTACGCGTGAAATCCTACCCTCAACGCCTGCGGGCAGTGGTAGTGCTGGCTATACCTTTTATTCAGTGCTGATAGGTATTGCATGAAAGCGCGGTAAGTGCTTTTCGACGGTCATTGTGTGCGGTTTTCGTGGAGGAAATTCTGCCCTTTTGGGGTCGGTTGTTTGTCGCTGATACAGCGAACCTAATCGGACTAATAATTAAGTCCACATATCAATCTCAGGCGACTAATAGGCAAAATATGAAACTTCGTGTAGGGTGGAAAACGTCAGGGCATGTTGTGACTGCCATCTAGCCCCTGTCTTTAGGAGGAAATCCCCATGTCCAATCTCTATGAAGGTTCCAATGGTCCGACCACTCGCCTCAACGGTGCGCCGGTTCCTACAGAGCAGCACTCGCTAACCAATGGCCCACAGGGAGGTATTAACCTCCACGACATCCACCTGCTGGAAAAGCTCGCTCACTTCAACCGCGAGCGCATTCCGGAGCGCGTTGTTCACGCTAAGGGCGCAGGTGCTTTCGGTGAACTGACGATCACCGAGGATGTTTCCAAGTACACCAAGGCTGCTGTCTTCCAGCCGAACACGGTCACGCCGATGCTGGCGCGATTCTCTACTGTCGCAGGTGAGCAGGGCTCCCCGGATGGCTGGCGTGACGTGCGCGGCTTTGCACTGAAGTTCTACACCGAAGAGGGCAACCTCGACATCGTGGGCAACAACACGCCAGTGTTCTTCATCCGCGATGGCATTAAGTTCCCGGACTTCATCCACTCTCAGAAGCGCCTGCCGGACACGGGCCTGCGTGATGCCAATATGCAGTGGGATTTCTGGACTGCCTCTCCGGAGTCCGCTCACCAGGTCACTTACTTGATGGGTGACCGCGGTATTCCGAAGGACTTCCGTCATATGGACGGCTTCGGTTCCCACACCTATCAGTGGATTAACGCTGAAGGGGAGCGTTTTTGGGTTAAGTACCACTTTAAGACTCGCCAGGGCTGGGAGTTCCTGACGGATGATGAAGCCGCCGAGCTGGTTGGCGAAAACACCGACCACGCTCGCCAGGATCTCTTCGAGGCAATTGAGCGCGGCGACTACCCAACCTGGGACGTCAAGGTGCAGATCATGCCTTACGACGAGGCCGCCAGCTACAAGGTGAACCCGTTCGACCTGACCAAGACCTGGTCCCAGAAGGACTACCCGCTGATTCCGGTCGGCCACTTCACCCTGAACCGCAACCCGGGCAACTTCTTTGCTGAGGTTGAGCAGGCCGCTTTCGCACCGTCGAATACGGTCCCGGGTGTCGGCTTCTCGCCGGACAAGATGCTGCTGGCGCGTGTGTTCTCCTACGCTGATGCGCACCGCTACCGCCTTGGCGTCAACAGCGATCAGCTGCCGGTGAACCAGTCTCGCTGCCCAGTTAATTCCTTCTCGCAGGATGGTGCGGCCACGTACTACTACTCGGATCCGAAGTTGCCGGTTCACGGCTCCAACGCCACTGCTCGCGGTCCGGAGGCCGATACTGCGGCTGCAGCTAAAGCTGCTGGTTGCCCAGTGCGCTCCGGTCACGCCGGCCAGGTCGATGCTGGTGCCTTTGGCCAGTGGGAGAGTGTGGGCGAAGAGTTCTACGCTGGCGCCTACGTGCAGCACCCTGAGGATGATGACTTCTCGCAGCCGGGCGACCTTGTTCGCAACGTGATGGACGATGCCGAGCGTGATCGCTTGGCGGACAACATCGTCGGTGCCATGCAGGGTGTTTCCCCAGAGGTGGAGCAGCGTGTCTACCAGTACTGGACCAACGTTGATTCTTGGCTCGGTGCCGAGGTGGAAAAGCGCTTCAAGGCAACGAAGTAAAGCAACCGCGTAGGGCTGTGCAGTAAAACCGCAGAGTAGAGCTGCACAGTCACGCGGTAGATCAAAGTAAATAGAAAAGCGTTAGCCCTGCAAATGGTTGAACCATCTGCAGGGCTAACGCTTTATTTAAAACTTCTGTCTGTGCATGACAGCCACGGCTTTGTGGTTGCCTGCACGCCGGCCCGGTTTGGGCGGCTAAGGAACAACCCTAAGTGTGAGCTGTTTTAGGCACCGATGCCCGGCAGGCTCGGGGAGCCGTTGAAAAGCGACTTCGGAGCAGCTGCAGCCTCGTCGGCTTCTTCGGCGGACTCGGACACCTCTCGACCCTGTTCGGCAGCGTCGGAGACACTATCAGCCTCAACGCCGGAGACGTGGGTGGAGTTGTCGTTGTGGGTGGACTGATCGTTCGTGATGTTGATGTCCATGAAGTCGCGGCCGAACGGAGCGTTCCAGTCACCGGTTTCCAGGAGGGTCAGGTCACCATCGATGGTCGGGTTAATCTCGAAGGTGACGTTGACGGTCGGGCCGGAAGGCATTGCTTCCAGAACCTCAACGATAGGAGTGACGTCCATTTTTGGTGTTCCTTTTAGACAGTAACGAAATGAAGAATATCGGTTTTAACTGAACAATAAACCGCAGTCTTTATTAGAGACTGGCGGTTTATTGTGTCAAGGATTGGCGGAGCTATTGTCCTGCCATGAAGCCCAGGAGCTTACTTGGCGCCGATGCCAGAGATGCTCGGGTTCAGGAAGTCGAACTTACGCTGGTCGGACTTGTCGACGGTGGTCTCCGGGTTCAGGAAGTCGGAAACCTCGACGTCGTGGGAGTCGTGGGTGGAGTGGTCGTCGGTGACGGAGATGTCCAGGAAGTCGTTACCGAACGGCAGGTTCAGGTCGCCACCGACGTTAGCGAAGTTGACGTCGTTGCCAGCCAGCTGCTCGAAAGCCGGCAGCGGGCTCTCGACGGTGACGGCCGGAAGGGCTTCGAGGATGGTTGCGATATCTTCTGCGGAGCAGGACATGAGAAAATCCTTAGGTTCTCGGGGGTAAAGATTTTGAGTCGCTCTTGGCTGACTCACAGAAATTAAGTTAACCGATGGGGCAAGGGGCTGCAATGAAAAAATAAGTGCCTCGATCCGCTTTCGGTCGGTTGCGTCCCTCAAAGCTCGCTCAAATTCGCCTAAAAACATTGGAAAGAGGGCGGTTTTGTGGTGTCTGTGACGACTCCGGCCTCTGCCTGAATATCGGATGACAAAAGCGTTGTTTTCTTAAAATTTACCGGGATTGCATTGATTGTTTTGTTCTTGGTGTCACAAAGGTGCAGGCAAACGGCAAATTCATCACAAATGATAACTAAGGGTTCCCTAAGTAAGGGAAACCAAAGTTTAGTAAATGGCAAAAACTGCCACTCAATTTAGGGGCATAAGCGGGGTTAACGAGCGGGCCATAGCCCATGAGAGGTACATCACATTGTGGGAGGCCAAAAGTGTGGGGAAATATACCCCCTTTTGGGTAGGCCGGGTGGCCTAAAGGGGGTGTCGGAGCGCGCTGAGGGGTCGCTGTGAAACTGGCCGCTAACGGTGTGTTCAGGACGTTTCCCGCGCCGCTAGCTACCGCTCCGGGACGTAGTCCTCAGCGGAGCCGTCACGGGCACCCAGCACCGCGCGTCCAAGTACTTCGGAGGCGACGGTAGCGACGACCAGGACAGCAACAATGGCCAGAATGGCGGTGAGGGTTTTGCCCCACGTCAGATCGCCCTGGTCGGCCTCTAAGACCAAGTTGGCAATCACCAGCGCGGGGATGCCCACCATGATTCCGGCGGAAAGTTGGTTCAACCGGCTCAGGGCATCTTTAGAGCGCCACATGGCCACGCCCGCCAGGAGCAGGTACAGAGATCCGCCAATGACCAGCACGGCAAACAAGATAGTTACAAGGATTGAAGCGATACTCATAGTGCGATTCGTCCTTAATCGGTCTTAGCGGCGGCCACGGGAAATAACTCGGGCCAGGCCCACGGTCGACAAAATGCCAAGCAAGCCCGCCAGCATTGCAATATCGAAAGTAATGGCTGTAGTCCGCAGCATGGCAGTTGTGAGGAACACTCCCACCATGGGGTAGAAGGCGGCGTCGGAAAGCACTGCGCGTGAGACATTGCCCTTGACCCGGAAGATCAGCACCACGCCCACAAGCAGCGCCACTGAACACAGAGCAATGCCAATGCCGCTAATTACCTGTACTGCGGTGGGATCGATCAATGTGTCATTCATGAGCGTGCTCCTTTGTCTTCGCCATTGGAGGCAATGCCATCCGGCAGTGGCAGACCATGGTCGACCTCAGCGGCAACACCGACGACGGCATCCGGGTCAATGAACTGGTCTGCGTTGTATTCCTCGAAGACAAATGCCTTCGGGCGGGGGACATCGCGGAGGTGGGGGACGAGGTGCTCCTCCATGTCGTAGAGGGAGTCGTACAGCGCGTCCAGGTCGGCACCGAAGATCGCGTGGATGATAAACAACCGTCCCGCATCGGTTTCACGGACGCCGCAGACCAGCGTGCCCGGGGTCATGGTGATGGACTCGGCAAAGAGAGTGACCTCAAGGTCAGACTTCACACGCAGCGGCAGTCCAATGAGCACCGGCTGCTGCTTCTGGTTCGGGCGCAGAGTATCGAGCACCACGTCCGTCGCAGCTACAACAACCTGCCAGACCAGCCAGAGGGAATAGCGGATAACGTGTAGAAACTTCATCAGTAAATACCTCCGATGGCGTTTTCAACTCCGCCGAGTGTGGCCTCGCGGTAGCCATCAATATTCAGCAGCGCATCGGCCGCGCCGGTGGTCGCCCAAGTGACGGCGCCGACCGCGACGAACATGGCCACGGAAACAATTGCCAGCATGGCGGACGGCGCAACCAGCGTTCCCGGAACACGAACCGAATCATCCACGCCCTGCATGGGTCGGCCCCAGAAGACCGCGCGCCACAGGCGAATCATGGCCAGCAGCGAGCCCAGTGAGGCAACGATGATTGCGGTGATCGCAACAATCGAGCGAGCATCGCCAGTGGCGGCAGAGGCAAAGACAATGCCCACCTTGCCCCACACGCCGGAAAACGGTGGGAAGCCCACAATGGAGAAGCTCATTGCCGCCATCACCCAGGCAACCGCCTGGTCGCGGCGAGCAAGCCCCGAAAGCCTAGAGAGCGTACCCGTACCGTAGGTCTCTTCCACCGCGCCGGAGCCCAGAATGAGGGCGCCGACAGTCACCATGTGGTGGATTGCGTAGAAAATACCCGCAGCCAGGGCAGCCTTGGCGCCGCCCCCGTCGTTAGCATCCGTGAACGCCAGCACAATCAGAATGAACGGCATACCCGTGACCATCTGGTAGGCCAGCACCTCACGCATGGTGTTCTCCGCAAGCCCAGCAAACGCGCCGACCAGCATCGAGATCGCCATGATGATAATGATCGGCCAGTGCCAGGAGGGATTCATGCCCACAATCACGACGTAAATGCGGAAGAGCATGTACACCGCAACCTTCGTGTGCACCGCAGAGAACAGTGCCATCACCGCAGGGCTTGTCGACGGGTACGTCCTCGGCAGCCATGTGTGCGCCGGAACCAAACCAGCCTTCACACACAGCGCAATGATGACAATGCCCAGCGCGACCACACCCGTGCCGCCGGGGCCGCCCTCGCTGGCCATGTCGGCCAGCATTGCGATGTTCACATTGCCCGCCGAGCCGTAAATCAGCGCGACACCAATCAGCAGCACCGTGGAGGTCAAGAGGTTGACCAGCACGAAGTTACGGCCAGCAGCCAGGCGGTGCCAGGTACCGGTTACCGCGATCAGGCCATAGGACGGCAGCAGCATGACCTCCATGAACACGAAGAAGTTGAACAAATCGGCAGTCAGGAAAGCACCCGACATACCGGACAACATCATCAGCGTCAGGGAGGGGAAGAACCGCGAAGTGTTTTCGCCCGCGACGTGGGCGAACCAGTTACCGATGGCAACCACAGCCGCGGCCACACCCAGCATCAGCATGGAGAACGTGTCCGCCAAGAAAGGAATCGAGATACCACCGGGGAACGCGCCCACACCGTGGCCGACCGGGCCGTTGTCAGCGACGTAGAACATCACCCAAAACGCAGCCAGCGACGACAGTGCCGGAACGGCGATGCCCATCGTCGCGCGCATCCACAGCTTCGGCAGAATGGCTGCGACCGCCGACAGAATCAGCGGCAGTGCCGCAAACAGCGGCAGTAGCGAAGACAGAGTTGAAGGGGACATTGCAGAGGTCATTGCAGAGGCTTCTACCATTTCTCGTCACCGCCGAATGTGGTCTCGCGCGGGAACTTATTCGGAGCCGAAGAGACCCCTGGGGTGCCGGTGACCGTGGAATCCGAGTCCGACGGAATGTGCTTACCCGCACGACGACCAGCCGTCGACAGCTGTCGCATAGCCTCGCGGTCCTCATGGATACGAGTGTCGTCATCGCGGCCCAAACCAGACAGAGCCAGCATGAACGCGGTGACGGCCATGGTAATCACGATGGCCGTCAGCACGAATGCCTGCGGCAGCGGGTCAGCCATCTGCTCGGCAGCGCCAGCGCCCGCAGTGGTCTCGTTGCCCAGCAGCGGTTCGCCGCGCCAGGCGCCGACACCCGTGGACAAAATAATCAGGTTGGCGGCATGGGAAATCAGAGTCATACCGATGATGGTGCGCAGCATGCCGCGCTGTAGCACCAGGTACGTGCCACCGCCTGCGAGGACGGCAGCCATGATGGCGATAATCACTTCTTGGCCTCCTCAACGGTGGCATGAGCTGGGGCGGGGGCTGGAGCGCTCTCCGCTTCTGAGGCGAACACGCCCATCTCCGGCGGCACCCGCAAGCTTGAGCGGTCTGAGTAGAGATCCTGCATCACATCGTCCGACCCGGTCACACCAGGACGGTTCGGGCCGCCCAGGAGATTCAGCGCGGTTGCCACAATGCCGATGACGGCCAGGTACACGCCGACGTCGAAAAGCAATGCCGTGGTGAGGTGCTGACCCAGGAACTCGCCGTACAGCGGTGCCAAGAACGACCCCTTGGCGAAACCGATGAAGCCCGTGCCGATAGCCGTGATGACACCCGCAGCGCTGAGCACTGCCGGGATCTTCTCGCCAAAGACCAGCTCGTCGCGGTCCTTGGACAGGTAAATCAGCATGACGGCAGCGGCGCCAATCAGCGCCGCGTTGAAGCCGCCGCCCGGAGCGGTACCGCCGCGGTAGAGAACCACAGCGGACAGGGCGAACAGAAGCGGAGCCAACCAGCGGACCAGCCAACGCATCATGATGGAGTTCAGAGCGGGCTCCGCAAGCGGGGAAGGCTGATCGAGCAGGTGCGGGAAGCGAGGCATAGACGTGACAACCGCCGCCATCGCGACACCCGCCATACCGAGAACCGCCAGCTCACCCATGGTATCGAAAGCACGGAACTCAACCAGGATCACGTTGACAATGTTGGTCTCGCCCGTGACCTTCTCAGTGTTATCGATGTACCACTGCGCGACCTCAGGCATCTGACGACGGCCAGTGAGGAACCACACCGCGCCGAACGTAGCCAAGCCCACGGCAACTGCCACAACCGCCGCCGAGGCACGGCGGTTCTTCGAGGTCTCAGAGAACGCACGCGGCTGGAAGCGCAGCACCAGCATCATCAGCACGACAGTCAGGATTTCCACCATGAACTGCGTCAATGCCACATCCGGTGCGCCCAGCAGGAGAATCTGCAGCGTGACACCAACACCGGTGACGCCGAGCAGCACAGCCGCCTGCAAACGGTTCTTCGCCCGAAGCGTGGCCCACACGCCAATCACGACAACAACCAGCGGAATCAGATCGGTCAGGTGATCGATGCCGTCGATCTTCGGCAGCACCGGAGCGCCCCCGACACCCGGAGCGATTGCAATAACCAGGGCGTACACCGCGAGCAAACCAAGCAGCGGCAACAGGTGACGCGATGGCTGATGCGAACGCGCCACCTTGCCCATCGCGCGCCCCACACGCTGCGAGACGCTCAGCGACGCGTTGATTGCCTCCACACCAGTGAACGGGAAGAGCTTGCGGTCTGCCATGACGGCGCCTACGCGGGCACGAGTGAAGATGAAGCCCACGCCGACAGCCAGCACAACCACAGAGATGATCAGCGGCACATTCACGCCGTGCCACAGGCTCAAGTGCGATTCCTGAGTCGTGCCAGCCGGAAGCTGACCGACCGTATCGGCCACGCGGTCCAGCGGGCGGTTCAAAATAGCGCCGGCAGCGAAGGCGGCTGGAAGGCTAAGCACGCCAGGGATGGCAGCCGGGAGCCACAGCGAAATTGGAGCCTCAGTGATGTGGTCCACGTTGCGCGGACCATCCACAAATGCACCGAACACCAAACGTGCCGAGTACGCGAAAGTACCAATCGCACCAATCGCCGCCACCGTCAGCAGAATGACGACACCGGTGTTGCTGAGCGGCGCACCTTCGAATGCGGTCAGCATGCCTTCCTTCGACATGAAGCCGAAGAACGGCGGAATTGCCGCCATCGATGCCGCACCGAAAATCATCGAGCCAAAGCTCCACGGCATCTGCTTCCACAGCGGACCGAGGCGACGAATATCGCGCGTGCCTGCCTGGTGATCAACCACACCAGCCATCATGAACAGCGAAGACTTAAACATCGCGTGCGCAATGGTGTGCACAACCGCAGCCATAATCGCGAACTTCGTGCCCACACCAATCGTGGCGACAATCCAACCCAACTGCGAGACCGTCGAGTACGCAATCAGCTTCTTCAGGTCAGTCTGCTGCAGCGCAAAGTAGGCCGTGGCAACAGCCGTCCACATACCCATGACGATCAGCAGCAACTGCCACACGCGCACGTCCGCGAAGACCGTGGAAAAACGCATCAGCAGGTAAACGCCTGCCTTGACGACGGCCGCAGCGTGCAAGAAAGCCGAGACGGGAGTTGCCGCCGCCATGGCCTCTGGAAGCCAGGCGTGGAAGGGGAACTGAGCTGCCTTCGTGAAAGCGCCCAGGGCCACCAGCGCGGCAATGAGGCTGCGCGCTGCCGGGTTGGCCTCCCACTCAGGCGAAGCCAAAACCTCGGTGAGATTCGTGGAACCGGTTAGCCACACCGCACCGCCGAGGGCGGCCAGAAGCAGCAGGCCACCGGTGAAGGTCAGCAGGAGTGTGCGCAACGAGCCCAGCTCGCCCGACGAGCCCGACCTCGCAATGAGCAGGAACGACGCCATCGAGACCAGTTCCCACCCGATGAAGAGGAGCATGATGTCGTCGGCAAGCACGAGGAGCAAAACCGCCAGCATGAACGCCGTCATCAGGACGTAGAAGCTCATCGCGGATTTCTTCGGCGGCAAATACGCGGTGGAGTAGATGAAGACTATCGAGCCCACCAACAGCGCCAAGAAGCTGAACACCATGGAGAGGGGATCGAGCTTCAGCGCAAACGCCGCGTTCAGTTCCGGGGACCAGACGCGGGACCAGGTGAAGGTGGTGCCGTCGAGAATATCGCCCGTTACACGCGAAAGCTGGACCACCGACGCGAGAAAAAACGCGACGATGGGCCAGCCTGCGTGACGACCAAGAAGCTTCACAAACAGCGGGGTCAGCGCCAGGGCAACCGCGACCAACAGCGAAACCGAAAGGAGGGTCAGGCTGTTGGCGGAAGTTTGGGCTGCTTGGGTGGCTTGAACTGCTTGAGCTGCTTGAGCTGCGAGCGTTGTTGCGTGCTCTGCGGAGCTGCTTGCTTGGGGGGTAATCGTTGCCGGGGCAGAAAGAACGGAATCTAAAGAATTCAATGTTGCCGATACGCCGCCGGACGCAAACTCAGAAGCCAATGTCTGGTCTGGTGGTGCGGTCGCCGACGGCGGACTGGCTGTAAAGGAGCTGGCTGATGCCAGAGCTGTTGCCAGGTGCGTCACTTGGGGGCTACTTTCACATTGCTGTTAAAAAGGTTCGTACTTCTACAGACTAACAGCCACGAAAATGCTCCACGCGGGGTGAAAGGGGCATTTGGGGGAGCGGGGAAAGGCTGTGCGGATGCAGTTTTCCTGGATCCAGTAGTGAATAAATAAATGAACGGGTGATGGGCGGCGGCGGTGGGCTGCTTCAAGTTAGTGACTGCGGTTATGGCAAAAATAGCCCTACCGGGTGCTGATTGTAGCTTGCGTTGTCAAGTTCGGGTTGAGGGGCTATTTCTGAAGTGCCTCCGGCAAAAGCTTGTTGAGTTCTTCTCTGGTGAATTACTTCAGTCCGTCCTCTTTTAAGGGTTTTTGGGCGGTACTGAAACTCTTATCATCGGTACGTTCCACATTGCAGTAGGCCTCAGCGGTCTCTGCTATCAGCACGTCACGACGCTTCCGGGCTTCGGCGATGTCGAGCTCTGGGAAATCTACCAGAAGGGACAAGTACTTTCGTATAAGGAGCCACAGTTGATCACCGGCTTTGCGGTGTCGTGCTGCCTTGGCTCCGATCTCGAGCCGGAAGCTGTACGAGTTGAGAACCAGCAGGAAGAAGGTGATAACCGCAGTGATGGAGGCTATCCAAATCTGCAGGGTAAAGAACACTCCTACCAGTCCAGCGGCTGAAAGCGCGGACAGCACAATCTGGGCCACTTTGATACGGTGTTCGGTCCGGGTGAGTCGTGTGCGTTGCTCTTCTTGTGCAGCGTGAGAGTAGACTACGCTCCCATATCCATTCTCAATTTGTGAGTAGAGCACGTCGCGTTCATGCTGCTGGGAATTTGTCAACGTAAATCAACCTCCACATCTGCGCTGGTTCTGGGTCGTCGCTATAAACGGCACGACGGCTGATGTCTGCGTAGAGCTCCGACTAGAAGTGTGTAGAAATAGTGATTTTGTGTCACGCCAGGTAACACATTCCACGCTTCGCGAATTTCCTGTTCTGTTTTCTATATGGTTTCCGACAACTCATAGATGTTGCGAGTGAGAACAGCGAATAGGGGGTTATTTCCAACGTGGTACGGGTACTTTACGGTCGCAGGATTATTCAGACGGTTTTTACGTTCTGCATTGACAGCACTGGCAGCGTCCAAGTTGGTCTTATGAAACAAGACACGCAGCGGCTTGTAGGTTCCCATCATCTTATTCCTAACGTTTTATCGACCATGTTTCGAAGTTGCAAAAGAACAAGATCTTTAGCAAATAGCACACATTCAACTAAGCCCTATTTACAAAACTTCCATTTTTGCAAATATGCCCAGATTTTGGGGCCCCAGAAAAACCGAGGTGAAGATTTTTGTGGGCGGCGTTGGAGATCGCTCGCATATGGCGACTCGCTCCCTCGTTATGTTTGTAATACGTCTTTCCAATGGTGAGGGCGCTGAGTGAGTCTGCGCAATCCTCTCTAACAACACAACACGACCCTTAGGTTAGACTTGCCTAAGTGGCTCTGGTAATGTTGGTATTATGGGCACAAATAAAAATGAACCCTGCCTTCCGCAAAATGACCGGTCAACTCATGTTGCGGCAGGCCATTGGGTGCTTGCACGGGCTGGCAAGCGAGTTTTACGCCCGGGCGGATTGAAACTAACGAATCGATTGTTGGTTGCGGCCGATCTATCTGGCAAGAAAGTGTTGGAATTCGCTCCGGGATTGGGACGTACGGCCATGCTCATGCTTGAGCAAGGAATCGCCTCCTACACGGGCGTGGATCAAGATCCAGATGCCGTCGCACGAGTGCAGGCCGTTGTTGGGCCGAGGGGCACAGTTGTAAATGCCAATGCGCAAGACACCGGCCTTGAGTCCGAATCAGTTCAGGTTGTGGTTGGTGAAGCGATGCTGACCATGCAAGGCGATAAAGGCAAGCGAGGGATCATCGCCGAAGCGTTCCGACTGCTTAAACCAGGCGGTTGCTATGCGATCCACGAACTTGGACTCACCCCTGACAGCATAGACGCGGCGCTTGCGGACCAGTTGCGACAGCGCCTAGCCCGCACGATTAGGGTTAATGCTCGCCCTCTTACTTGCAGTGAATGGTGCGGATTGTTAGAGCAGGCGGGTTTTTGTATCGAGTGGGTGGGGTATGAGCCGATGGCTTTGCTATCCCCACGTCGTAATCTAGCCGATGAAGGCATAGTCGGAGTTGCGCGAATTATGCGTAACGTTGCGCGTGATAAGGAGTTGCGTCGCCGTATATTGGATATGCGCGCAACGTTCAACGAATACCGCGACAGTTTAACCGGCATCGCTATCGTCGCGCGCAAACCCGCCGCTAACCTGGAAGCAAAGGAGAGCTGATTATGACTGAACTCAAACCATCATCAGCCGGCGCACTGGGGTTTATTGAAAACCTTGCGCAGCGCGTTGAGTATTGTCCGAACTCAACCACTTCTACAACGCTAATGCGCGCTGAAGGGGTGAACGTGGTGTTGTTCTCGTTCGACGAGGGAGAGGAACTATCCGAGCACACCGCCGCGATGCCAGTGATTGTTCAAGCCCTTGAAGGTGAAATCGAAATCAGCGGGGACGGTAAAACGGTGACGTTGCGTCCCGGTGGAATGGTGCATTTTCCTACGCGCCTACCACATGCGGTTAAAGCACTAACCAAAGCAAAAATGGTGCTTTACATGATGAGCCGACCACCGGCGAACTAAGTAATTGACGTCAATTCGCGCAGGAGCGGACCTGTTCTGCCCGCTCCTGCGCGTTGACTTTAAGCAGTATTCAAAAGGGTGTGGCCGACCAAGCTGCTTTAGTGCATGTTGCACACAATTGATGATGAAGTGATGCGGGCGAAAATGCGCAAACTCCGCGTATCTACATTTGCGGATATCTTCTACGAGATCGTCAGCGACGAAGCCTATGCCGACCCCTGCCAGAAGACATTTTCCTCGCAGCAGTCGACGAAGCCTATGCGCAACGCCAACAACGCAATATCGCCAAAGCAATCAGCCTAGCCAAGTTCCGCTACTCCAAACGCCAGCCTGGCTGAAATTACCAGGGCAGAAGAACGAGGTATCAACCTGCGGCAGTTGAAGAGAATCGCGGCAACGAACTGGCGGTAAAACCCAACCAACATTCATATCCTCGCCCCGACTGGGGCCGGCAAAACATATATTGCCTGTGCTCTTGGTGTTGCGGCCTGCCAAGCAGACTACTCGGTGGCCTACTACCGGCTAGATCAGCTCGTTGACATGTTGGCGGTCTTCTCACCGACTGACCAAACCTATCTCAATCTGATGCGCAAACTGATCAACATTGATGTCTTGACCTGGGCCGATCCTAAAAACCAGCCCGACCCATAGTTATTCTATGATCCCTAAAACCGCTTATCTGCATTCACCCCCATTAACGGTGAATCTTCAGATCAAAACTAGAAACAGTATATAAAAAGTATTATACATCTTAGGTGAGCCTTACCTTGCTTACTATTCAGGAATCGAGGTTTACTATGACCCAACAGTCCTCTACGTCCACACGGAGTACAAGCTCATCCAGTGGGTTGACGGCACGTTTAAACACCAGAGATCTCATCAACGCTGGCATCTTTGCTGCACTTTACTTTGTGATCACCTTTGTAAGCGGAATGATTGGATTCGCAGGACCACAATTCATGTTTATTGGATGGTTCATCGCGGCAATCGCAAACGGAATCGTGCTAGCGCTTTATGCCGCCCGCACGCCCAAAATGGGTGCTTTCACCCTCGTCGGTGGTATTAACGGACTAGCATTCATGCTCACCGGACACTACTTCTGGACCCTGCTGGGAAGCATAATTCTAGGGTTTATCGCGGATTTGATTATTACAAAAAGCCACCTCAGTATTGCCAAGTCCTTCCCTATTGCCTACGGCGTCTTCTGTGTCTGGATTTCTTTGCCTTTTATCCCGCTAATTCTGGATACGGACTCCTACTACGTCGATATCGCAGACCAAATGGGGCAAGAATATGCCGATGCTATGTCGGATATCTTCCAGCCATGGACCATTGGAGTACTGGCCATTTGTGCGCTCATCGTCGGCTTTATCGGCGGAAAGGTCGGAGTTCGCGTCAGCCGCAAACACTTTGAAAGCGCTGGTCTCCTGTGAGCCTGCAAAAACAGGGCGTGCTTCGTCGATCTTCGATCGATCCACGGACCGTGCTGCTTTCTGTTCTAGTAATCAATGCGGTAGCTCTCAGCCACGGCCACCTACCGACACTGCTGATTTCTATCGCCTTCAGCTCCATCGCACTAGCTACAGTAAAGCCACACTATGGTCTTATTTGCCTGTGCGCTTTTGCATTATCCTATCTAGGGTATTGGGGCCTATTACAGCTTCCTGGCTCCACATTTTTCGCTTTTTCAGCGGCAATTTTTTCGTGGCTAAGCCGTTTTGTCATCAGCATGTCCATCGGCGCATTCGGCTTGCTCACTCTCACACCATCCACGTTGACCTCAGCACTGCGGGACCTGCGTTTACCAGGCTGGGTCACCATTCCACCGGCGGTATTCCTGCGCGTTTTGCCGATCATCGTGGCAGAAGCCAAAGCCATCCGCGATGCCATGGTCCTTCGGGGTCTCCAGCCTGGAGTAAAAAGCTGGATCACACAGCCCACACAATCGTCCGCGATGCTGGTCATCCCCTTATTAGGTGCCGTCGTCCGCGCTGGTGATGAGCTCGCTGCCTCTGCTCTTGTCCGGGGATTGGGAGGACCCGCACGCCCAACCACCACCGCCGATCTTTCCTTCAAGCTTGTCGATGCAACTGCACTAGCTGGGTTGGGCCTCGTTGTTGCCTCTGTCTGGCTTCCCACGGAGGTCCACTTATGAACGAACGCAGTATCGCAACCAGTGTAGACGCCCACAACGTTTCTTTTACATATCCATTGGGAGCTCGACCAGGCATTCAAGGCGTATCTGATGTGTCTTTTTCTGTCTCTCCAGGACAGTGTCTACTGATTACCGGTGATTCCGGATCGGGAAAGTCCACGGTACTCAAGTTGATCAACGGACTCATCCCCCATTTCAATCCAGGAGAGCTACTAGGCACCATCACTATTATAAAGGATGACCAGGCTTTTACCCCTGCGGAAGAACCGCTGTCCCGAGCCATCGAGTTCAGCGCCTCAGTATTCCAGAATCCAAGGACACAATTTTTCACTGAAAGCGTCAATGCAGAATTGGCCTTCGGGCTAGAAAACCTTGGTGTAGATCCCAAAGAAATTGAGTCGAGGATTCAATCAGCGGTCGAGCTACTAGGCATTAACGATCTTCGGGGCCGGCGATTCAAAGAATTATCCGGTGGACAGTTACAAACCGTGGCATGCGCATGCGCGCTTGTGTCCCCGGGCAGTCTCGTGCTTCTCGATGAACCCACGTCCAATCTCTCCATGGAAAGCATCGATATTCTTGCACGCGTGCTACACCGCTTGAAGGAATTAGGCACAACGATCATTATCGCTGATCACCGCCTCTTTTTCTTAAAAGATATCGCTGACCAAGTTATTTACTTGACTCAGGGAAAAATAACGCGGAGTTTCCACGCTCAGGAGTTTTATGCCTTAGACGAACCCGAACGCAAACAATTGGGGCTACGCAGCTTACACCACGTTCCCCTGCCCGCGAGCGTGCCGGTACCACCCACGCTCGAAAACGCCGATCCCCAGCGGAGCGGACTCGAGCTAAGCAACATCTGTTTTTCTTATGGCACACATGAGGTGTTAAACATTGACCACGCATTTTTCCCCAGCGGCGAAGTCACCGCCTTAATCGGGCCCAACGGCGCTGGAAAAACCACTCTCGCTAGGATCATTTGTGGTCTTGCTTCTCCCAAACGCGGCGGTAGTCTCCGTTTGAACAGCAAACGAGTAGGAGCGGCTGCCCGCAGACGTGCCGCGTACATGGTGATGCAAGATGTTGGCCGCCAATTATTCGCAGCCACCACCGAAGAAGAAGTCACGCTCGGACTGGCAAAGAAGAAGCGGGACCACATCGATGTCAATGAGATTCTCCATCGCCTCGATCTGGCAGGAATGGCTCAACGGCATCCGCAGTCTCTGTCCGGTGGGCAACGGCAACGCTTAGCCATAGCTTCAGCCCAAGCCGAGCAAGCAGCGATCTACATCTTCGATGAACCTACCTCTGGCGTGGGCTGGCGCCAACTGCAATCCATCTCTGCGCTACTTCGATCTCTTGCAGCAAGCGGAGCAGTGGTCATCGTCATCACCCATGACCACGAATTCATCCAAGAATCAGTCACCAGAATCATCGATATGACTGACATCAACAAGAATTGAGAAAGAAATGTCTGAGGTAAAACAAAGTTCCACAGAATCAAGCGGAACCCACGCACCAGAATCACACGGTGCGTCACCGGAAGAAGAGGCTCGCGCAAAACTAAAAGCCGGCCAGGTCGCTCTAAAAAAGCTACTGGCCCCAGTGCAAACAACCATCTACTTCGCACAGTTTCTCGCGCTTGTATCCTCGGTACTCGCCGTAGCACCCTACGTCGCGTTGGTGGCACTGGGAAATGCTCTAATCGACGGCAATACTGATGACGTCGCGTCCATTGTGAAATGGCTACTTGCTGCATTTTTGGGCCAGCTATTCTTCTATTTCCTTGCTCTTGCGATCACCCACTTCGCTGATGCGAAGCTGGTGGGGATTAACCGGCGCCGAATTATTACCGCTATTGCGAAAGCACCACTCTCGTGGTTTAGCCAGACTAATTCCGGCAAAGTTCGCAAAGCCGTCGAGGACGATACGTTAACTCTGCACACCCTGACAGCCCATGCTCCTGTAGAGCAGGTTGCCGCGATTTTTACGCCCCTCGCGCTTCTGGTTTATGCCTTTATCTTGGATTGGCGCCTTGGTCTACTTTCTATTGCCACTGTGCCCATTTTCCTAGCAATCCAAGCGTATTCAATGAAGGATATGGGCACAAAAACTGCGGAAATGGATAATTATCTGGGTGAGGTCTCTGCGACTGCGGTGGAGTTCTCCGAAGGTATTTCCGTCGTCAAGGCTTTCGGCACCGTTGGCAAAGCCCACGCTCGATATCGCGAAGCTGCCCAAAAATTCGCGGAATTCTATTACGAGTGGGTACGTCCGCTTCTGCGTGTTTCCGCAATCTCAGAGTCTGTGGTGGCGGTTCCTGTCCTCATTCTTATCAATGTAGGAGTCGGTTCCCTGCTGATAGCTGGTGGCTATGTCACGGTCGCTGAAGTCATCGCAACAACGTTGATTGCGCTGGTGATCCCGGGCACGATTCAAACCGTCGGCCGAATGTTGTGGTCTTACCAGCTCGCTGGCAATGCGGCGTTGCGCCTTGATGAAGTCATGACAATTTCCCACGTGAAAGAAGGCTCAATGAGCCTCGATGCCAGTAGTCAAGACATGGAGGTGGAGTTCCATGAGGTCAGCTTTAGCTACGCCCCAGACGCACCAGTCCTCCAAGGCTTTTCTGCGCAACTAAACGCAGGCACTGTCACGGCATTGATTGGCCCCTCCGGGTCTGGCAAATCCACAGCAGCAACGATGCTGGCGCGTTTCCAGGATCCAGATTCGGGCACAATCACTATCAACAACGTGGATATCCGTGATCTCACTTTCGACAGTTTGTACCGCACTGTGGCTTTCGTCTTACAAGATCCTCACTTACTGCGCATGAGTATTCGGGAAAACATTCGCCTTGCACGCCCAGAAGCTCGCGATGAAGAGATCTGGCAAGCAGCAGAGGCCGCGCACATAGCTGCTGATATTCGCGCTTTACCGGCTGGGCTCGACACCGTTGTTGGTGAGGACATCTCTTTATCCGGTGGACAACAGCAACGTATTTCTATTGCACGGGCAATTATTACCAATGCCCCAATCTTGATCCTAGATGAAGCTACTGCGGCAACTGATCCTGACTGCGAAGCAGAAATTCAAGCAGCTCTAGCCACACTCGTCAGAGGCAAGACCGTCTTGGTCATCGCCCACAAGCCGGAGTCCATCCAAGGCGTAGACCAAATAATCTGCCTCGAGCCTATGAAGGATAATTCTCATGTCTAATGCCACTACGCCTGCTAGTTCGCGTCTTCTTGATCCGCTACTCACTCGCAGTGTCAAAAAGCTGCAAAGTCCTGTAGGCCATAAGCTCAATAAAAGGCATGCTTGTCTATCGCTTATCGTTGGCGTGCTTGACGGCCTCGCTGTTCTCACGCTCGTGCCACTTACAAAGGCACTCGATGGGGATACGACGATCGCACCATGGATGTGGATTCTTTTGGCAATTGCGCTCGTAGCTTTTGCGCTACGATTTTTCGCAACCATGGCCTCTTACCACACGGCCTTGGATTTCATCCGAACCGCGCACACGACTGTGGGTGATAAATTAGCAACGCTACCGCTCGGCTGGTTCGTACCGGCTAATACCGGCGGCCTATCTCGCCTCGTCTCAGATCGCTTTATGGTGGCGGCCGAGACCATTGCGCATACTCAAGGAACGATATACCGCGATAGCGCGGCACTTGTCACCTTGTTAGTAGGAGCGTGTTTCTGGAACCCGAAGCTGGGCTTGGTCCTTCTTATCATCGCACCATTGGCGCTCGTGGTGATGCAGTTGGCTGCATGGATTCGTAAGAAAGCATCGAACCGCGCACTCGGGCCGAGTAAAGAGCTCTCCCAGCGCATCGTAGAATTTGCTAACCGTCAACCAGCCCTGCGCGCGGCAGGACAATCACAAGTTTTTGCGCCACTAGAGCAAGCGCTAGAAATCGACCATAAAGCACGAATACGCGAGCTATGGGTATCCACATTAGCTTTGCTACTCAACGGCATAGTAGTGCAGATCTTCATCGTGGCTCTCATTATGGTCTCCGCGGATCTTGCCGTTGAAGGCGCCCTATCGCCACTAGAAACAATTGCGATCATCGGAATCAGCTTGAGGTTTACCCGCACGCTTGAGCAGCTGGGTTCTTCTTTCGTCGGTTTAGACGCAGGTCGTATCGCGCTCACAGAAACTGAGCTCATCACCGATGCCCCTTCCCTGCCAGAACCCACTACTCCGCGCCCAGGCGATGGTTCGGGAAGTGTAGAGCTGCGTAATGTCACGTTTGGATACGGCGATAAACCAGTATTGGTAGATATCGCTTTCCGTGCTCGACCAGGCACCGTTACCGCCATTGTCGGTCCTTCTGGCTCCGGAAAGACCACAATTGCGCGCCTTATTTCGCGATTCTGGGATGTAGATTCCGGGGCGGTGATGGTTGACGGCGTAGATATCCGCGAGCTTGGAACCGAACAGTTAATGTCCAGACTGTCCATGGTCTTTCAGGATGTCTACCTCTTCGACGACTCGTTAATCGCTAATATCCGCGTTGGTCGTCCCGACGCCTCCGATGAGGAAGTCTTCCGCGCAGCTGATCTTTCAGGCGTGACTTCTATTGCCAACCGCCTAGGGTGGCATACTCCTGTTGGTGAAGGCGGGCGGCTTCTATCCGGTGGTGAACGCCAGCGCGTATCTGTAGCTCGCGCGCTTCTCAAGCAAGCGCCGATTGTACTCTTTGATGAGGCTACTTCCGCGCTCGATGCAGAAAATGAGGCAAACATCCTTGCTGCGATGGACGAGCTACGGGAGCAATCTACTTTTATTGTCATCGCCCATAAGCTGGATACAATCAAATCTGCTGATCAAATCGTAGTCTTGGATGAACACGGGCAAGTCAGCCAGCTGGGCACGCATTCTGAGCTTTCCGTTGTCCCCGGTATCTACCGTCACTTCTGGCAGCAACGCAAAGCAGCACGCGGGTGGAAAATCAGTTCGGGACGCGATTAACGCGGGAACCGAGATCGGCGTTGTTTGCGGGGGGCACCCTTCTCCCCCGCAGCACGGCGAACCCTAAGTGCACCAACAAAGCCCAGAGCGAGGAATGCGGTGGCGGCGACGAGCGACCACTGCGCGGCGTTGGCCATGCCTTCGCTTAAGGCCCGCACCGCTGCCCCAGGAGCACGGTGCTTTGCGTTGCGGAGGCTTGCCCGGAGTCATCGACGGGAATATCCCGCAGCACCGTGCCTGTCAGCTGCGCGGAGGCGAACCAGAGGCCCAAACCCAGGAAGGCACTCAAACCACCCGGTCCTAAAAACTAGCCCGGCCCAGATGCTGGTTAATTTCGATCCTGTATAAAATCACCGATTCTCCGTGCGATGGATTCGAGCGTCCCATTTCCAGACGGCGAAATGTTCTCCATTCGTCCTTTGCCTTCGCTAGGTGAGGCTAAATCTAACCTAACGGTATCAGCTGCGAAAACCCGTTGATTGATGAGGCCTACTGCTTTTTAATTGCATGTTCGATCGCCAATTCAATTCGAGTCCAATTTATGAGTTTTATCGCTTGAGGCTGCACCCATTCTTCGACGCAGGCTGGGAATTCCGGCGTGGTGCAGCGACGGTCTGTTAATAGACCATCTTTGGCTTCGTGTAGTAGGTGCTTTACGGTATTATGCGCTTGCTTGAGTAACTCTAGCTTTTTAGCAGCATCAGGTAGCTCAGTGGCAAAGAGCTGTTCTTTCAAATCCGGAGGCCAAAGTGACTGGGAGTTGTTCTCGAAATCATCGAAGTATGTAAATGGATCGAATCCGATCCATTGTGAAACCTCATCAATGAATGAAGTGATTGCCACCTGAATCGGAATTAGAACCCCTTTAAGTGCTTCATTCGTGAGTTTTTAATAAGTCTTTGGGGTGGGGGATTTCGCTAGTTCGTTGAGTGCGGTGGGGCACTGGACATCAAGGTGCTGGTAGCACCTTCAAGCGAGGATCCGTCTCGTGTGATGACGTCTGGATATGTGGGGTAATTGCCATGGAACAACCACTTCTGGATGTTCCCTTCGGAACTGTTCCGATCGGCTCCGGACGGTAGTGGGCGCTTTTCCATTCCCAAGGATTCCCACGGTGTGACGATTGCCTGAATTGGTACTTGGTAGGCAACGGACAGCTGAACGAGTTCCTCAATGGTGATTGCTCTATCGTCGTTCTCGATTTTTTCGAGGATGCTGACAGCGAGTCGAGAGGTCCGAGCCGTGCAATGGCTCAATCTTGGGGCAGACCTCGAATTTCTCGAAGACGTCGAAGCTTGATGCGGACGACAAAGGAGCTCAAAACCTGGGAGTCGTGACGGCCGGTTCGTTGTGCACGATCTGCGGCATAGTGCGGCTTGTAACTGGCTCGGAAGGGAAGTGCCGGTAAATACCGTACGATATTGGCCTGGACATGCAAATCTTGAAACTACGGCGATTCACGCCACTTATTCGGGGATGGGAATCGACCTGGCAGCATATGAACGGATGAATAGGTGACAAACGGGTGACAGGATGCGCATAGAAAAACAGGCTGGCAATCCACACTTCTGAAAAGTGCAAATCACCAACCTGTTCTAAATGGTCGGGGTAGCGGGATTTGAACCCACGGCCTCTTCGTCCCGAACGAAGCGCGCTACCAAGCTGCGCCATACCCCGAGGCCACAGACACAAGCTAGAGCATAGCTCCAGCGCTGTGCTTGCGAGGACTTACTTTAGCCCGACGCCGAGCAAGAATGCAAAACGCCTGCTTAACGGGCTGTGTGTGGGGGGGGCACAGGCCCTGTCGCACCCTACGAACTACGAATCCCGCTCCACAACCTCAATCAAGGTCGCGGATGGGCGGCAGAACAGGCGCACCGGGGCGTAAGGGGAAGTGCCGAGGCCATTAGAAACGTGCAGCCACGTCTTCTCGGTCCAGCGCGACAGCCCCGAGGCCCGCGAGCGGTCGATACCGCAGTTGGTCACAATGGCCTTCCCTCCGGGCAGGCAGACCTGACCACCGTGGGTATGGCCGGAAAGCACCAGGTCGTAGCAGTCTTCCGCAAAAGCATCCAACACGTGGGGCTCCGGCGAGTGCGACAGGCCGATAGCGATGTCGGCATCCGCATTCGGGGCACCGGCAATCTGCGAATAGTCCTCCAACTCGTGATGAGGGTCATCCACACCGGACAGCGCCACCTTCACGCCACCCGCCACAAACTCCAGCCGGGCATGGGTGGCATCCTGCCAGCCGTGCTCGATAAACGCAGCGCGCATGCCGCGCCACGGCAGTTCGACGCGTGAGGGCTTGCGCTTCTTGCCTGTCAGGTACTTCAGCGGATTGACAGGCCGTGGCGCGAAGTAGTCATTCGTACCGAACACGAAGGCACCCGGACGGTTCAGTAGGGGGCCGAGCGCTGCGAGGACACTGGGGACGGCCTTGTCGCTGCCCAGGTTGTCGCCGGTATTAATCACCAGGTCAGGGTTCAGAGCATCGAGGCTGGCAACCCACTTCTGCTTCAACTTCTGGTCGGGGAGCATGTGGAAGTCGGAGACATGCAGAATCCGGAAAGGCTCACCCTCGCGCTTTCCCACCCGGGCGAGCGTGCCGGGTGCCAGCACGGGAACTTGCACACGGTGGAGTTTAAATGCACGCAATTCGATTTGGTTCGCGTAGAGGAACGTCGTCAAGCCAAGCGTGGCGAGAGCTGCGGCAGACCGCAGAATTTGGTTGGAAAAAGCGCGCGATGTCATGACAGAGACACTATCAACTACAGCGGTAATCTAGGGCGTATGAGTGAACTGAAGAACACAATTGTCTCCGATATGACCGCCGCGATGAAGGCCCGCGACAAGGAAACCGTTGCGGCGCTGCGCATGCTGAAGGCCGCCATCCAGACCGAGGAGGTTTCCGGCTCCAAGCACGAGCTCACCGATGACGAGGTGCTGCGTGTGATTGAGCGGGAGGTCAAGAAGCGTCGCGAGTCCGCTGAGATGTACGCCCAGAACGGCCGTCAGGAACTTGCCGACGCCGAACTCGCCGAAGCAGAGGTTTTCGCCCGCTACCAGCCGGAACAGCTTGACGACGACGCCGTGAAGAACCTCGTCGCGGAATCCGTGGCCGAGGTTGCTGGCGATGACGCGCCGAGCATGAAGATCATGGGCCAGGTTATGAAGGTGGCTAAGGAAAAGGCCGCTGGCCAGGTCGATGGCAAGCGGCTTTCCGAGGCCGTTAAGGCTGCCCTGCAGGGCTAGCGCGACCTTTCGCCGTTTTCCCTTTTCGGCGATAAGCGTTGGAGCTGCCTTCTAGGGCGAACTAGAACGGCAGCAGCGGAATCAGATCCCGCAAGCTCGGCGCTGGCGGAGTATTCGGACGAGGGAACTGCGGTAGCGGATCCGGCCGGTTCGTCGTCGAGTCCGGCCGCGGCGACGGTGCTGGCGGCGGGGTCGGACGGCGGGTGCCATCGGCCACGCGGATCGTGACGGTGCCACCCTTGAGTAGCAGCGGCGGCTGATCCAGCCCGACCACGATTCCTCGCGATTCGCCGGTGAGGGAGACTGTGCGTTCCTCTACCTTGTAGCCGGCCTTCTTAAGGGTCTCCCGGGCCTCGGCCTTCTGCATGCCCACCACATTCGGCATTTGGGTGATAGAGGTACCCAGTCCGTAGTCCGAATCCAGTGGTGGGAGGTTCTTTCCGCCATAGTCCTCGATGACCGGGCCGACTGCGCCGAACCATGTCCGCGCGGGCTCGCGACCACCAAAGAGGTTGCCGTTCGGGCACTGGCGCAGCGGCGACGTGCACAGCTCCGTGACAGTCGGGGTGTCGTTGTAGGCGTACACCGATCCGGCCAGGCCGCCGGTGAAGCCCAGGAATGCCGCGGACTGGTTCGACTCGGTGGTACCGGTCTTAGCCGCGACTGGACCTTCCCAATTCAGCTCTTTCGCGGCATCCTTCGCGGTGCCATCGGTGGCGTCATTGCTGAGCGCATTAGCAATCGCGTGCGCGACACCCGGCTCCACTGCCTGTTCGCACGGTGGCACATTCAGCTTGACCGCATTGCCCTTGGAGTCCGTGATCGACTCAATTGGAGAGGGCTCGCACCAGCGGCCATTGCTGGCCAGGGTGGCAGCGACATTGGACAGCTCAAGGTTATTCACCGCCGTCGGACCCAGCACGAACGAGCCGAGCTTATGCTCCGAGACATAGTCCGCCACCGAGGACTCGCCATCAAAACTGCCCGGCTCCGTGTATGAGCGCATGCCCAGGCGTACCGCCATGTCCATCACGCCATCGACGCCGACCAGCTCCGAAATCTGAATAAAAGGAGTATTCGGCGATCGCGCGAGCGTCTCACGCAGTGACATCGACGGTGGGAAACTACCTACGTTCTCCACGCAGTACAGGCCCGGCGGGCAGCCCTCTGCGCCACCGGTGCCCAGCCCGGAGGCCTCATAACGACGCGGCACCGGGAAGTTGGTGTCAATACCCAGCCCCTTTTCCACCGCCGACGTCGCCGCGAAAATCTTAAAAATCGAGCCCGCGCCATTGCCCACCGGCGTAAATGGCTGCGGCTGCACGGTCTGCATTTGTTCCGCATCGAGGCCGTATACGCGTGACGACGCCATCGCGAGCAACTTCCTGGAGTCATCCCCAGGCTCAAGCAAACTCATAACCTCGGCTGCGCCATCCGCAGTCGGTGAGGCCTGCTGACGCAGAGACTCCTGCACGCTGTCCTGCACACGCGGGTCCAGTGTGGTCTTCACATGGAAGCCACCGCGCTTGAGCTTCTCGGTCTCAATACCGTGGTTCTCCAAGTAGGAGACCACATAGTCACAGAAGAAACCGCGATCGCCCGCCGCGATACAGCCCTGCGGCAGGCGCTGAGGCTCCGGGAGGATGCCGAGATCAGCTGCCTTGGCGTCCTGAGCCTCCTGCGGGCCGATTGCCCCCGTGGATTCCATAGCCGCAAGCACGTCGTTACGCCGTGCATGCGCACCTTCCGGATTCGTATACGGATCGAGCCCGGAGGACTGCTGAACCATGCCCGCGAGCAGAGCGGCCTGCGGGACATTCAGATCCGACGCGGGAATGCCGAAGTATGTCTGAGCTGCAGCTTCCACACCGAAAGCGCCATTGCCGAAGGGGACCAAGTTCAGGTACTTAGTCAGAATCTCGTCTTTCGTCAGCTCATCTTCCAGGTCCAACGCGATGCGAATCTCGCGGATCTTGCGACCATAATCCGTGGCAGTAGCAGCGCGGCGCTCCGACTCCGACTCTGCGTCCACCAGCAGCGTGTGGTTCTTAATCAACTGCTGCTCGATTGTGGAGGCACCTTCCTGCACCGACTGAGACATGAAGTTCTTTACCGCCGCACGAGCAGTGCCCTTCCAGTCCACACCAGAGTGCTCATAAAAGCGCCTATCCTCCACGCTGACCAGCGCATCCTTCATAGCTGGCGAGATGCGTTCCGACGGCACATTAAACCGCCGCTGATCATAGAGCCACGCAATTGGCTGATCATTACGATCCGTAATAGTGGTGACCCCCGGTGCGTCCTTAGAAATCACCGACCGCGACGCCGACGCGAATTCATCAGCCGTGCGCGCGACGAGGTAGGCCGAGCCGCCCACAAGAGGAAAGAGGGCGCTGGCCACAATCAACGCAGCCAACACAGTGGCAACGGAGAGCTTGAACAGCGTCGAACCTTTATTCACAGCAATCACACTACAAGGTAGGGCGGATTGAGCCGAAGTGAGTTTTCGAAAATCCGCCTAGAGGCATGCCCGGCGAGCCCAGAAAAACGCCTGGCGAGCGGAGGAGGATCGCTACGAGCGCTCTTACAATACCGGGCAAGTCATCGTGGGGTGGTTTCTGGAAAAAGATTTTCATAGTGACACAAATCACCCCCGTGCTTTTGTTGGAAAAAGTTGCCCCACCTGCATTGTTGTATTTAGAGCTGCGCCACGTCCACCCTCCCAGTGTGACCCAATCGACATTATTTGGGTGGTGTGAATAGACTTACAACAAAATTTCAGCACTATTTAGTTGAAACTATTTCGAAATAACGAAAATCGCAGGCACGAGGAGGCTACAATGACCGCCACGATTCCCGATCGCAACCGCACTGCTACTACTCCAGACTACGAGCTCGGTGTAGAGAGCTTCCGCGATCGTCAGGAGTGGGTCCCGCGCGCTAAGTGCCGCGATATTGACCCGGATAAGTTGTTCGTTCGCGGCGCCGCACAGCGCGAAGCCGCAGTTATCTGCCGCCATTGCCCAGTGGTTCTGCAGTGCCGTGCCGACGCTCTGGATAACCGCGTCGAGTTCGGCGTCTGGGGTGGCCTGACCGAGCGTCAGCGCCGCGCAATGCTGCGCGAGCACCCGGAAATTACTTCGTGGGCCGACTTCTACGCTGAGCAGTACGCAGCTCAGCGCAAGGCAAAGCTGGCTAAGTAAAAACCGAACTTAAATCGAAGTAAAACTAAACCCCCAGCGCGCGAGGCTGGGGGACAGATAAAGTAGCTTCCATGACTACTAAATGGGAATACTTCACCGCACCGCTGCTCATTCACAACACCAAGGCCATCCTGGACAACTTTGGTGAGGACGGCTGGGAACTCGTCACTGTTCTCCCGGGCCCGACCGGCGAAAACCACGTCGGTTACTTCAAGCGCCCGAAGGCTGACTAATTACCTCGGTGTCTAGCACCTAACTAACAACGGCGGTTGTGCTTTCGATTGGCAGCTGACTAACAGTTGGCTGCCATCTTTCTTTGGCCGGCTTTATTCGCCGGGCCCCAGTCGCCGTGGAAAGGCTTAACTCAAATGAGCAACTCTGAATCTCGCACTCCTTCCCAGGCCCTCGAGGACCTGGGGCTTACCCTGCCTGCAGTTGCCGCGCCAGTTGCGGCCTACGTACCCGCAACGCGCACGGGCAACCTCGTTTTCACCTCCGGTCAGCTCCCATTCGTTAACGGCGAGCTCACCCACGTCGGCCACGTCGGCTCAGAAGTCACTGCTGAGGAGGCCAAGGAGGCAGCCCGCACCTGCGCCCTCAACGCTTTGGCCGCAGTCGATGCTGAGGTTGGCCTGGACAACGTCACCCGCATCGTGAAGGTCGTCGGCTTCGTCAACTCCGCCGCCGGATTCACTGGTCAACCGGGCGTTATCAATGGAGCCTCGGAACTCTTCGGCGACGTCTTTGGCGAACGCGGCCAGCACGCTCGCTCGGCAGTGGGTGTGAATCAGCTTCCGCTGGACGCTCCCGTGGAAGTCGAGATCATCGTTGAAGTAGCCCAGTAGCTGCTGTGTTTGCTGCCGTGAACAGCGGGAATGTTGCGTTCTCCGGGGCGTCGTAAAGCGTGCTTACACCCAAATGAGCCGAATTGGACGACGTGGCGCGCTCCCCGGATTGCGCAACCACGTAGGATAGAGGACATGGAGCATCCTGCGTATAGCCAACTGCGTCAGATTTCTCAGTCTGTGGGCGTCGTTCTGTGCCCGAACCCCAGCTACTCTTCGCTGGAGGGTACGAACTCCTACGTTATTAAGGCTGAGGGGGATAGCCGCAGCATTGTCATCGATCCGGGTCCGGAGGACGAGGGACACCTGAACGTCCTGCAGCGTTATGCCGGCGACGTTGCGTTGATTCTGCTGACGCACCGTCATGGCGACCATGCTGATGGCGCCGCACGTTTCCGCCAGCTCACCGGCGCGCCGATTCGTGAGCTGGAATCTCAGTACTGCGCGGGAGGTCAGGATCCGCTTATCGACGGCGAACGTATCGTCCTCGACGGAGTGACTCCGCAGATTGAGGTCGTGGCAACCCCTGGTCACACCGCTGATTCCGTCTGCTTCTTCATCCACACTGGTGATGGCGAGGACGATGTTGAAGGCATCGTTACCGGTGACACGATCGCTGGCCGCCACACCACTATGATCTCGGAGACCGACGGCGACCTGGGTAAGTACATGGAAACCCTGAAAATGCTGGATTCGCGCGGCAAGGGTGTTCGTCTGCTGCCTGGGCATGGTGCTGACCTGCCGGACATCACTGTGATGACGCAGAAGTACATTGAGCGTCGTAAGCTGCGCCTTCAGCAGGTGAAGGATGCCGTTGCCAAGCTGGGCGACGAAGCTACGGTCGACCAGATTGTGGATGAGATTTACACCGATGTCGATCCGGTGCTGCGCCATGCTGCTGAGCAGTCGACTCGTGTGACCCTGCGCTACTTGCGCGATCACGGGGAGTAATTGCTGGGCTTTGGCTTCGGCTTCGGCTTGGGCTTCGGCTTGGGCCAGTTGCTGGGCTGGTCTGGGCTGGGCTTAATTGAGGCTAGGCTGAAGCCGAGCTTGAGTGAAGCTGAGCTTGACTCACCGCATGAAAAGAGCGTGTGACCTGCAATTTTGCGGGTTGCGCGCTTTTTGTTTGGGGTAGTGCTGGTTGGGGTGGGCTAGTGCCGGTTGGGTGGGTTGGCCTCGTCGGGGCCAGCTCAATCACTTATCGATGAGGTATCCACTTGTCGATGAGCTATAGCGCGCGCACAAGTGAACAGCGCATCGATAAGTGATTGATGCAAGGAGAAATCGGTGAATGGTGCATCGATAGGTGCCGGGAAAGCATCGATAAGTGGCAGAAAAGCATCGATAAGTGCGCCAAACTTGGCCGGCATGCCAGGTCAGCATGGCAGGCCGGCATACCAGGTCAGCATGCCAGGCCAGCGGGGGAAGACAACAAAAATCCCGCGAGCCTCATGCGTTTCATGTGCTCCTACGGGAACCGAGGATCCAAAAGCAGAGGCTGCGGGATGTGAGTCGTTTGGGCAGCGCCGCAAGCGCCACAAGCTAACGTGCGCCACAAGCTAACGTGCGCAACAAGCTAACGTGCGCGGCGGGCCAAACGCTCCGTATCGGAGATGAGCACGGACTTGCCCTCAAGGCGAATCCAGCCGCGGTGGGCGAACTCTGCCAGAGCCTTGTTCACGGTTTCCCGGGAGGCGCCGACGAGCTGTGCGATTTCCTCCTGAGTCAGGTCGTGGTTCACGCGGAGAGCAGAACCTTCCTGAACACCGAAGCGATTGGCCAGCTGAAGCAGGGACTTAGCAACGCGACCAGGGACGTCGGTGAAAATGAGGTCAGCCAGTGAATTGTTGGTGCGGCGCAGACGGCGGGCCAGCATGCGCAGCAGCTGAGCTGGAACATCAGGGTGCGAACCAACCCATTCCTGCAGCTGATCGGCACTCATGGACGCGGCGGAAACTTCGGTGACGCAGACCGCCGAAGAGGTGCGCGGGCCCGGGTCGAAGATGGAGAGCTCGCCGAACATGTCGGACGGGCCCATGATGGTCAACAGGTTTTCACGACCGTCGGCTGAGCGACGAGCCAGCTTCACCTTGCCATCAATAATGATGTAGAGCCGATCGCCCGGCTCACCCTCATTGAAGATGGTGGTTCCACGCGGGAAGCGAACCGTCTCGAGCTCGCCGAGCAAGGCCTGCACAGCCTCCTGGTCGACTCCCTGAAATACACCGGCCCGGGAGAGAATCTCCTTGACGTCATCCACGGTAAAATTCTCCTGTCTTTGGCCACTAACCACCGTAAATACAGGCCAGCAGCCGCCAAATTAGCACTCGACTACAGATTGCAGTGGCCAAACAGGAAGAGAAACTACCCCGTCCCACTAGTCCCACTACTTTCGGTCTTTCCCGGTAACGCCGCTGCCAGCTTTCAAGGCAGGTTCATCCCTGGGCGAATTTCACGACAAATCGCCTCTACAGATGCATCCCAAAACTACGCCGTCACCAAGATGTGATAAGCACCACTGTAGCAAAAGAGCCACTGCGCCTGTGGGGAATTCTGGTGAAAAGCCGCTGAACTGTGTATTTATAACTAATAATTCGCTAACGGTGTTCCAAGATGTGGTGGGGCATGACTTCTTTGGTTTTTGACCGAATATGCCCGAGCTGCTACCGGTTCCATCCGCATCCCGGACGAATCGAAGGATTCGGCCCGCGAAAGGTGCGCACGCGAATTGCAATCCGGGGTAGCCGATACACTACGACCATGGATACGACCGGCAAGGCATCGTCGATAAGCAAGCACCAGATAAGCAAGCACCAGGCGACGAGCAAACCCCAACCCACGCACCCGCAGGGATCCCTGACGTCGAAGAAGCGTCGGGCGGTGGGGGCGCATCCGGCGGCGCGGGGGAAGGAGACGCGCCTGGGCATGGTGCGGCGTGCGCGGCGGATTAACCGCACGCTGGCGGTGGCGTACCCGAATGCGCACTGTGAGCTGGACTTTCGTAATCCGTATGAGCTCGCGGTGGCGACGATTCTGTCGGCGCAGTGTACGGACGTGCGGGTGAATATGACCACGCCGGCGCTGTTCGCTAGGTACCCCAGCCCTGCCGATTTGGCGGTTGCGAATCAGGAGGAGGTCGAGGAGCTCGTTCGGCCGACGGGTTTCTACAGGAATAAGGCTGCGAACATCATCGGTTTTGCGCAGGGGGTGATGGAGCAGCACGGCGGCGAGGTGCCGGGCACGTTGGAGGAGCTGGTGAAGCTGCCGGGCGTGGGGCGAAAGACGGCAAATGTGGTGCTGGGGAATGCTTTTGGGGTGCCGGGTTTGACGGTCGATACGCATTTTGGGCGTCTGGTGCGGCGCATGGGCCTCACGGAGCAGGAAGATCCGGTGCGCGTGGAACACGAGATGATGGAGGTGCTACAGCGCGCGGAGTGGACGTGGTTTTCGCATCGCCTGATTTTCCACGGTCGCCGGGTGTGCCATTCGCGCCGGGCGGCGTGCGGGGCGTGCTTCTTGGCGGCGGATTGCCCGTCGTATGGTGTCGCGGGTCCGGCGGAGCCGGAGACGGCGGAGAAGTTGATTAAGTCAGACGACAGGGAATGGCTTCTCTACCTGGCCGGTCTTAATGACGGCTACAGTGGGGAGAAACTTTCCGCGCTTGACGACGGGGATAGCGCGCGCAACACCACAGCGACACAGGACTAGTCGAGGAGCACTTTTCGTGAATGAGCAGGGCGGTCATAGTCACAATGGTGGCCACTATGAGGATCGGCAGGCGGACGTTAACCGTTCGGCATCGCTGATTACGCTGCTCATCGCGGGAGTTAGCATTGTGGGTCTGGTGATTTTCGCGATTGTGAATACCACTGGTGGCAATGACGAGGCCGATGGTGGTGGGACCGGATCTGGTGTGAGTGTCGGTGCGGATGGCGCTGGCAATGGTGATGGCGCTGGCAGTGATGGTGAAGTGGATGGTGCGTCGGCAGCGCCAGCGATGTCGAAGGATGAGATCGCGGCGGTAGCGGGTAGTGGCTCACTGACCGGTGTGCGCTTGCCGCTGTTGGCGGAGTCGGGAGACTCGGCAGGCCAGGACAACGAGGCTGGGCAAGTGGAACTGGTGGACATGGGGCAGGTCGTCGAGGGCAAGCCGACAGTGCTTAATGTCTGGGCGTGGAACTGTGCGCCGTGTCGCCAAGAGCTACCGCTTATTGAGCAATGGGCCAAGGACAATCCGGACGTGCAGGTGGCGACGGTGCATGCGGCTCGTGAGGCGGGGCGTGGCCAGGCCTTCCTGCAGGAAATCGGAGTGAAGCTACCGACCTACTCGGACACGGTCGACGTGGTCGGACCAGCGTTGAATCTACCGCGAGTTGTGCCCATTACCGTGGTGTTTAAGGCAGATGGCACAGTGGCGACCATTCATCCCGGTGAATTCACCGATGCGCAGCAGATTACTGATCTCGTGCGAGGTGCGTTGAAGTGACTAAGGGACAGTCGTGGAATCGCGACGCAAGCTCGGGGCTGTATCTGCCGAAGTGGTTGACCAATAGTTTGCCGCCGCATCTAGTCAGCGCTGATTACGGTGCGGCAGGCCACGCCAGCAGCGCCAGCCACGACGCAACAGACCACTCGGAGCAGAAGGTGGCCCGTCGCTCCGCTTCGTCGTCAAGCGTGAAGCGTGCGTTTGCGAAGTTGCGGCGAGACTCCTCGACGCAGGAGAAACCGTTGCGGAATCCGGCGCGGTCGGCGGTGTTGGTGCTGATCAGCGGTGATGCGGAGGCGCACCAACGGCCGGAGGATGCCAGCGTGGTGCTTACACACAGGGCGACAACCCTGCGTAAGCATGCAGGCCAGATGGCTTTTCCGGGCGGTCGTGTCGATCCCGAGGACGTGGATGAAATCGATACCGCGCTGCGTGAAGCCGAGGAAGAAACCGGCCTGAACCGAGAGACGGTGACACCGGTGCGGGTGCTGGACTCGATTGACATTTCGCGGACTGGCTTCGCGGTGAATCCGGTGTTGGCGTATTGGCATGCACCGCATCCGCTGCGTGTGGTCGACCCTGCAGAGACGGAATCGGTGCTCAATGTGCCAATTAGCCACCTGACGAATCCGGACAACCGCATGATGCTGGGCTATCACGGCTGGACAGGACCGGCATTTAAGGTTGGTGACTTCGTCGTTTGGGGCTTTACCGGCGGCGTGCTGTCCTACTTGCTAGACGTGGCCGGCTGGTCGGAACCGTGGGACGACACCAACGTGCAGAAACTTTTGCCGGTGCTCGCGCGTTCCGCTAATGGTGAAAATCTGTCCGTACTGAAGGGAGGCCGACGATGATGCCTGCAATCGCTGTGTTTGACGTTGCGCTGCTGGCGGTTTTCATTTTCGCGCTCGTCGTTGGCTGGCAGCAGGGCGCCGTCTCGTCGATTATGGCCATTTTGGGCGTTGTTCTGGGCTTGGTTATTGGTGTGCCCTTGGCGCCGCTAGCTATGGCGCAGGTCGAGAACCAGTCGGGAAAGGTTCTCTTGGGCCTCGGCACGGTGATTCTGTTGGCGTTGATTGGTCATGCGGTGGGAACAGTGGCAGGGCAGTCGCTGCGGAATACCATTCGCTCGCCGTTGGCCGTCGGCCTGGATTCGAGCCTCGGTGCCATCGTGCAGTCCGTGACTGCGCTGGTAGTGACATGGATGATCGCCGTACCCCTGGCCACCGCCGTGCCCGGGCAGTTCGCCGACTGGGTACGTGAGTCCAAGGGCATGAACCTCATTGACCAGGTCGCGCCCGACGAATGGAGCGACGGCTTCAGTGGCATCCTCCGTCAGCTTCGCGATGATGGAATGCCCGCCATCGCTCCGCCATTCGGCTACAAGCAGAACGTCCCCGATGAACCCGCCGACCCCAATGTGATTTCACAAGGTGTCGTCGACAGTATTCGACCGTCCATCGTCCGCGTCTTGGGCGAGGCCCCGCAGTGCGAACGTTTGCTGCAGGGTACTGGCTTTGTCATTGCGCCGGATCTGATTCTGACCAATGCGCATGTGGTCGCCGGCGCCACCACTGTTCGGCTGGAAACCGTGGTCGGCATGGCTGACGCGAACGTCGTGCACTACGATCCGCTTGACGACGTCGCCCTGCTCAGAACCACCGACCTGCCCCTGGAGCCCATGCAGTGGGCGGATCAGGAAGCTCGTCCGGGCGATGACGCGGTAGTGCTGGGCTTTCCCGAGTCCGGCCCCTTTAAGGCCACACCTGCGCGCGTGACGGAGAACATCATTATTCGAGGCCCGGATATTTATTCGTCGACTCGACACGAGCGCCAGTCCTATGTTCTGAAGGCGGATGTGCGCCACGGCAACTCGGGCGGCCCACTGATTACGCCGCAGGGCCAGATCCTGGGCTTGGTCTTCGGTGCCGGTGTGAACAATGACCAGACTGGTTACGCGCTGACGCACGCCGAGGTCCAGCCACACATCGATGAGGCGATGAATAACTACGGGGCCATCGGCACGCAGCAGTGCGTGGCGGGGTAAGCGGAAAGTTGTGTGTCTGTGGACAGGTCAGCCCCAGCCGCAACCGCAGGAGAGTTCCGGCTAGCTTCAGCCGAGCCGAAGCCTAAGACCCCTCCGGCAACCAGTCCAAGTGATCCCTGATTGCCTGCACCACAGCCTGAGGTTTCTCTGCCGGCAGGAAGTGCCCACAATCCGGCACAACGCGCACGTGACTCGAGCTGAGCTCCACTAGCGCACGTGGGGTACGAGTGTCCTGCTCGCCGACGAGCAGCACCGTGTGCTCATCGCTTTTCGACGGGCCCTCCATCGCACTCAACCACTTGCGGAAAGCGGCCGGAGCCGGCCGCGTCCACCAATTCATGTGAGCCAGTGCAGGACGGAGTGCACCACTGGCCAGGCTATCGGTCATGAGTTCCGCGGTCTGTTTCCCCGCGGGGGTCTCGGCGAACCCCTCCCCGGCGGTGGACATGGACTCGCGCACGATGCGCTCAATGAGCCGCTGCTGGCGAGCCTCAGCCGCCTGCGTGCTGAACTTATTGCGACGCAACTGCGGTACCCGTGGCCGCGAGTCCCACCACGAACGGCGCAGCAGAGGAGCCAGGCTACTGCGGAAGTCCTCCGACCACGGGCTCTTCAACTGGTTCAGCCACACTTTCGGATGTGCAGCACCACAACCAATAATTCCGGAGACAAGATTGGGCTGCCGCGAAGCCAACGTCCACGCCACCCAGGTGCCGAACCCCTGACAGACCAGCAGCGCGGTCGAATGCCCCAACGAGCGAATCGATGAGGCGATGTCCTGGGCCGCCTCAAACGGATCGTAGCCTTGCGGTGTTCGGTCGGACTGACCGTAGCCACGCATAGAAATAGCCACAGCGTGCACGGGGAGGGGATCGCCCGAGTCGTCGTTAAGCAGCGGCAAAACCTCGCGCCATTCAAACCAACCGCCAGTCGAGCCGTGAATAAACAACACGAGCGGATCGGAGGGGCGGCCGCACTCGGCGATGTGTAGGCGCTGGCCGCGGACGTGAATGAGACGATGACGCCAGGGGCCAGTGAGAGAATCGCGGAGGGAGGTCATGAGGGGAAAATACCTTATCCGAAGGGCTTAAACCGGGACTGAATAAGACAAAAGGGCGAGACCAACAAAGTCCCGCCCAATTTCTTTCAAGCCTTTAGGTGTACATACCGTTCGACTGCGAAGACTTCTTCGCCGACCCCGACGGCACGACCCCCTTCAGCTCCTGCATCGACTCGATGGTCTTCTCCGGCTTGCGGATCGACTTGACCTTCTTCAGACCCAGCAGTGCTGCAACACCGGCGATGACCAGCATCAGAACGAAAACGATGAGGAACGCAGCCCAGGTTGGCAGCCAAACATCCAGCAGCCAGCCGAGGAAGAAGAAAAAGAAGAACGAGGAGTACAGCGCGACGACGCCGGCAACCGCGAAGAAGCCACCGCCAACTGCGCCCTTCTTAGCCTCGCCAGCAATTTCGGCCTTGGCCAGCTCAATCTCAGAGCGAACCAGAGCGGAAATCTGCGAAGAAGCATTAGACACGAGCTGGCCGACGCTAGCATCACCCGATGCGTTGCTATCCACATCACTCAGCGGGATAGCGGTAACACGCGGTTCGGTGCCGTCGGTAAAGAGACCCTTCGTATCGTCGTTGCTCACGTGTACTTCCTCCTACGCAGATGGTTGGAAAAGATGGTTTGGAACTTTAAAACTGCAGTTACAAACTGCCATACTACCTCTGATTGTGGGTAGGGCGCGCCATAAGGGCGAAAAAGCCAAGAACTCGTTGAAGTTTTTCTCATCTTTGACCATTTCTATATAAGTTTGTCACTTACTTAGCGGTGAAGAATTAGGGTGTGGGATATGAACAATCAGCCTGAGAACGTGCGTGGAGCCGATGGAGCTGGTGTCGGTGTCGGAAAGGGTGGCCTAGCTGGCATGAGCCTGGGTGTGTCCTCCGTGTCGGCGAAGAAGCGCGCAGAGCGTGAGGCAGCGCAGGCGAAGGCATCTGAATCGGGTGCCGGTGGCGCTGACAGTGCTCCCGCCGCTGCTATTCCGCAGCTTGACCCCAAGGACCCCCTCGCGCCCCTGTGGCAGCTCGACGGCGTTGCACACGCGGCTGATGTCGCGGCCAAGGCCATCCAGGCCGTCCATAGGCACAAGGCTAACCTGCGCAAGCACAACGTCACCGGCTCCGAGTCGGTCCTGCGTGGCGCTCGGGCATCGGCGTGGCTAGAAGGCGGCGAGCCATCGCTTCCCGACGACGGCAACATCACCGACCCCGTACTCGCAGCAGCCCTGCGGGTTGCCGACACCATTTCCCCGGAGTCAATTGGTGAGACCACCCGCGTGTGGCAGCGCGCTCCGCAGCAGGTGCTGGCCAAGTTTGCGTTGAACGCATCGCCCGCAGGTGAAACTGAAGACGGTTCCGAGGCGCGGATGAAGGCCGGCCGTCCGGTCGGTGACGACAAGCTCTCGTCTGCGATGAAGGAGCAGCGTCTGCACGTGCTCGGTGACTTCATCACTGGCCGCAGCCAGATTCATGCTGGTGTGCTCTCGGCGATTGTGCACGGTGAGCTGCTGACTCTGCGCCCCTTCGAGTATCACAACGGCATCATCGCCCGCGCCGCCTCGCGACTGACAACTGTCGCAACCGGCCTGGATCCGCGTGGCTTGGCCGTGCCCGAGGTCTACTGGACTCGCCACCGCCAGGAGTATGTCGAGGCCGCAGAGGGGTTTGCGTCGGGAAGCGCCGATGGCCTGCGTGCGTGGATTCTCCTGCACCTGGAGGGGCTGAAGGCCGGTGCCGTGGAAGCACGCGGTATCGCCGAAGCGGTGTAGGCAGGCCGGCTGCTGGATGGTGGGTTAGTCGGCCTTTGACTCGTCGTCATTTTTGCGCAGTGCCAACAACGTCGCACCCGCGCCAAGCGCCAGTGTGACGCCGGCAAGAATTGCAGCATTGCGTTTCGACGGCGCGCGAAACAGCGGGACGGGATTCCGGAATTGGCGCACAGGCCACTCACGTTCCGTCGCAATCTTGCGCAGAGCGCGATCGGGATTGACCACAACGGGATGGCCGACTGCAGACAGCATGGGCTCATCAGTGATGGAATCCGAGTATGCGAAGCATTCGGCCAGGTCGAACTGGTGCTTTTCCGCTATCCGACGCATCTGCACAGCCTTGTTTTCGCCTCGGCAGAAGAATTCCGTTTCACCCGTGAAGAGCCCATCGCGGATCTCCAGCTCGGTGGCCACCACGTTGTAGACACCGAGTGCCTGCGCAATGGGCTCAACAATCTGCCGAGCCGATGCCGAGATAATGAACACCTGATGCCCCTGTGCGCGGTGTTCACGAATGAGCTCCAATGCCTCGGCGTAGATGTACGGCGTGATGTTCTGCTCTAGGGTTTCGATGGCGACCTGGCGCAGCTCCCTGGCGCTGTGACCAGCGATAAGGGCGGAAAACTGCTCGCGGGTGGCCTCCATTTGCGCCTCATCGTGCCCCTGCGACATGTATAGGGCATGGCTGAGCGCCATTTGCAGCATGTCTGTCGGCGAAATGATGCCGCGCTCGAGGAATTGCTTGTTGAACGCATATGCCGAGCTCTTGGCAATAATGGTTTTATCCAGGTCAAAGAACGCAGCGACGCGAGAGTCAGCGGTGGCGGAGGCACCTTCCACGATGCGTGTGTCCGTAGAAGCGCGCGGCTGCGGCGTTGTTGAAGCCTTGTTCTCGCCGGTGTTCATAGACTCCGAGCTTACCCATGGATGTCGGGCTCGGGGAGAGCATTATGAGTGTTTAACTGCTGGGTGGGGAACTGGGGCGATTGGGGCGGTGGCGGTCGTGGGGGCTTGGCGGCGATTGGGGCGCGGCATTTCCTGGGCGCGATTAATCGAGGAAACGTGACATCGAACATATTGGGCATTAAATCCTTTGTAAGGTATTTGCAGATTCCTCGGGATATGTAATACTTGGACGTGGCTGGCCCCTTCTTGTTCTTTTTAGAAACAGACTGCGAGGCCGCCCCGGCTCAATCCCCCCCCCCCGAGCCGGTTAAAGACGCCTCGCGCCAATCCCCCCCCGGCGCGGGGCGTCGCCCCTTTTTGGCCCAATGTTGAGGGGTACGTAGTAAAAATTGCGGGCTGCAAATGTGAAACTGTATGAGTTTATGACACTTTCAAGTCATTTTTCGTGCCATTTTTGTCATAAACACAGTCACTAACTCGCATCGACCCAACGCCACCTGACATAAACGTAGTCACTAACTTGCATTGGTCAGGCCGCGCAGTAGCCATAAGGCAAAGGCGACATGGCGTTCTGCAGTTATCCACAGTCTGAAAATTATCCACAGACAGCGAGGTTTTGGCCCCTTGCGGGCATCATTGAATCCGCCCTGTAGTGCACGCTATGGCCATGGCAATCAAGAAACTGTCCATGGCTCAGCGAACCGAGGCTTCAGCAAATCCAGTAGTCAACGCCGTCGATGATGAGGCGCTGCGTGAAGAGGTTGCGCTCATAGTCGCTGCTACCGGTCGTGACTGTGTGCAGGAGACCGTGCCACCTGTGGCTGCAGCGTCAGTGGCCGCACAAACATTTGCTTCGCCGCCAGCATCACTATCATCATCAGCCCCAGAGCCTTCCCCATCGTCAGTATCGACAGGAGCGGGAGTTTCATCGGCCCTGTGGCGTCGGGCACCAGCGGTGTTCGTCGATGCACCGGCAGCCCGAAGATTAGCCGGACGGCCTCATAGTGAGGGAGCGATCTTTCTGGTCCGCAGTGATACTGAGGCGGAAGATGCGCAGGTAGCGGAGGTTTTAGCTCCTGTTTACAGCGCCAGTTTGCCCGCGGACAACGTCGATATTGTCGAGCTGCTCGGCCGTGGCGACGTACGCCCGGATGCTCCGAAGCCCTCCGATTGCCAAAACCGCTCGAACCACCTGAACCACCATCAGAACCCAGCGTCACCTGCCTTCGCAGACGTGATTACAGCACCGGGTACAGAACCCGTACCGAACGTGCCGGCAACTACAACCGATTCCACGGCAACGTGCCTGATGTTGGTTCCTGCGGTCGGCGGTGCCGGGGCTTCCATTGCCGCGGCGGCGAGTGCATTGGTTCTTTCCCGTGAAAGGCCCATCTGTTTGGTGGACGCGGACGTGCTCGCGGGAGGCATTGATCTGGTGCTCGGGATGGAAACGGAACCGGGATTGAGGTGGCAGGACTTCTCGGCTGCTGATGGTCGTCTCGACGGAGCGGCACTCTACGAAGCACTGCCATCCTGCCCGCGATCACCCGCTCTGAAAGTGTTGACGTGGACTCGCAGTCGCACGCCCGAGACGACTTACAACCACGCCTCGGCGAACAACAAATTCGACAGCGCCGACAGAACCGACAGGCCCGACGATGTCCGGCACATTGCCAGCACCATTAGTTGCCTTATTCATGCCGGAATTACGGTCATCGTGGACTGCCCGAAGCAGGTGGAGTACGTCACCACTCTCGGCGCACTTGCCGATGACACCGTCATAGTCCTGCCCACCTCCGTTCGAGCCATCGCAGCCGCTGGGCACTTGGCGAGCATCTGTGCACAGGCGGGGTTCACCCCAAATCTTGCAGTGAGGTACCAGCAGCACCGCGATATCAGTGTCGAAGAGGTGGAATACGCTCTCGACCTGCCTATTGTTGGTGAGATTGAGTACTGCAAGAAGGTAGCTCACGAGATAGATGTGGGCGGGCTCGCTGGAACCGTCGGCAAGCTGACGCGGGGATTGGAAGCGATGTTTGCCCTTGTCGGCGGTGGTGGCGATGGATGACGTCAGGCTGTTGGCGGCGGTGCGGACGGCGCTTGCGGAGCGGCCTGGGGTGGCATCGCATAGCGAGGTCGCCGACATCATTCGCGCAGAGACCTCGGGGGTTGTCTCCGATGTGAAGGTGCTGGAGATTCTACGCACGATTCGCGAGGAAACAGTGGGCGCGGGTGTGTTGGATGCGCTGTTGCGACGCCCGGGTGTCAGCGATGTGCTGGTCACCGCGCCGGGCGAGGTCTGGGTCGACGCCGGCAACGGACTGGAGCGCGCCGAGATTTCCTTCGCGGACGAGGGCGAGGTGCGCGCGTATGCGGTGCGGCTCGCGTCGCGGTGTGGACGAAGGCTTGACGACGCGCAACCCTGGGCAGACGGCCATATTCCTGGTGGTGTCGGCGGCTGTGGTGTGCGAGTTCATGCGGTGCTTTCCCCACCGTCGGCGACCGGCACTCAGATTAGCCTGCGGGTGCTGCGTCCGGCTCGTCGCGGACTTGCGGAGCTATGCGATGTCGGGCTATTTCCACCGAAAATTCTGCCGGTGTTGCGGGGAATCGTGGCGAGACAGCTGTCGTTTATTGTCGCCGGTGGCACGGGTGCGGGAAAGACCACGCTATTGGCGGCGATGCTCTCAGAAGTTAATCCTGACCAGCGCATTGTGTGTATCGAGGACACTCCGGAGCTGCAGCCTCAGCATCCGCATGTGGTGAAGCTGGTGACCAGGGCCGCCAACCTGGAGGGCGCCGGTGCGATTGGGCAGCAGGAGTTGCTGAAGCAGGCGTTGCGCATGCGTCCCGACCGCATTGTCGTCGGGGAGATTCGAGGCGCCGAAGTGGTGGATCTGCTGGCAGCGTTGAATACGGGGCATCGCGGTGGGGCGGGGACAATTCACGCCAACCGCATTGGGGATGTCGTGGCGCGCTTTGAGACCTTGGGGCTGATCGGTGGCCTTGGTCGCGCCGGGCTGCATGCGCAGTTGGTCTCGGCGGTGCAGGTGGTGTTGGTGGTCGAACGCGCTGATGTTCGCAGGCTGGCACAGATCGGGCTGCTACGCGGTAACCCACCGGAGGTGGTGGAGGTCTGGACTGCTCGGGATGGGCCTGGGCCGGGTTGGGAAGCGTTGCAGAAGTTGCTGGTCGGCGGGGAATAACCGGTGGAATACCCGATGGAATGACTAGAGGAAAAGTCAGGGGATTAGACGGGGAGATTAACAGCTATGGGGGAAGGGTTTAGCGTGGCGATGCTCATTGGGGGAGCGGCTGCGGCGGTCGCTATCTGGCCGGACAGCTCGGCGGCGGTGCGCTCGCGAGCACTGGCAGGCCGTGGCCGCGAGGTGTCCGGCGGGCTGAAGTGGTTGCAGCGCATGGTTGGACTTGGTGCTGGTTCCACGGGGTCGAGTGCAGTAAGCACTGGCAGTGCGAATCGAACTGCAGGACTATCAATCCTCATCGTTGCAGGCCCAGCACTCGTGTTGCTGTGGCTCGCCGGGATTCCAGGTGTCATAGCCGGGCTGTTGCTGGGTCGCACCGCAGGGGCAGTAGTGCGCGCTGTGGGGGAGAGGCGCTGTGAACGTCGGGAAGCGGACAGCGCTGCGGTAGCGCTGGAAACTTTGACCGCGCGGCTGCGCGCAGGAGCGGCGGCTTCACGAGCGCTCAACGCGGCAGCAGCGGAATTGCGCAGGTCAGGGGATGAGACTGTGTTGGCTGATCATCTCGCGCACGCGGCGCATCGCGCGAACTTCGCCGACCCGTGGGAGGGCGAAGAATCTTCGGAGCAACTGCGCCGGATTGGGCGTATGTGGACGGTGGCGCAGCAACACGGTCTGAGTTTGGCTGGGTTGCTGGACTGCGCGCGGGGTGATCTGCAGGCTCGTCAGGCGCATCGCTCACAGACGTCTGCCGCGCTGGCGGGACCGCGCATGACGATCGCCATCTTGGCATCGCTGCCGGTGTTCGGTTTGGTCATGGGGCAAGCTTTCGGAGCGTCCCCATTCGAGTTCCTCAGTCGCGGTATCGGAGGAATTGTGCTGGTCATCGGTGTCGGGCTGGTGTGCGCGGGCATCGAATGGGCGGTCGCCATCATCGATCGTGCGGAGGCCGGACAATGATTGCCGCCGCACTTCTCATCGCCGTCTACCTCTGCTTGCCGACGTTCAATCCCGTCCGCAGCCGACTGCCCGAATTGGTAGCCGAGTCGGATGCTCGTGTGCGAGGAGGCCTACGTCGACAGGTGACCAATCGGGTGTCGCAGATTGCCGCACAGGTGCGGGAACGTGTGCGAACTCTCATTGGAGGTGAGCGCATCAGCTCGGCTGTGCTGCTCGATGCCGCAGCGGCCCTCGACATCATTGGCGCTTGTTTGAGCTCCGGTATGCCGTTGTCACAGGCCATGGCAGCAGCTGCCGATGGTGCAAACCCTGAGCTGGCCGAGCCACTTCGACAGTGTTCCGCCAGGTTGTCCGTGGGCGCGCACTCCACTTGGGAAAGCCTTGCTGCCACACCCGCGCTCGTGCCCCTGGCGACAGCTGGGCGCCGAGCAAGCGAATCCGGCACCGTTCTGGCGCAGGCCTTGGAGGACACCGCTGCCATGTACCGCAGTCAAGCGCACGATGCGGCGCAAGCCGTCGCCGAAAAGGCTGGTGTCCTCATTGCCGGGCCGCTGGCGTTGTGCTTTCTACCCGCGTTTGTGGTGCTGGGTTTGGTGCCCACCATCGCTGGGCTTGCCGACGAAATGTTTGCAGGACTGATGCCGTCATGAAGCGTGGACACTTCTGCGCCAAGCCCCGCGCGCTGGCACGCGCCGGATGCAGTGCTGGTTGCGCTCTCAGCTGTGACTTCGGTTGTGCGCGTGGTCCGCCTGCCGCGCCGCATTCCAACACGCATCAACCCGCATCAACGCGCGTCAATGCACATCACACCTCACAACTGACCTGTCACTCGACATCCACACAGGGGGAAACACTCATGACCACTCAAAACTCCAACCATCCGACCAACCTTCCAACCAACTCTTCAACCAATCCGCTGACCGCTGCGCAGTCCCAGCTGCGCTCGTATTTGCACAAGCGTCTGCACGCTCTGGCAACTGAGGAAAACGGCATGTCAACCGTGGAATATGCTCTCGGAACTATTGCGGCCGCAGCTTTCGGAGCCCTGCTCTACACCGTCGTGACCGGCGGCGATATCACCCAGGCGCTCACCGATATCATCGAAAGGGCGCTCAACACCGATGTCTAGCCGCATCCGCTCTACGCTTCATCGCCTGTGCGTCGGCGACGAAGGCCAAACCACGGTAGAAACCGCTTTCGGTCTCGCGGCACTGGTCACGGTCATGGCCACGGCTCTGTCCGGGCTGGTCACCATCGCAATGTACCTAGGGCTTACCGACGCAGCCGGAGCCATCGCACGGGCTGAGGCACGGGGCGATGCGGAGACAGTAGCCGAGCTCCGCGCCGACGCAGATGGGCAGGTCGCGATATCGGAAACCTCCGGTACCGTGCGCGTGACCATTCGGCGCTCAGCGGGGCCATTTTCGCTGGAAGCACGCGCGGTTGCACTGCGGGAGAGAGCGGCATCGTCATGAGAAACGTGACAGCCCGCCTTCTCCGCGAAGAAGAAGGTTCCACCACAGTCGCAGCCGCACTGTTCATCGCCGCTTTCGTCGTTCTGACTTTGGTCGGAGTTACGGCCGGGGTGAGGGTGGTGCAGGCGCGGCAGGCAGCGGTAGCAGCGGATCTGGCCGCGGTGGCCGGCGCCGTGGCTGCGCAAGAGAGCGACGACGCCTGCAAAGCTGCGGGGTCAATCGCAAAAGCTAATCATGCACGCATTGTGGCCTGCGAGATTGATGGGGAGGACGTGCAGGTCAGCGTCCAACGAAAGGAGAGAAAAGCCACGTCCAGGGCAGGGCCGGTAGCGGTGGAGGATGCTGCTACTGGCCGTCGTTAAGCGCGCGCGACACCCCACTGAGCACCTTGATTGCGCCGGCCTTGTCCAGCGGATCGTTGCCATTGCCGCACTTGGGCGACTGGATGCACGATGGGCAGCCGGATTCGCACTCGCAGGCGGCGACGGCATCGCGGGTTGCGCGAATCCACTGAGCGAAGGCCTCGTAGCCACGGTCGGCAAACCCCGCACCACCAGGGTGCCCGTCGTACACAAAAACGGTGGGCTGCTGGGTATCGGCGTGCATGACCGTGGAAACACCGCCGATGTCCCAGCGGTCGCAGGTGGCAATCAGTGGCAGCATGCCGATAGCCGCGTGCTCGGCTGCGTGAAGAGCCCCCGGCGCGATGTCGGAGCCCACGCCCCAGGAGCGCAGGGTGGACTCGGGCATTGTGTAGGCCACGGCGCGCGTGACCAAACGCTGCGGAGGGTAGTCAAGTTCAACACTGTCGAGAATCTCGCCGGTATCCAGGCGACGAAGATAGGAGGTGACCTGGTGAAAGACCTCGACCTGGCAGGAAGCGACCTGTAGGCCCTGGTAGTGGCGCATATCGTCAACATCGAGGATGCGGATGGTGGTGTCCATGCGTGAGCTGGTGGAATAGCGCGGCTGCTCGGGGTGGACCAGGGCGACGAGGCTGTCGAAGTCCAGCTGGTCGACAAGGTAGGACTCGCCGCGGTGCAAGTAGACGGCACCGTCGTGAACCTGCTGCATCGCACGGCCAAGATCGATGGTGCCAAGCAGTCGGCCATCGGTCTGGTCGACGATAGCCACTTCCTGACCATCGCCGCCACGGACGTTCACGGCATCGTGAGCAGTGGCGATACGCGGCCCTTCATCGCGGTCGGTTGGGTAGTAGACGGGCTCTTGTCCTTCCCAGGTGCGCTTGCGCAACCATCCCGCGGCCACCATGTCTTCGGCTACGGGCATGGTTCCCCACGCTTGAAGCTGACTGGTGGTTACGGGTTTCTCCACAGCCGCGCAGTAGAGATGTGACCACACCACATGCGGGTTGCGGGGATCGAAGACGGTCTTTTCCACCGGCCTGCCCAGCAGTGCGGACGGGTTGTGGACCAAGTACGTGTCCATGGGGTCATCGCGAGCCACCAACACCACCAGTGCGCCCTGACCACGACGACCCGCGCGGCCGGCCTGCTGCCAGAATGAAGCGACCGTGCCCGGGAAACCGGCCTGTACCACCGCGTCGAGGCCGCCGACGTCAATGCCCAGTTCCAGTGCATTGGTGGTGGCCACACCTAGCAGGGTGCCGTCATCGAGCATGCGCTCGATGTCGCGGCGCTCTTCGGCCAGGTAGCCGGCGCGGTAAGACTCGATGCGCTCGGCGATATCGCTGCGGTGGCGCTTCTCCAGGCGCTCGCGCACGCCGAGCGCTACCTTCTCAGCACTGCTTCGCGAACGGGTGAAGGTCAGGGTGCGGGCGCCCTCGACAAGCAGGTCGGCCATGATATCCGCGGCCTCGGTCGGGGCGGGGCGGCGCACGGGTGCGCCGTTCTCGCCTTGGAGGTCGGGGAGCAGGCCGGGTTCCCACAGGGCGATAGTTCGCTCGCCGACCGGGGCGCCGTCTTCGGTGATGGCCTCGACAGGCTCGCCGATGAGGCGACGAGCCTGGTCAGCGGGGTCGTTGGTCGTCGCAGAGGCAAAAATCACGGTCGGCGAGGCGCCGTACTCGCGGGATAGCCGCAGGAGGCGACGCAGAATTTGGGAGACGTTGGCGCCGAACACGCCTCGATAGGCATGGCATTCGTCGACGACGATATAGCGCAGGTTGCGCAGCATCCGCGTCCATCGAACATGGTTGCCGAGCACCGAAACATGCAGCATATCGGGGTTGGTAAACACCCAACGGGCGTGGTCGCGGATGGCGCGCCGGGCGTCTTGTGGGGTGTCGCCGTCGTAAAGCGAAATCAGCGAACTCAGTGACGCCGGTGCCATCGCGCGTGCAGTGTCCAGCTGATCGGCGCCCAGCGCCTTGGTCGGGGAGAGGTACAGCGCGGTGGCCGCGGGGGTGGCGGACAGTTCTGTGAGCACGGGCAGCAGGTAGCCGAGCGATTTACCCGACGCCGTGCCCGTCGCGACGACGCAGTGCACGCCCTCGCGGGCGAGGTTCGCGGTTGTCGCCTGATGAGTCCACAGGTTCTCAATTCCGCGATCTACCAGCACTTCTCTCAGCCAACTTAGCACCCACTCAGGCCAAGGCGCAGTCACGCCAGCGCGTGCAGGAAGATCCGCAATGTGCGTCACCGTCGCCCGCGGATGCGCACGAATAACCGGCCCCAGCAGCTCCCGCCCAAACGACTCCACCGACACCACCCTTTCCTGTAAACGCGCACTTCATATGCTTGACGACGCTTCCTATCAGCCACATTCTCGCTATTCGACACCCCAGTTTCTCCGGACTCCGAACACGGGTTTACGGGGGTGGCAAGAAGCTGTTCCTAATCGGCGCTCGCGCCCCAAACGTGGCAGACTTTTTGAGTGTATCGCCCGCCAACGGGCACCCAGCAAAAACTCGCACGAGGCGAAAGGGTGCTTTGGCCGTGTTTACCCCATCGTGTGTGGCCGGATGTGCGTGGCGAATACTTGTTTTATCGAATCCTGAAGTTGGGAAGTTTTGTAATGGCACAGGGTACTGTGAAGTGGTTCAACTCGGAGAAGGGCTTCGGGTTTATCGCCCCAGCTGACGGTGGCAACGACGTGTTCGTTCACTACTCCGAGATCCAGGGCACTGGTTTCAAGACGCTGGAAGAGAACCAGGCAGTCGAGTTCGAGATTGGTGAGGGCCAGAAGGGTCCGCAGGCTCTGGACGTGAAGCCTCTGTAAGTCAACCGTTTCCGGGTTGAACTGGGCTTTTGCCTAGTCTGTCGCGCGGAGTTTTTGGCTTTTCAAGGCCCATGTTGTGTTCATGGGGTAAGCCTTGATTCTCCCACGCGGAAAGTAATTTCTGCGTGGGATTTTTGCATTTCTGGGGGCAGTGGGTCAATCCGAGTTACTGACTACGTTTATGACAAAAATGGC
>NZ_KV836310.1:0-117963 GCF_001838335.1 Corynebacterium sp. HMSC075F02 | reverse complement strand
CATAAACTCATACAGTTTCACATTTGCAGCCCGCGATCACGCGGCCGCTGCGGCGGCTGCGCCCGCTGCGGCCTGTTGTGACCAGCCACTGACAGCCACGGGGATGATCATGGCCAGCCGCACAGCAGTCGTCGGGTCGGCAACTGCCGGCCACCGGGGATCCCCCACAGCAGCCCCTTCAGTCACACCCAAAATCCGCCCGATACTTGAGGAATCCACGCGACAAACTAGATTGTGTGTACGGTATTCCTTATATTCTTCATATTCTTTCCAGATAATCTTCCGGGGAGAACGCGGCCGGGAACTGATTTGCACTGATCGGAACCGGTTGGAACCGATTGCGGGCCTCTCACAGCTGAAGCCCAGCCAGAGTCCGGCCAAGAACCCCAAGATTTAAACGAAAACAAGAATCTAAACAGTCAAAAACATTCAACGTTGCAGGATAGAAAAACTTCTATGGCGAATTCAGACGGCCTCAAGCGCCTTGTAATTGTCGAGTCGGCGACGAAAGCTCGCAAGATTCAGCCGTATCTCGGCGATGATTACATCGTGGAGGCGTCGGTGGGCCACATTCGCGACTTGCCCCGTGGCGCAGCCGACGTTCCGGCTCGTTACAAGAAGGAGCCCTGGGCTCGTCTGGGTGTGAATGTCGACAACGGATTCGCTCCGTTGTATGTCGTCAGCGCTGATAAGAAGAAGAAAGTCGCTGACCTGAAGGCCAAGCTCAAGGAAGTCGACGAACTCTATCTCGCAACTGACCCCGACCGTGAGGGCGAGGCTATTGCCTGGCACTTGCTGGAGGTTCTGAAACCCAAGGTGCCGGTGCGTCGCATGGTGTTCCATGAGATCACCAAGCAGGCCATCCTGGAAGCCGCCGCCAACACCCGTGAGCTGGACCAGAACTTGGTTGACGCCCAGGAGGGTCGCCGTATCCTCGACCGTCTCTACGGCTACGAGGTCTCCCCGGTGCTGTGGAAGAAGGTCATGCCGCGCCTGTCGGCAGGCCGTGTGCAGTCGGTGGCAACGCGCGTCATCGTCGAGCGTGAGCGCGAACGCATGGCGTTTATCTCCGCCGAGTACTGGGATGTCGCCGCAACTTTGGACACCGGCTCGGCTTCTGCTGACGCCAACCAGCCGAAGGAATTCGTCGCAACCCTGACCAGCGTTGATGGTCAGCGCGTAGCGCAGGGCCGAGACTTCGATGACCGTGGCCAGCTGAAGAAGTCCGATGGCATCCGGGTCGTCGATAAGCAGCTCGCCGAAACCCTGGCGGCGGACCTCGTGGGCTCTGAGCTCAAGGTCGCGTCGGTGGAGGAGAAGCCGTACACGCGCCGCCCGTACCCGCCATTTATGACCTCCACGCTGCAGCAGGAGGCGGGTCGAAAGCTGCATTACACCTCTGAGCGCACGATGCGTGTGGCGCAGCGTTTGTACGAAAACGGTCACATTACCTACATGCGTACCGACTCCACGACGCTGTCCAAGGCCGGTATCGATGCCGCGCGTAAGCAAGCGCTGGAGCTCTACGGCTCGGAGTATGTCGCCGATGCGCCGCGCCAGTACTCGCGCAAGGTGAAGAACTCGCAGGAAGCGCACGAGGCAATTCGTCCGGCGGGAGAGACGTTCGCAACGCCGGGGCAGCTGGCGGGATCGCTGGATGCCGAGGAGTTCAAGCTCTACGAACTGATCTGGCAGCGCACGGTCGCCTCGCAGATGGCCGACGCACGCGGCACGTCCATGAAGGTCACCATCGCTGGCGCCACCGACACGCACGCCGTCGAGTTCGCCTCCACTGGACGCACGATTCGCTTCCCGGGCTTCCTCAAGGCATACGTTGAGGTCTCCGCGCTTTCCGACGGCCGCAAGGTCGCCGACAACGCTGAGAAGCGTCTGCCACAGTTGACTGAAGGCCAGGGCCTGACGGCCACGGACTTCAGTGCCGACAGCCACTCCACCAACCCGCCTGCGCGCTTCACCGAGGCCAGCTTGGTGAAGAAGATGGAGGACTTGGGAATTGGGCGTCCGTCGACCTACGCGTCGATTATCAAGACCATTCAGGATCGCGGCTACGTCTACCCTCGCGGCAACGCTCTGGTGCCCTCGTGGGTGGCCTTTGCCGTGGTGGGGCTGATGGAGGAAGCGTTCTCCGATCTGGTCAACTACGACTTCACCTCCGAGCTGGAGGATGAGCTCGACGGCATTGCTGCGGGCAATAAGGATCGCACGACCTGGCTGACCGGTTTCTACTTCGGCGATGACAAGGATCACCGCCACAAGGGAGCCGACGCTATTGCGACCCACGGTGGTCTGAAGAGCATCATCGATGTGAACTTGGAATCGATTGATGCTCGGAAGGTCAATTCGCTCCACCTTTTCGACGATGCCGAGGGCAACCCGATCATCGTTCGCGTTGGCCGCTATGGGCCGTACCTGGAGCGTACGCGCCCGGGGGCCGGTGAAAACGGTGCCGACGAGGTGCAGCGCGCCAACATCCCGGAGGCCATGACTCCGGACGAGCTGGATCTGGCCGCTGCCGAGAAGCTGCTGGCGATGCCGCAGGGCGGACGTGAGCTGGGCATTAACCCGGCCAATGGTCGCATGATTGTTGCTCGTGATGGCCGCTACGGCCCCTACGTCACCGAGCTGGTTACCGATGAAGAGCGCGAAGGTGTCGTAGCCAAGGCTGAGGAGATCATCGCAGCTGAGCGCGCCGAAGAGGACGCTCAGCGCGCTGCCGAGGGCAAGCGAAAGAAGAACTGGGAAACCAAGACCGCTGCCAAGCAGAAGGAAAAGCGCACCGCGGAAATCATCGAGGAAACTCTGAAGCCGAAGACGGCCTCGCTGTTTTCCTCCATGGAGCCGTCGACTGTCACGCTGGAAGAGGCTCTGAAGCTGATGAGCCTGCCGCGCGAGGTCGGTGTCGACCCGGTCGATAACGAGGTTATTACTGCTCAGAATGGCCGTTACGGTCCGTACCTGAAGAAGGGCACGGACTCGCGTTCACTGGCTAACGAAGAGCAGATTTTCACCGTGACATTGGACGAGGCGCGTCGTATCTACGCTGAGCCGAAGCGCCGCGGTCGCGCTGCTGCGAAGCCGCCGCTGAAGCAGCTGGGCGACAACGATGTCTCCGGTCGCCCGATGTCGGTGAAGGATGGCCGATTCGGTCCGTACGTCACCGATGGTGTCACCAATGCTTCGCTGCGCAAGGGGGATACGCCTGAGACTCTGACCGATGCCCGCGCCTGCGAGCTGCTGTCTGAGCGCCGCGCGAAGGAAGCCGCCGATGGTGGCACTAAGAAGGCTGCGAAGAAGTCGACTCGCAAGACCACGAAGAAGGCTGCGAAGAAGACCACCAGGAAGGCAGTCAAGCGCACCACCAAGCGAGTGGTGAAGGCAACGCGTAAGGGCAAGTAGCGCATTGACCGTTAGCCGCGGCAGGGGCGAAATGGGTGCAGAGCACTTAAGCGCCCGGCGCCCCCTGCGGAGCTGGTGCGCCCGGCGCCTCCTGCGGAGTTGGCTTGGGGCCACCGACCCCGGCCAACTCCGCCCGCATCGTCGGCCCGTACGACAGCCGGCGATGCACCTTCTCAAACGGACCCTGCATGCCGCGACGCTCCATCGCCCACGCGGCGAACAATGTCACCAACCAGACGCCCACAGCAATGAGAGTTTGCACGAACGCGCCCATGTCGCGCGGGATGTCCAGCATAAATGGGTACACCAGCACAAAGAAGATGACCGACTGCATCAGGTAGCCTGTCATCGAACGCTTGCCGAGCGCCACAATCGGCACCAGCCAACCAGGTACAGCGGCGCCCTCGTTCAGGCGTCGTTGGAGCGGCTGCAGTGCTAACGCCAGCCCGGCCAGAATTCCCGGGCCGGTGAAGACTCCAGCAAAGCTGTTAATTACCACGAAGGCCATGTGCTGTCCGGCTGGAAGAACACCAATCGCTGCCAACCCCATAGGGATGCCGATACCGAAAGCCACGACCACAGCCACCACGAGCCACCGAATAAGCAGGGGGCGGTGCGCGTCAACGTCGTCAAGCACGCCCTTGCGAGCCCACACGAAGCCAATCATCATCACCGGCAGGTAGAGGAACAGCTGCAGCGGCAGAGTAGTGATGCTCATTGTCAGGGCCTCGAGATTCGCGGCGAGCATATCCAGGTAACTTGTTTCAATCGCACCGCCGTTGACGAGCTCGGTCATGTCGGAACCGTCCAACCCGACGTCGGGCATCGCAATTGTGAAAACCAAAAACAGCAGGCTCAATACCGCATTAACTGTCAGCGCAATCCATGCGAGGATAGTCAGCACTTTGTTGCTAAGCCCCATAAGCAGCCCCAGGATGATGCCGCAGATGCCGTAGAGAAACATGATGTCGCCAAAGAACAGAAACAGCATGTGCGCGATGCCGAACAGCCCCAGGAACGCATAACGCTTTACGACGACCACTCGCGCCCGCGACCGTGGAAAGTTCCTCCTGGCCAAACTGCGGACAATGAGTCCGACACCGAAACCGAGCAGCGTTGCGAACATCGGCAGCCCGCGATTGTGTGCGGTCACAGCGGTAAAAAGCACGGTGGCCTTGTCGGCGATGCTGTCGTTTATGACGCCGCCGAAGAATGCTCCGGGCAGCTCGGGGCTTGCAACCAGCCAGGCAGTGGCAATGTTTGCGATAGCGATGCCGAGAAGAGCGAATCCGCGCGCAGCGTCGGGGACGAGCATGCGAGGTCTGGGGTTGGTGCTAGAGCTGGAGCGGCTGTCAGTCATTCCTCCAACGTAAAGGATTTGCGGGAGGGTACGCAGGTTGGCGGCGGACGGCGATTGTTGCAGGAGCCTTGCGACATATCGAAAAGCGATATAGTATCGAAAATCGATACATCGAATAACGATGTGTTGGGGTTTGGCTGCAGCTCCAAGCGCCCCGCAGAATAATCTCACTAACCGCGCCAATTACGGTGCAGTAAGGAAGTTAGCTATGGTATCTCCACAGACCAAGAAGCCAAATGACCCGTATGTCAATCAAACTAAGGAGCGCCGGGATGTAATCGTGAGCCTTTTTGCCGGAGTGTTTGCACTGGTTTACATTTTGCTCCAGCTCCGCCATCCGGTTCTTCATCAGCAGTTCCCCAGTGATCTGACCCTGCTTTTGCCCGAAGTGCTGGGAAGTGGCAAAGGGGTTCCTATCGAGGTTATGAGTGGTGGAGTCCTCTCCTTGTTTATTGCTGCGACTGTTGTTCGATGCGCTATCGTCGCCGCGATTGCCGTGCTCTGCGTGTTGTTCTCACTCTCGTACCTGAAGGGCGAGTTTTTTACAGTTAAGACTGCGCGACGAGTTATGGCTATCTCCTGGCTGGTAGCGATGTATCCGGCAAGTAGTTTCCTACAGCATATGGGTGAAAACTGGGTCGCAAGTGGCCTGAATCTGAGCGCGTGGTACCAGCGTGATCATGCCGATTTCAATGAGCACCTGGGAATATGGTTTGTGCTTATGATAGTCATCTCCACTCTCGGAGTTATGTTGTTCCGAGCTGCGCGAATGCAGGAAGATCAGGAAGGACTCATTTAAATGGCGAAGGTTGTGTGCCACTTAGATGAGCTGCTTGAAAGCCGCGGAATGACGTTGGCAGCCCTTTCCGAACAGGTCGGGGTCACTCCGGTCAACCTCTCAGTGCTGAAAAACAACAGGGCGAAGGCCGTGCGATTCACGACGCTCACTATGTTGTGCGAAGCTTTGGACTGCCAGCCAGGAGATTTATTCTCGGTGGAGTAAGTGTGTTCGCCGTCTGAGAAGTCTAGGGGTACTGGGCGCCCAACGAGCCCTAAGCTTCGTCGGCAAGCGTCGGGCGCACCGGGCGCGCAAGCTGCGTCATGTGCGTACGGCCGCGCAGCTCCACGGACTTCAGGGTGGTCCAGCGAGCCTGCTCGTCCTCGTTGGCCAGGCGAATGGTGGAAGCTGTGGCGAGCACGCGGCCCGGGGTGTCCTTGGCCAGCTCGGTCAGACGGGCAGCCTGGTTAACCGCGTCACCAATAACCGTGTATTCAAAACGGTCGCGGGCACCGATGTGGCCGGCAACGACGTGCCCGGCGGAGACGCCGATACCCGCGGTGAGCTGGAGGTCGAGCAGTTCCTCGCGCAGTTCACGGGCGGCTGTGAGGGCGTGCCCAGCAGTGTCATCGAGGGGCAGGGGAGCGCCGAAGACAGCCAGAGCCGCGTCACCCTGGAACTTGTTGATAATGCCCTTATTGCGGTGCACACAGTCAACAACGTGGTCGAAGAAGGCATTGAGCTCACGGACAACGACTTCTGGCGAGTTCTTCTCCGCGAAGTTGGTCGAACCAATCACGTCCACAAACAGCACCGCGACGAGGCGATTCTCGCCGCCCAAAGTCGGCTTTTCTTCCAGAGCCTTACGGGCGACCTCAGACCCGACATAGCGGCCGAAGAGGTCACGGACCCGCTGACGCTCCTGCAGGCCACGCATCATTTCATTGAAACCCGCCTGGAGAACGCCCATCTCGGAGCCGTCGTAAATAGGCACGCGCGTATCCACCTGGCCCTGGCGGACCTTGTTAATCGCACCCGTGAGATCACGAATCGGGTCGACGATGGACATAGTGGCCAACATCGTGCCGAAATAGCCGGTAATCAGAGCCAGAATTGCCAGCGCGGTGATGGTGGGCAGCAAATCTGCCGCGTCATCTGTGAATAGACCACGGCGCTGACCTATCAGCACAAGCAGGATTGCTACCACTGGAACACCGCTGGTCAACACCCACGTCTGGCGCAGGCGGTGGCCAATCGGTGGCTCCAGCGAAGAATCCGGGGCCCTACGCGCCAGCGCCTCCACAGCAACCGGACGCACCATGCGCTCCGCAATTAGATAGGTCAACAGTGCCACCATGGCGCCACCGAGCACCGAGGTGAGCAGCACCATCAGGCCAATCTTGCTGTCATAGGCGAACGCGACTCCACTGAAGACAATCACGCCCAGAGACCAGATGACGGTACCCAAGAGTGCCTGATAGACAGGCACGCGCATGACCAGATAGCGCACCCGCCGCGGATCGTGCAGCTCTGGATGACGCTGCCATTTCAACAGCGGCTTGAACAGGATCCAAGTAGTGCCGATTCCCGCAATAATTGCCAGAACCAGGTAACCAGCCAGGGCATAGATGACCCCATTAGCCAACCGCGGCAGGTGAGTTTCTTGGTTCAGTGGCAACAGCATGCCGAGGAACAAGCCGACAATCATGGCTCCGACAAGGTTGCAGACGAAGATAAATGAGGCATAAGCAGGCCACATTGTCCCGCTTAGCCATTTCAGATTTCGCCAGAGCCGTTGCATGATTACTACCTTAGTGGCAACCCCGGATTGCAGGGAGTAGTTACCTCACAAGAGTCTCGTGGGGCGCGCTAGAGTTGTGGCCATGACAGAGCCGATGACAGAGCGCAGCGTGTTTTCTCGTATGCCCGAAACCGGTGGGGTTCGCCAGCGGCTGCAGGCTGCTGTGCGCGCTGCGCATTATCGCTTTGCCAACGGTCAACCGCTGGCAGGCGATGGGGTGGAGGTTTCGCCGGAAGGTGGGGACGCGGGGTCGTCGTTAAGCGATGTGCCACGCGACTCGGACATGACGCACGCCTGGCTGTTCACGGGACCTGCGGGGTCGGGGCGGTCGGTGACGGCGACGGCGTTTGCGGCGGCGCTGCTGTGCACGCGGCATGACAACCCCGGATGCGGCGAGTGCGAGGGCTGCCGGACGGCGCTGGCGGGAACACATGGCGATATCAAGATTGTGCGCCCGGAGGGCACCATCATTTCCGTGGCGACGGTGAGGGACGAGCTGCGGCCCTGGGCCTACAAGATGCCCACAACGGCGGATTGTCGCGTGCTAATCATCGAAGACGCCGACCGCCTCAACGAATCCGCCTCAAATGCGCTGCTCAAGGTGGTGGAAGAACCGCCGCTGCGCACCGTCATCATCATGTGCGCACCAACGACGAACGCGGAGGATTTCTCCGTTACGCTCCGTTCGCGCTGCCGCCACGTCTATGTGCCGACGCCGCATATCGACGACGTCACAAACCTCCTGCGCGCCGAGCGGCCAGAGCTTACCGACGAGCAAGCGGTCTGGGCCGCGACGGTGTCCAACGGTCACATTGGGCGTGCGCGTGGCTTTGTCTCCGATGAGGGCTCGCGTGCCTGGCGGGGCAAGGCCCTGGATTTCGTAGAGGCCGTGTTCGACCCGGCGAAGTCGTATTTGGCGGCGCGAGAGTTAGCCAACGAAGTGGCTGGCGAGGTGAAGCGGCGGATGGAGCCACTAGAGGCTGAGGAGCTGGAGAACCTCGAGCGCTCACTGGGCGTAGGTGCGTCCGGCAAGGGTGCGCAGGCGGCACTGCGCGGCTCTAAGGGGGTTATCAAGGAGCTGGAGGAAAATCAGAAGCGGCGGCGCAGGCGCGCGGAGTCAGATCTGATCGACCTGTCGTTGACCGACATTATGGGGCTTTACCGTGACGCCCTGGTGCTGGCGTTTGGGGCGGAACGTGGTGGTGAGACTGCTTCGGGGGATTCGGGCTTTGGTGCTGGTTCTGAGTTTGGCGATGGCGCGGTCTACCTCATAAATCCAGACCGTCGTCGGACAGCCACGGAGCTAGCCCGACGCCTTCCGCCGGAGGCGATATTGGCCTCCATCGATGCTGTCACCGAGGTGCGCGGCATGCTCGTGACTGCAGTGAAGTTGACGGTCTTGATGGATGAATTGATGGCTAAATTGCAGATCGCGGGGCAGGTTGGTCGTAGGTAAGCCGGTAGCCGCGCCTAATGCAGCGGACTGCAGGCCCCATTTTGGTAGCGATGGGGGCAGTACAGTAGTATTACCGCTTGTACATTTTGTGCAGGGTTATTTCTGCTTGCTTGAAAGCTCGGCGCAATGTGCGTGCCGCCTTAGCTCAGTCGGTAGAGCGTCTCACTCGTAATGAGAAGGTCGCGAGTTCGATTCTCGCAGGCGGCTCGGTTTGAAACGGGATCCTTTAAAAAGGGTCCCGTTTTTTATTTTTTGGATCGGTCAAACATGAGGAGAGCGAATCCAGCGGCAACCCAGACGATGAGAACCCACCACGCTGCCCCAGCACCGTTGCCATCGAAAAATGACAGTGACCTGACTAGGTAGCCAGTCGCCCCAATGGGCATCCACTGGCCAAGGGTGGACCAACCGGCCGGAAGCAGCCAGGGGCCGGTGGACAGTCCAGAGAGCGGGTTCGCCAAGAAAATCGTCAAAATGGCGCCGATGCCCACACCGGGAGTGCCAATAATGGCCGCAAGCCCGGCGGTAAGCATTGAGGTAGCCAGGATTCCCAGAGAAATAGCCAGCCATTCCATGCCGAAGCTGCCCGAAAGCGTGCCGTAGACAGAGTGGAGCATCCACGTTGCCACGAGGGCTCCGAAGACTGCGATGCCAGCGAGGACACCCAATTTCGTCCACTTCTTACCTCGGAAGAGGAAGGTGGCTATAACTGCCGAGATGATACCGCCGAAAGCCAGCGGCAAGCCGAGGAGCGCGACACCGGAAGCTTGTGGGTCATCCTGTGTGGTTGGAGCCAAATCCTCCCGCTCTACAGGGATGTTTTGAGACTCGAGGGTCGTCGCAATGCCGTCGATAAGCTGCGAGTAAGGTGCGCCGTTGCCTGAAGCGGTGTAGGCGGTAGCGCCCGTCGGGGAGATGACGATGCCGCCAACAGTTTCGCGATTGAGGATTGACTCGCGTACGGCGTCAGGGGTGTCCATCACCTGGATATCAGGAGCATCGTCGCCAGCTTTGTGTTCGATGGCTTGGGTGATTTGTTCGGATATTGGGGCGGGGGCAGTCAGCGCAATGGGGACATCGTTCGGGCCGGAGGCAAATGTCGGTGCCAGGAACGCGAAGAGCATGAGCCCGATGACGAGCGGAATACCGAAGATCACGGCTACTGCTTTGGGGGCGGGTGAGGCTTTTTTCGTCTCAGTCGTAGCTGTTGACATGGCCTATCTCCTAACTGGAGCAGAGTGTTTCACTTACAAAGTGGAGCATAGTGTTCCGTTTGTTAGGATGCGAGTGTGAGACAAGATGCAGTGATGAACAGTGATGCCATCGTGGAAGCAGCGCGAAAACTCTTGATAGAGCAAGGAGCCGGTGTATCCATGCGTGCGATTGCCAGGGAGGCCGGTGTCGGTTTAGCTACGGCAAGCAGGCACTTTCCCAGCAGGATTGAGCTTCTCGGCGCAGTCAGTGCTCGTGTTGCAGCTGATATCGACAGGGTTACTGAGGCAGCCGTAGCTCAGTTTGACGACGATCCGGACGGCGCTTGGCACGAAGCAGTCCACGCGATCGCGAAATTAAGTGTTGCGGCACTTGCCCAGGCATTATTCAGCGATCTCAATACCAGTTTGGGGAGCGAGGCGAAAAAGATTGATGGCATTATCGAAAAGCGAATGACGGAGTTGCGTCAGAGCTATACGCGACTGCTGGATAAGGCAAAAGCAGCTGGGCTATGCCCGGAGGACGTTGCACCGCTTGATTTCCACCTTGGGCTCGCTGTGGTGTCGCGTCCCCTTCCTAACTCTGCAGCGGTCGAGCAGTACTTTCCCGGTGTGCAAGAAAAGCTTGTGGACTTAATGCTTACGGGTTTGGCAGCACAGGCGAAGGGGAATCACTAAACCCCTCGGTGATAAGTCCTGAAAAATCCTGCACACGTCCCGACGTGCGGTGATTCCCCGAAACGAAGGGGGAGGAAATCTCGGAGCCGGCGACTCTCAATCGAGTGTTTGCTACTGTTACTCAGCACATAGCAGGTACGCGGAAACTAGGAGAACGCACTATGCGGCAGCCCGGACACCAGGGACTAGCAGTGCAGCGATCAGCAAGACGACTAGCTGTGGCTTTGGTGGCTGCGGCAATTTTGCCAGCCGGTCTTGTAGCTTGCACCATCGACACGGAGGCTTCCAAAGCAGGAAGCGCTCAGCAAGCTGCGTCGACAGAAACGCAAACGTCGTTGGCAGCTGAAGAAGAGGCTATGCAGATGCCGAACCCCACTCCGCCGAATGAGGAGTCTGCAATGTCTGATTCTGCTAACCCCGACGCAGTCGCTTCTGGCGATGCACAACAACAGCAAGCTAATCGCGCTACTTCGCGTGCCGACGGCTCCAGCGCTGTAGCCGGCAAGGTCATCTACCTCGACCCGGGACACGCCGGCACCCCACCACCAGCGGACATGATGGTCACTGACGGCCGCGGTGGCCAGAAGCCATGTAATACCTCCGGTACCGCTTCCAATGACGGCTTCCCGGAGCATGAGTTCAATTGGCTGATGGCGCAGGAAATTAAGCAGCTGCTCGAACAGCGCGGTGCTCAGGTGCTGCTCAGCCGCGTCGATGACACCGGTCGTGCAGATTGCATCGATGCCCGTGCAGAGAAGGAAAATGCCTCCAACGCCGATGCCGTGGTGAGCCTTCACGCAGATGGTGCTGGAGAGGGCAACCGCGGATTCCATGTGTCTGCGATTTCGCAGCCGCTCGCCAATAATGACGAGCAGGGATCTACCGCGCTGGCAACCGCGCTGCGCGATGCTTTTGTCGCAGCCGGTTTTGCTCCATCCAACTACCTCGGTAGCCAGGGGCTGAATCCGCGCGCTGACCTCACCGGACTCAACCTATCGACGAAACCAAAGGCACTGGTCGAATACGGCAACATGCGTGATAGCAGCGACATTGCCCTCTTGACCTCCAACGAAGGCCGTCAGCGCTTGGCAGAGGCCACTGTGGCTGGGTTGGAAGGTTTCTTGGCGCAGTAGCCAACCTGCGCATCCAGGCCGTAGCTACCTCACACCAGTCACCGCCACAGCAGCCAACCGGCCAACACGCTAACTAGCCGGGTTTGCCTTAGCTTTCGGTGTCATCGCGTCGTAAGGCTCCATCATGGGGATATCCAGCATGGTGCTGGGGACACCGAAGGCGTCGACAAGCACCTCAGACCAGGGGCCAAGGGAATCAACAAGATCGGCCAAGCCCGCCCGCGCGCCCTTGGTGCGAGTACCGGTGAGCAGTGACTGCTCCAAGAACCAGCCGGCGTTATCGCAGACCACCGACAGGAAGAACACATCGCGAACCTGCTCGAGCACCTCTTGAGAGCGCTCATCTGTGAGTGTGGATTCAGCTTCAAAGAACGCTTCCAAAATCATGCGATCGATATGCGCCCACGCGCAGGAAATCATGTGGTCCTGGACCTTGTCCACCAGCTTCGCGGCCTTTTCCACAGGCAGTTTCCGCGCCGGGCGCAGCCTGCGAGCAAGGGACTTGAGAAGTCGATTCTCGCGCTCGATGAGCAATTGCATCTGGCTGGCGGGGTCAAAGAGCGAGGACTCATCAGCGTCAGTCAGCGCATCCAAGAGGTTCTGAACGACGGCGTCCGCACCGGTGCGACGGCGCAAAATGCCACTGAAATTGTCGAGGCCGAAGCGCACCATTTCCAGGTTGGAAAAACTCTGTACCTCCCGGGCAAAACCACCCAAAAGTTCCTTGGTGACCAGCTGCAACATCACCACGTTGTCGCCCTCAAAGGTAGTGAATACGTCAGAGTCCTCTTTGAGAATGGTCAACAGGTTCTCCGCCATGTAGCCAGCTCCACCGGTGGCCTCACGCATCTCCTGGATGGCATCGGTGGCATGCGCGGTGTTGGCGACCTTCAATGCGGCGGCATGTGCCTCCGCTTCACGTAGATCGCGAGCCTGCTCCGGGGTTAGATTCGCACGGTCCAGCCCTTCCGCTTCGAGGTCGTGAATCCGCTTGATCAGCAGGTTGGTGGCAAATTGCAGACCGTACGAACGCGCAATGCGGGGGAGTAGTCGGATTCGGTGCTGGCGGTGCTCAATGAGTTTCTTTTCCGGCAGCGAATCGTCGGGAGCAAATTGGCGCCGCAAGTGTGCGTACTTGGTGCCGATGGTCAGTGCGGTGCGGGTTGCCGCACCAGCGGCCGCACCGACTGTCACGCGGCCGCGCACGAGGGCACCGAGCATCGTGAAAAACCGTGCATTGGGGCTGCCAATATCGCTGCTGTACTCGCCAGCGGCCGAGACATCTGCGAAACGGTTAAGCAGGTTCTCCCGCGGCACGCGGTAATGGTCGAACATGAGAGTGCCGTTGTCCACGCCCAAGAGGCCACCTTTGGTGCCGTGGTCGCCAATCGCAACCCCGTCGACAGGCGAACCGTCATCATTGCGGATCCGGGCAACAATGCAGTGCACACCATGGGATTCTTCTTGTCCTGGTGTGTAGAGCTGGCAAAAAACCGCAGCCCAGCGCCCATCGCGCGCGGCGTTGCCCAAAAACCATTTCTCAGAGGAAGCTGTCGGCGAATTGAGGATGAATTCTTCCGTCTCGGGGTCGTAATGTGCCGTGGTTTCGAGTGATTGCACGTCCGAGCCGTGGCCGCGTTCGGTCATCGCAAAGCAGCCGAGAGCCCGCAGCTCAATGAGGTCACGCACCAACTCGCTGTGACGCTCAGTCCCCAGATTGCTGACAGCGCCGCCGAAAAGGCCCCACTGCACTCCGGACTTCACCATCAACGACAAGTCGGTGTGGCCGAGCATTTCAATCCCGGAGAGTGTCCCGCCGGTATCTCCTGTGCCTCCCTGGTCAGTGCGGAAAGCACCATAGGGCATGCCGGTCTTAAGCACCTTGGACAACGCCTCGGTGGTGTGCTGCCTGGCCTCCTCCACGGTCAGCCCAGAGGTGGGCCGCAGGGTGGGGTCTTCTAAAAGGGCGCGGACATCAGCGCGCGCCTCGGGGAAATAGCCGTCCAGGACCTTTTGCAGTGCGCGTGCCACTTCCGGTTCCGGACGGGAGGGGAGTGTCTTCGGAGCGTCGGTCGAGCGCCGGCGGGGGATTCGCGTGGAGCTGGAAGAATTCTGTGCCATAACCCAACGTTAATGGGATATCTGGGGCTTGTCAGTCGCTTTCGACTGAGAAACTCATGAGGAAATCGGGACCGAGGAAAGAGAAAGCGGGTTATCGGGAGAAAAAGAAGGTGGAAACGCAAAAGCCGTCGTCAAGCAAATGCTGCGTTGTGCAATGCTTGACGACGGCTTGCGTAATCAGACCCTCGGTGGGGCAGATCCCTTAGCTGTGGGAACTAGACGCGCGACTTAACTTCGTCGAGGTTAGTTTCCGGGTGCTCGATCAGGTCTCGGTCTTCGAGACCCTTCGGCAGCAGGAACAGGGCAATCAGTGCCGGGATAGCCATGGCCATCAGGTAGACGGAGATGTAGAACGGGTTGCCGGTGGCGTCCATGATCATCTGGGCAATCATCGGAGCGAATGCGCCACCGAGGACGGCGCCGATGGCGTAAGCGATGGAAGCGCCCGAGTAGCGGACCTCAGCCGGGAACATCTCGGAGTACATGGCTGGCTGCGGGCCGAAGGTCAGGGCCAGTGGCAGGGTGAGAACTGCGACGGTCATGATGTACAGGAACGGACCCTGGTCCAGGATGCTCCACATGACGGCCTCCCAAATCATAATCACGACGTAGCCGATGATGAAGGTCTTAGCGCGGCCGATGCGGTCGGACCAAGCACCGGCGATGAACATGAAGATGGTCCAGCAAATACCAGCGACGAGAGTACCGGTCCATGCGACGGTTGCGGGGTAGCCCAGTGTCTTCTGTGCGTAAGCGCCGAAGAATGCGATCACGAGGTAACCGGTAGCCTGCTGAGCAGCGAAGATCAGAGCACCCTGGATGACCTTGCCCCAGTGGTTGCGGAAGAGCTCCGGCAGCGGAGCGGAACGCTCGGCAGACTCAGTCTGCATAGCCTGGAAGACCGGGGACTCGTCAACGGAACGGCGAATCATGTAACCGATCAGAACCAAGATGAAGGACAGCAGGAACGGCACACGCCAGCCCCAGTCCATGTAGGCTTCCTCGCCGACGATTGCCATAACAATCAGCATGGTGCCGGTCGCGAGGGTCAGACCCAGCGGAACACCGGCCTGCGGGAATGCGCCGTAGAGACCGCGCTTTTCCTTCGGTGCGTACTCCACGGACATCAGGGCTGCACCGCCCCATTCACCGCCAGCGGAAATACCCTGGAAAACACGGAGGAGAACCAGCAGGATAGGTGCGGCGATGCCGATTGATTCATAGGTCGGTAGCAGGCCGATGCAGAAAGTAGCCGCACCCATGCCGATGAGGGTGAAGACCAGAATCATCTTGCGGCCGTAACGGTCACCGATATGGCCAGCGACGATCGCGCCAAGCGGGCGGAAGAGGAAGGAAATACCCAGGGTTGCCCAAGCGAGGACCTGGGCCACCTGTGGATTCGACTGTGCAGCAGGCTCGATGAAGTGCGGAGCAAGCACGATAGCTGCGGCCTGAGCGTAAATCAGGAAGTCATAAAACTCGATGGTCGTACCCACGAGAGTTCCCGTGAGCACCTGACGGCGCTGCTTGGGATCATTCGCGATGATCGAAGTAGTCATAAAAAAACAAGACTTTCTTTACATACCCGTCCGCACGGCCATCGAGGACCTTGGTGATCTCAGCGGTCGCGCAGAAATCGCCCCAGGTTTTTCTCAGCCAGCGTTTGGGGAATGGACAGATTGTTTGACGGTGTCGAATTCTTACACAGCCAGACCGGTAGCGACCAGCGTTTGAACTTCAGCGAGCGGTGACAAAAAGTGAACAACGGGGGTAATGGGGGTCGGTGAATGGCGGTAGATTTCCTTTGTTTGTGACCGATTTATTTATACGCATGCCTGAAAAAGGCGGATTCGGGGGTGTGCAAAGGGGGTGGGTTGGGCACTACTTAACGACGGGTTGTTTCTGGATCGATTTGCGCGACCTGGCGGCCGTCTATGTGCGAGATTGTCTTAAATAGGGGAAATCTGCGTTTTATGGCTGTTCGACTACCCCCACATTGAACTAATTTGTAATTATATATTCAGAAGTTGTGTGAATGGTGTGGCAAAAGTGGCTCAAGATACAGAAGAAGTAACGGAACAATAACGATGTAGTGTCGAAAAGGGCACTGCCCCCGGATGGGGCAGGGAAACAAGGTTGGCAACAAGTCACCCCGAGACGGGGGTGTGGGCCCCAGGTTTCAGGGGCATTTTGGGGCGGTGGTAGCGCCAAGCGCCGAAACCACCCCGACACATCTTTTGTGGTTAGCCCCCGTAACTCAATTTCCACCATTGCGCGTAAGGCGCTGGGGACCGTCGTAAAGTAAACGACATGTCTTCTCACGCAGGAACTAACGGCAATGAAAATGAGGTACCTCACGGCAGGGCCAAATCCAATAAGGGCACGCCGCTGTGGTTGCTTGCCGCAATTGCAGTTTTCGCCGTCGCGTGGGGTGGCAACGAATTCACGCCGCTGATGGTGATGTACCGCGAAAATGCCGACCTGGCGCCGGTGTTTATTGACCTTCTATTGCTGGTCTACGCCCTCGGTATCGCGCCGGCACTGCTGATTTCCGGCCCAATCTCGGACCGTATCGGCCGTAAGCCGGTGATGCTCGCCGCGCCGGTTCTCTCGATTCTGGGGTCGACTCTTATTGCGTTGGGCGAGACTACCGCCCCGCTTATTCTCACTGGTCGCTTTATCTCTGGCTTGGCAGTCGGCATTGTCATGGCCGTGGGCGGCTCGTGGGTAAAAGAGCTCTCTGATCCGCGCTTTGACCCCAAGGCCAAGTCAACCTCGGGTGCGAAGCGTCAGTCCATGGCGCTGACCTTGGGCTTTGGTCTGGGTGCGGGAATTGCCGGCACGCTGGCGCAGTTCGCACCGCTGCCGGGGCAGCTGGCTTATATCATCCACATCCTGATTTCTATCCCGACAATCTTCGGTCTGTTGGCCGTGCCGGAGACCCGCCAGTCGCCGCACCTGGGCGGCAGTAATGCTCCGCGCGAGACCCTCTGGGAGTCTCTACGTACCCCATCGGTAACTAACCGTCGCTTCCTGCTCGTCGCCGCGATGGGAGCGCCGTGGGTCTTCGGTGCAGCCGGTGTTGCCTACGCAATCATTCCGTCTCTGCTTCAGGACCACGTCTCCCAGCCAGTGTTCTACTCCGCGATGGTCACACTGTTTGCGCTGCTCTGCGGTTTTGGTATTCAGCAGATTGGTCCCCGCTTTGTGACCGAGCACAACGCCCGCGGTTCGCTAATCGCAATTGGCATTGTGGTTATCGGTATGGGCTTGGCGGCCTGGATGTCCACCAACCCCACCGCAGTGACGGCGTTCATTGCAGCGCTGGTGTTGGGCGCCGGCTACGGTCTGTCCATGTTTACCGGCCTCAACGAGGTACAGCGCATCGCTGGCCCACGCGATATGGCTGGTCTGACCGGTATCTTCTACTGCCTGACCTACATCGGCTTCGCATTCCCGGCAATTCTGACCAAACTCTCCGAGTCCATCTCCTGGATGACCTACCCGGTCATGCTCGGTGGCGGTATGGTCATCGCCATCTTGATGGGCTTGGTTATTCTCTTCAATTCCACTGTCAACCTGCCACAGCGCGCTGAGTAATCTCGCATTCCTCGGAAGACTAATCAACCCCGTCAATGTGAGGTTGGCACACGTATAAGCGGTTTTCCTTACCAAGCGCCTATAGTTCTTCCTATGGAGAAGCACAAGAACGAATCACCGGCCACCGCGATGACAGTATCGTCGGCAAGCGCGAAACCCCGCGCGCTGGTGACGGGCGGTGCGGGATTCATCGGTTCGACGCTGGTTGACCGGCTGCTGGCGGAAGGGTACGCAGTCACGGCGCTGGACGATCTCTCCCATGGAAAGCTGGAAAACCTCCAGCAGGCATCGCTTAACGACGACTTTGAGTTCGTAGCCGCCGATGTGTTGGAGGTGGATTGGGACGAGCTGCTCGAGCGTAGCCGTCCGGAAGTCATTTTCCACCTGGCAGCGCAGATTGATGTGCGGATTTCCGTGGCCGATCCGGTGCGGGATGCGACACTGAACATTATCGGCACCATCAAGCTCGCCGATGCGGCCCGAAAGCAGGGGGTTCGCAAGATTGTGTTTACTTCTTCGGGTGGATCTATCTACGGCACGCCGGAGAAGCTGCCGGTGTCGGAAAGCGTGCCGGTCAATCCGCTGAGCCCCTATGCCGCCTCGAAGGCGACGGGTGAGCTGTACCTGAACATGTTCCGCAACCTCTATGGTCTCGAGTGCTCGCACATTGCCCCGGCGAATGTGTACGGCCCGCGGCAGGATCCGCACGGCGAGGCCGGAGTGGTGGCTATTTTCGCCCAGCGACTGCTGGCGGGGGAGTCGACCAAGGTGTTCGGCGACGGCGGAAATACCCGCGACTATGTGTATGTAGACGATGTGGTGGATGCGTTTTACCGCGCATCCGGCGAGGTCGGTGGCGGAATGCGCTTTAATGTCGGCACCGGTGTAGAAACTTCGGATCGGCAGCTGCACTCGTTGGTGGCGCAGGCTGCGGGTGCTGAGGATAATCCGGAGTTTGCACCGCCGCGCACTGGTGATGTGGCGCGGTCGGCGCTGGACCCCACACGGGCGCATGAGGTACTCGGCTGGGAACCAGCTATGAGTATTCAGGAGGGCGTGGCTCGCACTGTCGAATACTTCCGGAATCAGGGTTAGCGCAGCTTACTTGCCAGCTTCTTCCATGCGCTTAGCGTGGATGAGAGCCAACTCGATGTTGTCCTCGAACACGTCGCGCGGCTGTGCGCCCGAGACGAACTGAGTACCAACGAGGAAGCCCGGAGTACCGGAAATGCCCAGCATGGAACCGAACTGGGTGGCATTCTCGACCGCCTCGGTCCACTTGCCGTCCTTAAGCTCCTTTTCAAAGCGCTTCATGTCCGGCACACCGGCCTCACGAGCGACGGCAATCAGTTCCTTTTCAGTGAACTCCGGGTGGCCCTGGCCCTTTTCGCCGGCCTTCTTAAACAGCGCACGGGAGAACTCCCAGAACTTGCCCTGAGCTGCCGCGGCACGGCCGGCCTCAGCGTCCTTGATGGCCTTCTCACCATTGATGGCCATATCGTTCCACTCCAGGCGGACCAGACCCTCATTGACATACTTTTCCACGAGGTCAGGCTCGGTTTCGTTTGCGAACTTCGCGCAGAACGGGCATTCGAAGTCCGAGTAGATCGAGATTACGACCGGCGCATCCACTGCACCGAGAGCAAAAGGATCATTTTCATTGCGGCGGTGGACATTGTCCATATCCTCCGGGGACTTCAGCTGCGCTCCCGCCTTTGGGCCGTAGATGCTGGCGTCGAAAGAGCCATTCGGGCCAGGTACAGGCGCAATTTCCCCCTTGCCTGGTGCAACGCCCGCCATGTTGACGGTGCTCACGCCGTTGAAGCTAGCCGAACGCGAGCCAGCGAAGAAGCCCGCTGCGCCGACAACGATCAATGCGACGACAGCTAGCGCCCATGCGGCGTTCGGAATCGAGTACCACGACTTGGTTTTTCCATCACTGTCGGCAGACCAGGACTCCAAGTCCTGTTCAGTGGGTACCGGCTGAGAAGCCTGCTGGGGTTCCTGCTGTGTCCCCTGCGGCGCTGCGTCTGCCGAGGGCTGCTGCGAATCGCTGCTGTTGTCAGCGGCGATGTTGTCCTTATTTTCTTCGCTCATGGCTTCTATGGAACCACAGCCTCAGATTCACATGCGCTTAGCGTGCCGATTAGTCGGACGGAGCGTTGTTCTCGGCGTTCGTCGCGCTGTCTTTTTGGCTGCTGTTCTGGCTGCCCGAAATCACAATTTCTTCTTCCGGACGCACAGCGGTCTTCAAGGCCACTGCACGAGCCAGTCGCGCGTAGCGTAGCTCCTGTTCGCGGAAGCGGATGTAGGACGACACCGTGGTAAACACGAACGCCAACACCAGTACGTAGAGCAGCAAATCGGTGCCTCGGTTCACACCAATCCAGTTGGCCACCACGGTCAGATCGTCGGGACGCACGATTGCCCACAGGCACGCGATGACGAAAACGACGAATCCCAGCTTCACGCCCGCCTTGGCGCGCGCTTTACGACGGTTAGCGACGAAGTAAGCGACCAGGCCCACCATCGCCAGCAGCAAAATAATTTGAACGATGGATGCGGTCATGGCAGCCTCTTCGAAATCAGGGAGTCGGCAAGGATATTGACACCGTTGAACAAGGATTGTCCTTTGGACATGGAGTATTCCGTGTAGAGGATATCCACCGGCTGCTCAGCGGTACGCCAGCCTCTGTTGTCCATGACCTCGACAAATTCGGAGGCATGGCTCATGCCGTTCATGCGCAGGTTCAGTTGCTCTGCCACCGTGCGGTTGAAGGCGCGTAGGCCGTTGTGGGCGTCGGTAAGCCCGAGCCGGCGCGTGCGTGGTGACAACATGACCACCGTCTTGAGGACAATTCGCTTAATCAGCGGCACCTGGTCATCCTCGGCGCGAGGGCGGCCGAAACGGGTTCCCACAATGATGTCGATTGGTTCGGTGCGCAGTCGCTGCACCATAGCGACGACGTCCTTGACCTGGTGCTGGCCATCGGCGTCGAAGGTGACAAAGTACTTCGATCCAGCCTGCGCGCGAGCGTATTCCACGCCGGTCTGGATAGCGGCACCTTGACCCAAATTGACAGGGTGGTTGACCAGGTGAGCGCCGGCCCTGTGGATCTCCAGGCTGGAGTTATCCGAAGAGCCGTCGTTGACCGCGACAATGTTGGGGAAGGTCTCGCGAGCGTGCTCGAGAACCTCACGAATAACCTGGCCCTCGTTGTAGCACGGCACAATCAGCCAGGTGTCCGAGAAATCCATGTTGTCAGTCATCGCTCCGAAGCCTACCGCACAAACAATCGTCGATATGCGCGTGACATGAGCTGAGTTGGCAAAAGTCGGAAAAGTGTCCGCACCGCCAAGTTAAATACCGCCCGCGGCCGGGAAATCAGTCCCTTAGCTACCAGCGTGCGCTGGAGCTGGCGTTCACCGCGGATGATGCCGCGCGAGGTTCGTCGCTCGAACATGCCGTCGGCGCGGAAGTACACCAGCGGCTCGGGCAGATTCTTAAACTTCGCGCCAACGGCCATGAGACGCACCCAGAGGTCATAGTCCTCCATCAGACGGATGTCGCGATATCCGCCGACCTCACGCACCTTCGCCGTGCGCAGCATCGAGGAGGGGTTATTTACAGGCGAATTGATCTTGATATAACGCGCAATCTCGGCGTGCGTCTGCGGCAGAGTCCGCACGCGCACCACATTGTTCGGCGTGCCCTCGAACTCCGCCATTGCACTGCCCAATACATCCAACTCCGGGTCAGCGGTCAGCGCGTCCCACTGCTTTTCAAATCGGTCCGCACGCGCAATATCGTCCGCATCCAGCCGCGCCACCCATGGTGTTTCCACCAGCCGAAGACCCGCCTGCGAAGCCACTCCCGAGCCACCATTTTCCGCACACCGCAGCACTGTCATCTCCGAATGCGCCTGTTCATGCTTGACGACGACCCGGTCGAGTTCCTGCCCAATCGGGCCATCGATGACCACAATGACGTGCGCGGCCGGACGCGTCTGGTTCCACAGCGACTGCAGCGCAGTATCGAGCTGGTCGGGGACGACGCGGTGGTAGACGGTCATGAGAACCGTGAGGTCAGTGATGGTGGACATGTGAGTCTCGAACCTTGGGAGTTGCAGGGAGATATGGACGGTGCTTTTTGGGACGGCATCGGATGCGGGTGGTGTTATTCCACCGCAAAAGCCTCCGATACGGCTGACCTGGCAGCACGTGGGGAAAGTGTGCGCAGCGCAAGCAGGTGAATGGCAACACCTACTGCAGAGCCTACGGCGATAGCCGCGACCGTGCGTACCGACAGGTGCCCAGGGAGGAAAAGAATGGCAACGGCGATCGTGGTCGCAGCCAACCAACCGATCAGATACATATGGTGCTTTTCCACTGCCAAGGTGACCGAGCCGGTAATCATCAACATGGCGGTCAACGTCGCACCGAGCGTCAGCGCCGCGAGCACCGGCCCGGACACGTGATAGCTGTCGTCCAGGATGAGAGTCATGATCCACGGGCCGATGAGCCATGCCAGGCCCGTCCCGAAGGTGCCGAAAGCAGCCAACGCTCCCAACGGCTTGGCCAGCGCTGCCAGTACACCCTCGGAGCGATGCCGGACAAAGCTCACAATGATGGCGTTTTGGAACTTCTCCAAGGGCATGAGCAGCGGAGCGCGGGTCAGCGTTACGGCGTAGGCGATTCCCGCAATGGTCACCGCTGCGGTGAAGTTGTTGGCATGCGGAGGGGTAAGTGACTCGGCTATCCCGGCGCCAGTGGTGACCGCTTCGCCGGCAATCTTGACGATTGTCGGAAAACCTGTGACCAGCACAGCAGATGCGCCAGATGCGCCCATGGCCGTGACCATGAGAGTGACGAAGCGGCGCACCGGGACGTCGGCACGCGCGAACATGACCGAGCGGGTTGCCGAGGAAAACAGCGCGAGAATAAGCCAACTGACTGTCCCGAACACCGTAATAATCAGCCAGGCCAGCAGACCCCAGCCGAAGTACCAGGCGACGAGTGCCAGTGCTACGCGCACGAGAATGTCGATCATGATTAGGGCGGCGTAGGGGCCCCACAGCTGGCGGCCGCTGAGCAGACCCGAGGTGGTGGCCTGCATGGAGTACAGAGCAAGGCCACAGGCCATGAGCAGAATTGCAGTGCCGGCATCATCCTGCACGACCAGTGGGGCCCACAGCGGACCCGTCACTGTCATGGTGATGAAAGTAACTGCGGCGACGCCCAGGGAAACTGTGATGGGACGAGCGCCGAGAGTTTGACCCGTTTCGGTAGCTGTCTGTTCCTGTTCCTGCTCCGGCTTCTGCTCTGGGGTCTGTTCACGGGGCCGCTCCCGCCCCCGGTTCCGCGCTTCCGCAGCACCAATCGCGCGCGTGGTCTCCTGCATCAACCCGCCGAGAACACCCGTGAGCGCGAAGAACAGTCCCCAAAACGCCACGAACTGCAGGTTTATAGCATTGGGAAGTGCGCGGGCCGAAATAATCAGCACCGCGAAGCTGCCTATCGCCGCGACAATCGTGGCCAGCGACAACCATTTGAAACCGGACATTGACGTGCCTCTAGCTCTCTAGTCCTTGGCCTTCGAGTAGCCGAGCTTTGCAAACTGAGCAGCCAGCTTCTCGTCCACGATTGGAGCACCATTATCGCCGATGCCCTGGTCAGCAGGGGAGCGCGTCGGGTCAGCGGGGAAGTTTGGCAAGGAGCTGCGTGATAGCCAGGAGTCAAAGATGACATCCAGGTGCGAGGTGGTGATGCCACGCTCACGGCACACGCGGTTGGCCAGTGCGCGGAAGTCCACTGCATCGACCACACTGTGGCGGTTAGTGGTGGTCCACTTGCGCACCAGGTCAAAGAACACTTCGTCGCCCAGCAGCAGACGCAGAGCGTGCACAGTCAGCGCGCCGCGCTTGTACAGACGGTCGTCGAACATCAGCTTTGGCCCTGGGTTGGCGATGACGATGTCCTGCTCTTCCTCAAGCAGATCCAGGTAGTGCTTGCGGGCGTGCACATCCGCGCTGGCACCACCGCTGACCTCGGACCATACCCACTCGGAGTAGCAGGCAAACCCTTCGTTGAGCCAGATATCGCGCCACTGCGAAATGCCGACACTGTTGCCAAACCACTGGTGCGATAACTCGTGGGCGATCAGTCGATTCCACGTGTCCTTGCCGTCGGCGTGGTTGGCACCGAAGATGGAAAGCCCCTGAGCTTCAATGGGGATCTCCAGATCATCCTCACAAATGACCACCTGGTAGGCGCGGAAGGGGTAAGGGCCAAAGAGCTTGGCGAATTCATCGAGCATGCGCCCCTGATCGCGGAAGTCATGGCGAGCATTGGCCACCAGCTCAGAAGGCACCCACGCCACCACAGTCGAGGTTTCACACGGCAGCTCGACCTTCTTAAACTGACCGACATTGATGGTGGCCAGGTAGGAGGCCATGGGCTCCTCGGTGACAAACCGCCAGCGGCGGCGCGATCCGCCCACGTTCACCGGAGCGTCGGCAAGCCCTGGTGCGACGACCTCGTAGGGAGCGTCGGTGACCATCGTGAACTCGTAGAACGCCTTGACCTCGGGATCGTCATCGCAGGGGTACCACGATGCCGCGCCCACCGGCTGCGATGCCACGAGCGCACCGTTTTCCAGTTCCTCCCAGCCAATTTCGCCCCACTTCGAGCGCACCGGACGTGGCGTGCCCGAGTAAGTGACAATCAACTGCAGCGTCTCGTCGGGAGCTAGCTGGCGGTCAAAGGTGACTCGCAGCTTACGACCCGAATGGCGCCAACGCTTCACATCGATAGAGTGTGCCTGCGAATCGGAAATCGCATCCACCGAATCGGCCCCCAGCGCATCCGCAAAGTCGAGCGTGATGTGCGAGGTCCAGGCGTTGATCTCGATATGCAGAGTCGCCGTCGCCTTCAGACGATTCGGCCCGACCCGATAGTCGAGGTCCAGCTCGTATTTGTTCACCCGGAAACCCAGGTTGAACGCGATACCGGTATATGGATTAGTGAAATCAGCGCTACTCACGGCTGTTACCTTACTTGAGCTTGTTCCACAGCCACGTAGATATGAGCGCCTCGACAAACGCGACCTGCGAATTATCCGCTGCGCCCGCGTGCCCGCCCTCTGTGTTTTCGTGATAGTCCACCGGCTGTCCCGCCTCTTCCAGCAGCCACGCCAGGCTCCGCGCATGCGCCGGGTGGACACGGTCGTCCCTGGTGGAAGTCGTAATCAACGCCGGTGGGTAGGCGCGCTGCTCTCGCTTGACGACGCGCTGGACCGGCGAATACTGCGCAATTGCAGCCCGCTCGGTGGGGTCGTCCGGGTTTCCATACTCGGCCATCCAGGAGGCTCCCGCGGACAGCCTGTGATAGCGCATCATGTCCGCCAGCGGCACCTGGGACACCACTGCGCCTACCAACTCCGGGTAGGAGGTGAGGCAGACAGCGGTCAGCAACCCGCCGTTGGAACCACCGCGCACGCCCAGCTGTTCGCGCGTGCAGTAGCCACGTGCAACAAGGTCGCGCAGCACGGCCTGATGATCCTCATAGACCCTCATCCGCTCAGTCTTGACCACCGAGGAGTGCCAGGTCGGGCCGAATTCGCCACCGCCACGCAGGTTGGCCTCCACGAAGTACCCGCCCCGCTCGAGCCAGGTCAGGCCACGAATCGCCGAGTACTGCGGGACCAGTGAGACCTCGAAACCGCCGTAGGCGTGCACGAGGGTAGGGGCTGGGTTCGGAGTGGGTGTGGCTGTGGTTGTCTCTGCACTAGCGCCTGCGTCAGCACTTGCACCAGCGCCCGCGCTGAAGCGGCCGGTGATGCGATACGGAATCCGCGTGCCATCGGCCGAGGTCGCCCAGTGCTGCCGCGTCTCCATCCCCTCACTGTCGAAGAGCGCCGGAGCACGCCGCACTTCCGTGAGCGGGTTGCCGACTTGCCCGTACCAGAGAGTTGCCGGCTGCGTTGCCGAGGTCGACACCAACCAGATTTCATCGTCGCGTTCAGAGGCCGTATCAATCACGCTCACAGTGGCCTGTGCCGGTAACTCGCCGAAAGCCTCCACCGGCTCCCACGAGCCCTCCCGCAACACGACCAACTTCGTCGCGACATCCTCCAACAGCGTCAACACCAGGAAGTTCTTCGTCCACGCCAGCTGCTGGAACGAGGTGTGCGGATCAGGGGTGAAAATCACCTCCACCTCACGCGAGCCCGCCAGCCACTTTTCGAGCTCCACAACGGCCACGCCACCAGCCGGAATGCCATTGAACTCCGTGCGCGGCATCAGCACCAACCACTGCCTATGGACACTCGTCCGGCAGTCCTGCGGTACCTCCAGGATCTGCAGGGAAAAGTCCCCATTCTGCTGCGCCGCCAACTTGCCCGGACGCTCCGCTGCCACGAACCGCTGCGAATTATAAAAATCATGCGCACGCTCGACAAACAGCCGCTCGAAACCCTCCGTCGCGTCGAACCAGCCGCCCACGGCCACATCATCACTGTGGCCTGAGAAAATCACATCCGCGCTTGACGACGGCATGCCGCGCCGCCACCGACGCACCTGCCGCGGGTAGCCCGAATCCGTCAGTGACCCCGGACCAAAGTCACTGCCAACGAGAATTTCGTCACGACCCAACCAACAGACATCGGACTTCGCCTCCGGGAGGTAGAACGGCTCATCCTCCACAAAAGTGCAGTTGACGAGGTCAAACTCCCGCACCATAGTGGCATCGGCGCCGCCGCGAGAGAGCAGAATCAACGCGCGGTCATACTCCGGATAACGGCACACCGTGCCCTTCCAGACCCAGTTTTCTCCCTCGGCTTTCGCCAGCGCATCGAGGTCGATGAGAGTTTCCCACTCGGTCGCCTGCGGATCTTCCTGGCCAGCCAGATAGCTCTGCAACGAGGTGCGCCGCCACAGGCCCCGCGGATGCTCGGCATCCCGCCAGAAGTTATAGAGGTACTCGCCGCGCCGCACCGGGTATGCGATCCGGGCATCGGTGTTGAGCGCAGCCAGGATGCGTTGTTCCAGGTTGGTGCGGTCGCTGGTGTCGTCGGCAAGCGAATCGACACCTGCGACGGTGGCCTCCGACTGCGCGCGGGCCCACGCCAGCGCCTGGGAGCCGTCGATATCGTCCAGCCAATCGGGGACAAGATCAGTGGAGAGGAAGGAGAGATTGTTGCCCAAGTCGGTGTCCGTGTCGGTGCCCATGCCCACCACCGTAGCCGACCGCAGTAGGTAAAACCGGGACTCGCGCGTGAAGTAAAGACAAGTCGTGCGTAGACTTGTGCACGTGGCTGAACATTTTGATCTTGTAGTACTCGGCGGCGGTCCTGGCGGATACGTCGCAGCAATCCGTGCATCCCAGCTGGGTCTGAAGACCGCTGTGGTGGAGAAGCAATACTGGGGCGGTGTCTGCCTCAACGTTGGCTGTATTCCATCCAAGTCTCTGTTGAAGAACGCCGAGGTGGCGCACATTTTCAACCATGAGGCTAAGACCTTCGGTATCTCCGGCGATGTCTCCTTTGACTTCGGTGCCGCACACGCGCGTTCGCGCAAGGTGTCCGCGGGCATCGTCAAGGGTGTTCATTTCCTGATGAAGAAGAACAAGATCACCGAAATCAACGGTTTCGGTGAATTCACTGGCCCGACCTCCATGGCCATCACTGATGGCGATGACGAAGGCAAGGAAATTACCTTCGATAAGGCGATTATTGCGACCGGCTCTGTCGTCCGTTCCCTGCCGGGCGTTGAGGTCGGCGGCAACATCGTTTCCTACGAAGAGCAGATTCTCTCCGACGAGCTGCCGGACTCCATGGTTATCGTCGGTGCTGGCGCCATCGGTATGGAGTTCGCATACGTCTTGGCTAACTACGGCGTGGATGTCACCATCGTCGAGTTCATGGACAACGTTCTGCCGAACGAGGACGCAGACGTCTCCAAGGTTATTGCCAAGGAATACAAGAAGCTGGGCGTCAAGCTCATGACCGGGCACAAGACCACCTCCATCGTGGACAATGGTGACTCGGTTGAGGTCAAGGTCGAGGCCAAGGATGGCGGCGACGAGCAGACTCTGACCGTCGACCGCGTTATGGTCTCCATCGGCTTCGCACCGCGCACCGAGGGCATCGGCCTGGACAAGGCCGGTGTTGAGCTGGGCGAGCGCGGCGAGATTGTCATCGACGAGTACATGCGCACCAACGTCGACAACATCTACGCCATCGGTGACGTCACCATGAAGCTGCAGCTGGCACACGTCGCTGAGGCACAGGGCGTTATCGCAGCTGAGCACATGGCGGGTCACGAGACCGAGACCATCCCGGACTACAACATGATGCCGCGCGCAACCTTCTGTAACCCGCAGGTTGGTTCCTTCGGTAAGACCGAGGCGCAGGCCAAGAAGTGGGCAGAGGAGAACGGTCGCGAGATTAAGGTCTCCACCTTCCCGTTCTCTGCAAACGGTAAGGCCCAGGGGCTGGCGGAGCCGGCTGGTTTCGTGAAGCTCATTGCAGATGCCGAATACGGCGAGCTGCTGGGTGGCCATATGGTGGGTGCCAACGTTTCCGAGCTCATGCCGCAGCTGGTTCTGGCTGAGAAGTACGAGCTGACCACTGAGGAAATCGGCCGCGCCGTCCACATTCACCCGACCATGTCCGAGGCTATGAAGGAAGCAGCTGAGGGCGTTATGGGCAAGATGATCAACCTGTAAGAGGTTGTGGCTTTGGCCTGGGGCCAGTTTTCGCTGGTCCTGGCTCTCACTGGGCTGGTCCCGGTTCAGGCAAATACGAGTTAGTGCTTAAGTTTATGACAGTTTGACCGTGAAAATCGGTGCGAAAGTGTCATAAACTTAAGCACTTTCTTTTTGGGTCTTCCTTTTTTTTGGGGGGGGGAGCATCCTGCGCGAACCAAGCCCCCGCAAACAGGCCGGCTCCGCGCCCGTCGTAAAGCGAACTAGTACGGCGAGACGGTGGAGCGGTGCATGTTGATGTCGATATCGCGATGGATCGGCGGGAACGCGCGCTGCGGACATGCCTCGCGGGAGCAGACCCTGCAGCCGGCACCGATTGGAGTGGCGGCGTCGAGGTCCGCGAGATCGAGACCATCGGCGTACACGGTGCGCTCAGCGTGACGGGCCTCGCAGCCCAAACCGATGGCAAAAACCTTACCTGGCTTGCCGAAACGTGCCGCGTGATGCTCCACGGTCCGCGAGATCCACATGTACGGCCGACCATCCGGCATGAGCGCGACCTGCCGCATGACTTTGCCGGGGTAGGAGAAAGTCTCGTAGACGTTCCACAGCGGGCAGGTACCGCCCGAATGCGTGAAGTGGAAGCCCGTGGCGGATTGACGTTTGGACATGTTGCCCGCGCGGTCGACGCGCACGAATGTCCACGGGATGCCGCGCAAGCTGGGGCGTTGCATCGTGGACAATCGGTGGCAGATGGTCTCGTAGCCGACACCGTAAGTGCGCGACAACAGCTCGATGTCGTAGCGCTTCGACTCAGCCATCGCATGGAACGACTCATACGGCAGAATCAGCGCCGCCGCGTAATACGTCGCGACTCCGCGCTGCGCCAGCTTCCGCGACTCCTCCGACATGAAATGCCCGGACGCGACGGCCTCGGAAATGGTCTCGCCCTGCTCCAAAAACCCCAGCTCCGTGGCCATGCGGAAGGCCCGCTGTCCCGGCGAGAGGTGCCGCGCGAGGTAGAGCGTCTTCGTCCGCCGATCAAGGCTGTGCTGCACATCGCCTAACGACGATTCCAGCGCAATCCGAATCCCATGGTCGTTGGACAGCCTGTCGGCCAGCACAGAGACCACATCGGTGGTCTCGTCGGTGATGCGCAGCTCGCGGGCCAGCTCCTCAGCGGCGGTGTCGACCGAAGCGATGTAGTTCTGGCGGGCGTAGAAGTAGTCGCGGACCTCCTCATGAGGCATGGTCAGCGCCTGTGAACCGGAGGCGGTGTCGGTGCTGTTGCCGAAGTTGCGCTCCTCGGTGGCCAGAGAGAGTTTGTCCGTGACGTTGCGGTAGCGGCGGTGAATGTCCACCATGATGCGGGCGATATCAGGGTGGTCGCGAACCATTTCCGAGATCTCCTGCAGATCCATGGGAGACTTAGCGATCTCCTTGTCCATTACCACGTCCTGGACCTCAGCGAGGAGGCGGGAGTCGTCATCTCGGGAGAAGAAAGTCGCGTCAACGCCGAATGTGTCCGTGATGCGGAGCAGCACGGGCACAGTCAGCGGGCGGACGTCGTGCTCAATCTGGTTGACGTAACTAGCCGAGAGGCCCAACGCCTGTGCGAGCGCAGCCTGGCTGAGGTCGCGCTCGCGGCGTAGCTGGCGGAGGCGGGATCCGACATAGGTTTTCGACATACTGCCCAGCATATCGCGGGCTTTGCTGAACTTGTGTAGAAAACCGTTGCAACCTTTGCTTACGTGTGTAGGTGCTGAGGTTCTCAGGCACGCTTCACGACGGCCCGGAGTCGACACGTCGATGAACACACAAAAACACCCAGCGGTGGCTGCAGGTGCAGCCCTCGCTGGGTGTTGAAGCTAGGTCTTAGACCTAAGCCCTAAGCCGAGTGACTTAGAACTGACCCTCCTCGGTGGAGCCCTTCAGGGCGGTGGTGGAGGAGTTCGGGTCGACGGTGGTGGCGATGCGGTCGAAGTAACCAGCGCCAACCTCGCGCTGGTGCTTGACAGCGGTGAAGCCGCGCTTCTCGGCAGCCTCGAACTCGCGGTTCTGCAGGTCGACGAATGCGGACATCTGCTCGCGAGCGTAGCCGTAAGCCAGGTCGAACATGCCGTAGTTCAGGGCGTGGAAGCCAGCCAGGGTGATGAACTGGAACTTGAAGCCCATCTTGCCCAGCTCGTTCTGGAACTTGGCGATCTCGTCCTTCTCGAGGTGAGCGGACCAGTTGAAGGACGGGGAGCAGTTGTAAGCCAGGAGCTGGTCCGGGTACTCAGACTTGACGCCCTCAGCGAACTTCTTAGCCAGCTCGAGGTCCGGAGTACCGGTTTCCATCCAGATCATGTCAGCGTACGGAGCGTAGGACTTTGCGCGCGCGATGCACGGCTCCAGGCCGTTCTGGACGTGGTAGAAGCCCTCGGAGGTGCGGTCACCGGTGATGAACTTCTGGTCGCGCTCATCAACGTCGGAGGTGATGAGGGTAGCGGCCTCAGCGTCGGTGCGGGCGATGATGACGGTCGGGGTGTTGGAGACGTCAGCAGCCAGGCGAGCAGAGGTCAGGGTACGGATGTGCTGCTGGGTCGGAATCAGGACCTTGCCGCCCAGGTGGCCACACTTCTTCTCAGAAGCAAGCTGGTCCTCCCAGTGGGTACCAGCGGCACCAGCGTTGATCATGGCCTTCTGCAGCTCGTAGACGTTCAGAGCGCCACCGAAGCCAGCCTCACCGTCAGCGACGATCGGCAGCAGCCAGTTGTCGACGGAGTCGTCGCCCTCGATGCGAGCGATCTCGTCTGCGCGGAGCAGAGCGTTGTTGATGCGGCGAACGACGTTCGGCACGGAGTTAGCCGGGTACAGGGACTGGTCCGGGTAGGTGTGGCCGGAGAGGTTAGCGTCACCAGCAACCTGCCAACCGGAGAGGTAGACAGCCTTCAGGCCAGCGCGAGCCTGCTGAACGGCCATGTTACCGGTCAGTGCACCCAGAGCGTTGATGTAGGAGTCGTCCTTAACGTTGACGCCTTCCCACAGGATCTCAGCGCCACGGCGAGCGAGGGTGTTCTCCTCGACGACGGTGCCCTGGAGCTCAGCGACCTGCTCAGCGGTGTAGTCGCGGGTGATACCTTCCCAGCGCGGGTTCTCGTCCCAATCCTTCTGGATTTCGGCGGCGGTACGTGCCTTACCAACGTTAGACATAAACGGAGTCACTTCCTTTTGCTTGCTTTTTGAACTCCGGGTGCTGACTTAAGAACAATTCCGACAGAACCGATCTACAGGCTGACCCGATAGTGACCGCGGTGTCACGTGAATGCAGGGGGCGCTAGCAAAGTGCTGTACCCCTGCACACAAACACGCGAACAAAAACAATGTCCGCTTCCGCGTGCCATGTCTCACATTTTGGGGCATAGCGCTACGTTCGTCAAGCAGCTTCCGATGTGAATTCAAGTATGTAATACGGATAACACTTGTGAAGATTGCAAACATTGTGATGTGTAGCTTGGCTTTAACAATTTTCGCCTGTGACCGGCCGGTACATTTGTACTGTTATTTCCCTATGGCGGACTCGCGAATAATGTTCCCCCCGCTTTGGGGTGATTTATATTTTGGTATTTATCAAAGCTGGCCGTTAACAGTGTTTGGGGTTTAGGGGGTGTTTCGCTACCCCCGAAATTACGGCCGTAAAGGTGGAAACGGGCTTCTAAATACACTGCCGTTACACCGTCAGTACCCCGCCGGAGCATCCCTGGGTAGTGGCCAGGGTCTCGGTTGTCATCTCGCTTTTATGGTCTGGTTTGAAGGCGGAGGCTGTAGCGACGTGATTGGTCGCTGGCCGTTGATATGCAGGTCGCAATAGTAAATGTCTGTGAGGCGCGACACTTTCCCATTGTGTGTGGTGTTCTGTGGCTGGAGGAAAGAGTGCCGGGGATGCTGTAGTCAATGCGGGTGGGGGAGGGCTGGTTGTGGCGTCAGGACTGAATGCCCGAATGGTCATTGGGGAGGGGTGGGGTCTGTTCGCAGGGTGCTCGTCGTAAAGCGAATGAAATGGCAAATGTGAGCGGCGCTATACCGGGCTGGCGGTTGGCGGTTATGGAAAAAGACGGTTCATAAGTGCGCCGAATCACATACAGTAGGGGAACAACGCATCCAGTGTGAGCCGCTGACGTGGCCATGGCTGGATGGGCAAATTGCAATCAATAGTTTTGAGGAGAGCAATGGCACAGCGTATTTCGGCAGGTGGAATGCAGGTCGCGAAGGTTCTTTACGACTTCGTTAATGACACCGCACTCCCCGCCGCCGGCATTGAGGACAAGGACGCGTTCTGGAACGGCTTCGGTGACATTGTCGCTAAGTACACTCCGCGCAACCGCGAGCTGCTGGCCAAGCGCGATGAGCTGCAGGAAAAGCTCGACGCTTGGTACAAGGAACACCCGGGCGAGCAGAATCAGGATGAGTACGTCGCATTCCTGAAGGAAATTGGCTACCTCGTTGACAACCCGGGTGACTTCCAGGTCACTACCGCTAACGTCGACACCGAGATCACTTCCACCGCTGGCCCGCAGCTGGTTGTGCCGGTTCTCAACGCCCGTTTCGCCATCAACGCTGCGAACGCACGCTGGGGCTCGCTTTACGACGCGCTGTACGGCACCAACGCTATTCCTGAAGATGGCGGTGCGGAGAAGGACACCCCGGGCTACAACAAGGTCCGCGGTGACCGCGTTATCGCATGGGGTCGTAACTTCCTGGACAAGGCTCTGCCGCTGGTCGACGGTTCCCACGCGGACGTCACCTCTTACGACATCGTCGACGGTCACCTGCAGGCAACCCTGGAAGGCGGCGCTACCTCCGGTCTGCGCGAGCCGGAGACCCTGGTCGGCTACACCGGTGACAAGGACGCGCCGGAGTCCATTTACTTCAAGCACAACGGTCTGCACATCCAGCTGCTGATTGACCCGGAGTCCCCGGTTGGCAAGACTGACAAGGCTGGCGTCAAGGACATCATCCTGGAAGCCGCTGTCACCAACATCATGGACCTCGAGGACTCTGTCGCCGCAGTTGACGCTGCTGACAAGACCCTGGGTTACACCAACTGGCTGGGCCTGAACGTCGGTGACCTCGCAGTCGAGTTCACCCGTGGCGGCAAGAAGCTGTCCCGTACCATCAACGACGACCGCACCTACACCGCTCTTGACGGTTCCGAGGTCACCCTGCACGGTCGTTCCCTGAACCTGGTCCGTAACGTCGGCCACCTGATGCAGAACCCGGCCATCCTCGCCCGCGACGGCGAGGAGATTTTCGAGGGCATCATGGATGCCGTCGTCACCGCTGTGTGTGCAATCCCGGGCCTGGACCAGGACAACGCACGTAAGAACTCCCGTACCGGTTCGATCTACATCGTGAAGCCGAAGCAGCACGGCCCGGATGAGGCTGCATTCACCAACGAGCTGTTCGCAGACGTTGAGAAGCTGCTGGGTCTCCCGCACAACACCCTGAAGGTCGGCCTGATGGACGAGGAGCGTCGTACCTCCGTCAACCTGGACGCCGCCATCAAGGCTGTTTCCGAGCGTGTCGTCTTCATTAACACCGGCTTCATGGACCGCACTGGTGATGAGATCCACACCTCCATCCAGGCTGGTCCGATGTTCCGCAAGGCTGTTCAGAAGACCGCTCCGTGGATGCTGGCTTACGAGGACAACAACGTCGACTCCGGTCTGGCACACGGCCTGCAGGGCAAGGCTCAGATTGGTAAGGGCATGTGGGCCATGACCGAGCAGATGGCCGAGCTGCTGGAGCAGAAGATCGGTCAGCCGAAGCAGGGTGCTTCCACCGCATGGGTTCCGTCCCCGACCGGTGGTGTGCTGCACGCTACCCACTACCACGAGGTTGACGTCTTCGGCGTTCAGGACAAGCTGCTTACCGACGGTCGCCGCGACACCTTCGGTGATCTGCTCACCATCCCGGTAGCGGCAGCTAAGGCCGGCGAGCCGGGCGCTGACTGGTCCGATGAGGACAAGGCTAACGAGCTGGACAACAACTGCCAGTCCATCCTGGGCTACGTTATCCGCTGGGTTGAGCAGGGTGTTGGCTGCTCCAAGGTGCCGGATATCAACGATGTTGACCTGATGGAGGACCGCGCTACCCTGCGTATTTCCTCCCAGACTCTGGCTAACTGGCTGCTGCACGGTGTTGTCACCGAGGAGCAGATCATCGATTCGCTTCAGCGCATGGCCGAGGTCGTTGACCGCCAGAACGAGGGCGATGAGGCATACCTGCCGATGGCCCCGGACTTCGACAAGTCCATTGGTTTCCAGGCTGCCAAGGAGCTCATCCTCGACGGTGTGAACCAGCCGTCCGGTTACACCGAGCCGATCCTGCACCGCCGTCGCCTGGAGTTCAAGAAGCGCGAGGGCATCGACCAGGATTAATTCTTGGTCGGGCTGCGGCTGCCGAGCCTGAAATAACAAAATAGATACCCAAACTGCCGGCGCGCATGCGCGCCGGCAGTTTTGTTTTTCGTGCAGGGCGAGCTTGTGCCGGGAGCACTCGCATTGGGTGCTCGGGTTGGAATCGCACCATGATTCTCGGATTCGAGATACCCGGGTTCGCAAGCGGGGCAGGGGCAACGTTGCTAGCGTTGATTGGGAAGTTAATTGAGAAAATGCAGTCTGCAACGTCCAAGGAGCTGCGACCCCCCCATGACTAATTCCACGACCGACAGTGCTACCAACCTCGCCAAGGCCAAAGAATTCCTCCATAGCGCGGGCGCAATCCTCTTTGACCTCGACGGAGTGATTACCCCTACCGCCGATGTGCACGAGCAGGCGTGGGCGGACATGTTTAGCGACTACTTCGAGCACAAGGGTGTCTCGGCCTACACAGAGGAGGACTACTTCACCTACCTCGATGGCCGCCGCCGCGATGAGGGCATCGCAGCAATCCTGGAATCTCGCGGCATTTCGCTGCCACACGGTAGCGATGAGGACACAGCGAAAGACGAGACGATTGTGGGACTCGGGAAGCGCAAAAATGATGACTTCTTGGCGCGAGTCGAGAGGGGAATTGAGGCCTACCCGGGGTCGGTTGCGCTGCTCGACGAGTTACAGGGCGCGAGGGACTCGTCGGCAAGCGAAAAACCGCAGTTGGCGGTGGTTAGCTCGTCGAAGAACGCGGTGCCGGTGCTGTCGGCCGCTGGGCTGCGTGAGCGGTTCGTGGAGATTGTTGACGGCGTGGTGGCGCATGAGAACAACCTGCCGGGTAAGCCAGCCGCCGATACTTTCGTGTACGCGGCGAAGAATCTGGGGGTGGCGCCGCGCGATGCTGTGGTGGTCGAGGATGCCATCAGTGGTGTGCAAGCGGGTGCAGCCGGCGCATTTGGTCTGGTCATTGGTGTTGACCGCGGTGCTGGCGCAGAAGCACTGCGCCGAGCGGGCGCCGACGTTGTGGTCAGTGACTTGGCGGCACTCGTCTAGGCTGGCTCGTGACAAATGGCTGAGACAAAACCGGAAGGCATCATGGCCAACGATTCGACCACGGCAGCAGTCGACGAGACCGAGCGTGTGATTCCGCAGGGGCAGGGTCACGACGCGGAGACCGCCGAAGCTGAAAAACAGGAGGAGACGGTGTCCCCAGTTCGTCGTAAGCAGCGTCGTAACTTCCCGGCGGATCGTGCGGATAAGCACCACCACCTTGTAAATGCCGAGGGACTCATGGACCGAGACATCACTCCGGTCGATGAGTGGCGTCTGATTGAGACGAAGCCGAACGGCCTCCCGCTCGGTTTGGGCGAGACGCTGTTTGCGCTGTCGAACGGGTACATCGGCATGCGTGGCAACCCGCCGGAGGGCCGTGACTCCAGTGAGCACGGCACTTATATCAACGGTCTGCATGAGACCTGGCCGATTAGGCACGCCGAGGACGCCTACGGCCTAGCCCGTCAGGGGCAGACGATTGCCAATGCTCCGGACGCCAAGGCAATGCGTCTCTACATTGACGATGAGCCCCTGCGTCTCGGCAATGCTGAGGTCAGCGACTACGAACGTAGCCTGGATTTCCGCGAGGGTGTGCTGCGTCGTCGGTTCATTTGGCGCACCCCGGGTGGCAAGCGCGTTCGCGTCACCTCTGAGCGCATGGTGTCTTTCCAGGAAAAGCATGTCGCCGCGATGAGTCTGGAAGTCGAACTGCTGGATGCGGATGCTGCGGTGATGATTAACTCGCAGATCCTCAACCGCCAGGACGGCGAGGACGAATACCACGATGCCGCCAAGGCGCAGGGCACCGAACTGGATCCCCGTCGTGCCGAGGCGCTGGAAGACCGCGTTCTCATTCCGGCATTTCAGTCGGAATCGGCGCACGGGCAGCGCTCGACGCTGGGCTACCGCTGCGCGAACTCCGGTATGACCGTGGCTACCTCCATGGACCACACCTTTACTGTCCGCACTCCCGACGGCACGGAGCCGTTCGTAGAGATTTCGCAGTCGACCGAGCCGGATGTGGCCAGCTCCCTGTTCAACCTGGATGCGCCAGTCGGCACTGTCATACGCCTGGAGAAGCTGGTCGCGTACCACTCCTCCCGTAAGGTGCGTGCTGAAGAGCTGGCATTCCGCTGTGAACGCACCCTGAACCGCGTCGGTCGCATCGGCATGCTGGGGCTGATGGAGAACCAGGAGGAGTGGCTCGAACGCTTCTGGGGGCGCTCTGACGTGGTCATTTACAATCAGCCGGAGATTCAGCAGGCAGTGCGCTGGAACATTTGGCAGATTATCCAGGCCGCCGCCCGCGCCGAATTCCAAGGCGTCCCGGCCAAGGGAATGACCGGCACCGGCTACGGCGGCCACTACTTCTGGGACACGGAAATCTACGTGACCCCATTCCTTACCTATACGTCGCCGCAATTCTCGCGCAATGCCATGCGTTTCCGCTGGGACATGCTCGAAGCCGCGTGGGCGCGTGCCGACGAACTGGCGCACGACGGTGCCCTCTTCCCGTGGCGCACTATCAATGGTCAGGAGTCCTCGGCCTACTTTGAGGCCGGCACGGCGCAGTACCACATCGATGCGGACATCGTGTACGCGATGATGAAGTACGTCTATGCCTCCGGCGATGAGGAGTTCCTGCTCAAGGAGGGCACGGATCTGCTGCTCGGCACGGCCAGGTTTTGGATGTCGCTGGGATTCTTCGATGCCGAACAGCGAGAGTTCCAAATTCACAGCGTCACCGGTCCAGATGAGTACAACACGGTGGTGAACAACAACCTGTACACCAACGTGATGGCGCAGTATAACCTGCGGGTTGCTGCGGACGTCGTCAAGCAGATGAAGCGTGATCGCCCTGCTGCCTATCGCGAACTGACCAACCGCTTCGACCTCACCGAGCGAGAGGTTGAAGAATGGGAGCAGGCTGCTGAGGCGATGTACATCCCGTTCGATGAGAAGCTCGGCATTCACCCTCAGGATGACCAATTCCTACTGCGTAAGCGCTGGAATCTCGACGATCCCGAGGTCGGACCCCTGCGTCCGTTGCTGCTGCATTACCACCCGCTGACGATTTACCGTCACCAGGTCATTAAGCAGGCGGACGTCGTCCTCGCACTGTTCCTCATGGGCAATCGCTTTACGACGGAACAAAAGCGCGCAGACTACATGTATTACGATCCGCTCACCACTGGTGATTCCTCGCTGTCCGCCGTTGTGCAGTCCATTGTTGCGGCCGAGTTGGGCTTGCAGGAGCAGGCAATGGATTTCTTCCTCCGCGGACTCTATGTGGACCTGGCGAACTTGCATGGCAACGCTGCCGATGGTGTCCACGTCGCATCTGCCGGTGGTGTGTGGCAGTCCCTGGTCTATGGCTTCGGTGGTTTCCGCGATCATGACGGCCGCTACAGTATTGACCCGCGTCTGCCGGAGGACTGGAGTGGTCTGACGTACCGAGTCACTATTCGTGGTTGTCGTATCCGAGTGACGGTGCGCGGCCGCACGGTGGAAGTAGTCCTGGAGGAGGGAGACCACCAGGTTGGGCCGATTATGGTCGCAGGCCATGAGGTGATCATTGGCCCGGAGCCGTTGACCGTGGTGATGGCGAACTCGGATCAGGGCGAGGATTAGTCGGACGGCTTCGGCCGTACCGGTGCCAATGGGGGGGATTGCCTGTTGGGGGTGGCTGTTTGGGCCTTTGGGGAATTCGGCAGGGGTAAAAATAAAGAATTTCGCAACATAATTATTGAGTATTAAATCCGTCCACCTGAGAAAAGTGGGCGGTTTTTTTATTTTCGTGCTATTTATGTTGCGTTATTAGTCGGTTTGGACGGGTGAAAAATCGGCAAAAGTCGGGGTAGGCGCGTTTTTATGGTGGGGGAGAGGGTTTATGCAGTGACGACCTCAGAAGTGGCTAAAATACGATAACCTGAGAAAAGGCGGAGAAAAGACCTAGGTAACCTGTGAAAATCCCCACCCAAAAGGGGGAAAAATGTTTACCAGGCGCTGTGTGACTTTAGAGTGAATATGACACTGGAGGTGCCATGACTGTTAAAAGTTCAAACCGTGACGCAATCGCGCACGGCAAAATTAATGTAGAACCGCTGCGCGAGCAGCCTAAATACCCTTCATGGGCTCTGAAGCTGACCATGGCCGTCACTGGCGTGCTGTTTGGCCTCTTCGTTATTGTCCACATGCTGGGTAACCTGAAGATTTTCGCTGGCGAGGAAGACTTCAACGCATACGCGACCTTCCTACGCACTGTCGGTGCTCCGGCAGTTCCGAACGAGGGCATTCTGTGGATTTTCCGCATTGTCCTGCTGGTAGCTATTGTCCTGCACATTTTCGGTGGCCTCACCCTGGCTGCACGTGCAAAGCAGTCCCGCGGCAAGTTCCGCCGTCAGGGCATGGTGTCCAGCTGGAACACCTTTACCGCACGTTCGATGGTGATCACCGGCATCGTGCTGCTGGCCTTCATCATCTTCCACCTGCTGGACCTGACCATCGGTGCTGGCGTTTCTCCGTCTTCTTTCGAGCACGGTGAGGCATACCAGAACGTGGTTGCGTCCTTCTCGCGTCCGGGTGTTGTTGTTTGGTACATCATTGCTCAGCTCGCTCTGCTGCTGCACCTGTCCCACGGTCTGTGGACCGCTACTTCCGACCTCGGTATCACCGGTAAGCGCTGGCGCAAGGTTCTGCTGTTCCTGTCCGGCCTGCTGCCGCTGCTGGTTGTTGTCGGCAACATCTTCATCCCAGTCGCCGTCCTGACCGGTCTGGTCTCGTAGGTCGAGGAGGAAATTTACTATGACTAACACCGAAGCAACCGTCGCTGCGGACTTCCGCGCGCCGGAAAGCGCTGTCGACGGGGTCAAGATCGGCAAGGTTCTGTCCGATAACTCCCCGGGTGACAAGGTCTCCATGAAGGACCACTGGCAGTACCAGAAGGATCACGCCAACCTGGTTTCGCCGCTGAACCGTCGTAAGTTCCGCGTCATGGTCGTCGGTACCGGCCTGGCTGGCGGCGCTGCCGCTGCTGCCCTCGGTGAACTCGGCTACGACGTGCAGGTTTTCACCTACCACGACGCTCCGCGCCGTGCGCACTCCATTGCTGCACAGGGTGGTGTCAACTCCGCTCGCGGTAAGAAGGTCGACAACGACGGCGCTTACCGCCACGTCAAGGACACCGTTAAGGGCGGCGACTACCGCTGCCGCGAGAACGACTGCTGGCGTCTGGCTGTCGAGTCTGTCCGCGTCATCGACCACCTGAATGCAATTGGTGCTCCGTTCGCTCGCGAGTACGGCGGTACCCTGGCAACCCGTTCCTTCGGTGGTGTGCAGGTCTCCCGTACGTACTACACCCGTGGTCAGACGGGTCAGCAGCTGCAGCTGTCGACTACCTCGGCTCTGCAGCGTCAGATTGGTCTCGGCAACGTCGAGATCTTCACCCACAACGAGCTGGTTGACATCATCGTCGCCGACGGCCGTTGCCAGGGTGCCATCATGCGTAACCTCATCAATGGTGAGCTGACCGTTCACACTGCTCACGCAGTTATTCTGGCTACCGGCGGTTACGGCAACGTCTACCACATGTCCACGCTGGCCAAGAACTCCAACGCTTCGGCCATCATGCGTGCATACGACCAGGGTGCTTACTTCGCATCCCCGTCCTTCATCCAGTTCCACCCGACCGGTCTTCCGGTTAACGCGCACTGGCAGTCGAAGACCATTCTGATGTCCGAGTCCCTGCGTAACGACGCACGTATTTGGACCCCGAAGAAGAAGGGCGACGAGCGCCCGGCCAACGACATCCCGGAGGACGAGCGCGACTACTTCCTGGAGCGTCGCTACCCGGCATTCGGTAACCTCGTCCCGCGTGACGTCGCTTCCCGTGCCAACTCTCAGCAGATTAACGCCGGCTACGGTGTTGGTCCGCTGAAGAACTCCGTCTACCTGGATCTGCGTGACGCAATTGAGCGCCTGGGCCAGCCGGTCATCAAGGAACGCTACTCGAACCTGATTCAGATGTACGAAGAGGCAATCGGTGAGGACCCGTACAAGGTTCCGATGCGTATTGCTCCGACCTGCCACTTCACCATGGGTGGTCTGTGGTCTGACTTCAACCAGATGACCTCCATCCCGGGTCTGTTCACCGGTGGCGAGGCATCCTGGACCTACCACGGTGCAAACCGTCTTGGTGCAAACTCCCTGCTGTCCGGTTCGGTCGACGGTTGGTTCACCCTGCCGTTCACCATTCCGAACTACCTTGGCCCGCTGCTCGGTACCGACCGCCTGGCTGAGGATGCCCCGGAGGCCAAGGAAGCACTGGACCGCGCTCAGGCTCGCCTGGACAAGCTGATGAGCATCCAGGGTAAGCACGGCGCTGAGTACTTCCACCGTCAGCTCGGTGAGATTCTCTACCGCGACTGTGGTGTGGCTCGTAACAAGGAAGACCTGGCTCGCGGTATCGAGGAGATCCGCGAACTGCGTAAGGCATTCTGGTCTGACCTTTTCATCCCGGGTGAGCCGAACGAGATGAACCAGCAGCTCGAGTACGCTAACCGCGTTGCTGACTACATCGACCTCGGTGAGCTCATGTGTGTCGACGCCCTCGACCGCGATGAGTCCTGCGGTGCTCACTACCGCGATGACCACATCTCCGAAGATGGCGAGGCAGAGCGCGATGACGCTAACTGGTGCTTCGTTTCCGCATGGGAGCGAGGCAACAATGGTCCTGCATGGGATCAGTCCGGTCACGAATTCATTCGCCACGCCGAGCCGCTCACCTTCGAAGCCGTCCCGCTCATGACAAGGAACTACAAGTAATGAAACTGCACCTTGAAATCTGGCGCCAAGCAGGTCCGAACGTCGAGGGACACTTTGAATCCGTTGACGTTGACGACGCCGTCGCAGAGATGTCGATCCTGGAGCTGCTTGACCACGTCAACTCCAAGTACGTCGAGTCCGGCAAGGAGCCGTTCGCGTTCGCATCTGACTGCCGTGAGGGTATCTGTGGTACCTGTGGTCTGAACGTCAACGGTCGTCCGCACGGCCCGGGCCAGAACACCCCGACCTGTCAGCAGCGTCTGCACCAGTTCAGCGATGGTGACACCCTGAAGATCGAGCCGATGCGCTCCGCCGCATACCCGGTCATCAAGGACATGGTCGTTGACCGCTCCGCTCTGGACCGTGTCCTCGAGCAGGGTGGCTACGTCTCCATCAACGCTGGTACCGCTCCGGATGCAGATACTCTGCACCTGAACCACGAGACCGCTGAGTTCGCACTTGACCACGCAGCCTGCATCGGCTGTGGTGCTTGTGTGGCAGCTTGCCCGAACGGTGCTGCACACCTGTTCACCGGCGCAAAGCTGGTTCACCTCTCCCTGGTCCCGCTGGGTAAGGAAGAGCGTGGCAAGCGTGCTCGCAAGATGGTTGACGAGGTCGAAGGCACCTTCGGTCCGTGCTCCCTCTATGGTGAATGTGCTGATGTCTGCCCGGCCGGTATCCCGCTGACTGCGGTTGCCGCCGTTACCAAGGAACGAGCTCGTTCGTTCTTCCGCGGTAAGGACGACTAAACTCTTTCTCGATTAGAGTTTTCCAGAAGGGACATAGATTATGGCGAATGCAGTCAAGCGTTACCAGGGCGAAGAGCACTTCGTCGACGGTTACGTGCCTCAGAGCATGAATGCCGAATACTCCTCGCTTCACAAGAGCATTACCTGGATTGGCATGGGACTCATGCTCGCCTCTCTGGCGGCTTGGGGCACCTTCATTTTCGGTCTCGCAACGACCGTTTTTGCCGACCAGACTGCTGCCTCTCACAGCAACGGTTTCCTGGCTAAGGATGCCGCCAACTACACCGACTACACCGGTGGTTGGAACTTCGACGGCAGCGTGTTCATGTGGGCTGGCCTGGTAGTCGGACTGGTTATGGTTATTGCGGGTCTGGCCTGCATCTCCATCGGTCGTCGTGACTACAAGGCTTACCGAAAGGAATTCGGCACTCACCACTAAAGGCTTGCCCCAGTTTAAAGGGGCTCGCCTCTAGGCGGATGCAACGCTAGCCTTTTGAACTAGCACCTCCACAGTTGATGCCACTGTGCACAGTGCGCTGGGGTAGGGAAGTATTGAGAAGTACCTCTCTCACCAACAGCGGACTGCGGCGCGGTGGCATTTTCGCGTTTTCGGCGCCTAATCTATACACATGGATAACAACCCCGCTAAGCTCCCGGCAGCTGTAGATACGGTCTCGGACCGTCTCGAAGTTCCCGGGCCATCACCAGAGGTTGAGGCGGAAAAACGTGCGCAACTGCGTAAGGCTAAGGCCTTCGCTACGATGCTGCTGGTCATCGCAACCGCTGTGTATTTCACATGCCGCGGTATTGAGTCTTCACACTTATCCGCAGGCGAAGTTGTGCCCGCGTGGGTGGGCTACGTTCGCGCTGCTTCTGAGGCTGGCATGGTCGGTGCCCTCGCCGACTGGTTCGCAGTCGTAGCTCTGTTCCGCCACCCGCTCGGCATTCCTATCCCACACACCGCTATCGTCCGTCGCAAGAAGGACCAGGTCGGTGAGTCCCTGGCGCAGTTCGTCGGTGATAACTTCCTGAACCCCGCTTTGATTGTGGACAAGGTGCGTAAGGCCGAGATTCCTGAGCGTATCGGCGAATGGCTGGTAGCGCCGGGAAACGCCGACAAAGTGTCCGCAGAGGTCGGTAAGTTCACCGGAAATGTGCTGGAGGCGATTAATCCTGACGATGCCGCCGCAGTGCTGAAGTCAGCAGTCATCGACGAAGTTGCAGCCCCGGAGTGGGGGCCACCAGCGGGTAAGGTTCTCGAGCAGCTGATCGAAGAAGGGCGCACCGAGCCTATTGTCCAGCAGATGGCTGAGTGGCTGCACCGGAAGTCGCTGGGCTCGCAGAATCTTATCGACCGACTCGTCGGAGAGCGCGCCCCCTCCTGGGCACCGAGCTTTGTCAACGATCTCATCGGCGACAAGGTCTATCGCGAGCTGGTTGATTGGACCTGGCAGGTGCAGCATGACCCTAAGCACGACGCGCGCCTGGCGCTCCACCGCTTCCTCACGCAGCTCGCCGTTGATTTGCAGAACGACGAGAAGACCATCGCCAAGGTCGAAGAAATTAAGACTGACATTCTTTCGTCCGCCGCTGTCACACAGGCACCGGCGAAGATTTGGGCATCAACATCCGCAAAGCTTGTCGACGCTGCCCGCGACCCGGACTCCCTGCTCCGTCGGAAGGTCTCGGAAACGGCCGCCCGCTACGGCGAGCGAATCCAGTCCGATCCTGAGTTGCGCAAACGAATGGACCGCCGTCTGGAAGCGGCTGTCGTCTTCATCGCTGAGAACTACGCGGGCGAGATTACCTCGATCATTTCCGAGACCGTCGAGCGTTGGGACGCCGATGAGGCTTCCGACAAGATTGAACTGATGGTCGGTCGCGATCTGCAGTTCATTCGCGTTAACGGCACTGTTGTCGGATCACTGGCCGGTTTGGCTATTTACACCCTGTCGACCTTGGTGTTTGGGGCTATTTAGCAGCACAACCCAGCACATCAGACCGTGTGCGTTAGCATGTAAAAAGCAATGCATCCCTGTTAAAGGAGTTGTTCCCCCGGTGCGCCTGTTACCATCTTTGCCCAGTCTTGCGGATTCGCCGCTGATGGCAATTTCCGTCTATGTGGACGTCCTGTTTCAGTTCGCCATTCCGTTTGTCATCGGCATCTTGGCGCTAATCGGTGCGGTGCTTGTCATCACCACCCGCGCGGATGCCTTTGACGCTGCAGACCGCAAGAGCCGCAACGTCTGGGCCGGCATGCTGGTCGGTTCGGCTATCTTCCTACTCCTGCCGTGGCTGGGCTGGGCAATGCTGGGCATCCCGCTGATTGCCGGACTAGTCATCACGGGGATTTACTGGTTGGATGTTCGCCCACAGATCAAGGACATTTTGTCGAACGCACAGGGCGGTTATTAGTCCCGGGCGGGTGTTAGTCCAGGGCGGGTGTTAGCCCGCACAACTGAGAAAGTGTCTGGGTTTATGACAGTTTCTGGGTGAAAAACCCGGTGATTTTGTCATAAACCCAGACACTTTCTTTCTGGGGGAGGGGATAGGGATAGGTCTGGCTCCCCGAAAACCTACTGGAACGCCACGGTAACCTACTGGAACACCACGGTGCGGTTGCCGTAAACCTGCACACGGTCCTCCAGGTGCCAGCGCAAACCGCGGGCGAGGACCTGCTTCTCCGCATCGCGACCTTCACGCTGCATGTCCGCAGCGGTGTATTTGTGGGAGACACGCATGACGTCCTGCTCAATAATCGGACCATCGTCGAGGTCCTCAGTGGCGTAGTGGCAGGTGGCACCGATGAGCTTCACACCACGTCGATAAGCCTGCAGATACGGGCGCGCGCCCATGAACGACGGCAGGAAGCTGTGGTGGATATTGATTGCGCGGCCTTCCCACTTCTCGCACAGATCCGGCGGCAGAATCTGCATGAAACGTGCGAGCACGATGGCATCCGGGTTTTCGGCGTCGACAATCTCGGCGACCTCATCGAATGCCTTACGCTTGCCGACGGCATCCTTGGGGAAGGGCACATGGTGGAAGGGAATGTCATACGCTGCGACCAGTGGCTCCAGATCGCGGTGGTTACCAATTACTGCAGCGATTTCCATCGGATAGTCGGACTGTGCGACGCGGCCGAGCAGATCCTGCAGGCAGTGGCCTTCCTTGGTCACCAGGATGACAGCGCGCTTCGGGACAGCGTTGTCGGTGACCTTCCAGCGGACCTCAGGGCCCCAATCACCGACGAGCTCGGCGAATTTCTCGCGCAGCTCTTCTACCGTCAGGTCGAGCGCGTCGGCGCGGACCGCCTGGCGAGTGAAAAACCATCCGGTCTCCGGGTCGGAGAAGAAGTCCGCCTCGGTAATCCATGCACCAATGTCGGACAGGAAGGTCGACAGGGTGGAAACGATACCGGTACGGTCTGGACAGCCGAGCGAGAAGATGTACTGGCGCTCGGTGGGAGTACCGCTATTTGCGGTGATGAGAGAGCGAGTCATTCTCGGTATCTTACCTGCTAGCTAAAGGTAAGTTCGCTCACGGTCGACAAAGGCAGATTTGCGCCCGTCAGCGTCAACGCCAGGCCCTCCCCAGTGACGTGGGCTTCCTCCACCTGCATACCGTGGCCGATATCGTAGCTCAACAGCGTACCGCTCGCTTCTCCCAGCCAGCCGGCCAGGCCATCGAGGTTTAAGCCGAGGATTGAGCCGCCCTCCAAGTTGATTTCGATATGTCCGCCGTTGGCAATCGGGCGGAATTTGGAGGTCGCAAATCCGGAGGCGAATTCAATGTTGAACAGGCCTTCGTCCGGCAACGGCGTGATTGTGGAAGCGCGTACACCGCTTTCCCGGTTAATTAGCGCCTGCAGCAGCTGAGGTGGGATTGTGACGTCTACTCGCAGCGACTCTGCCGTCGGATCCGCACGATTGCTCAGATCCACGTTTTCCAGGTGCACTTCCGCTGCCGGGTCACCGTTGATCTCCGGTGCGCCACCCAGCGCCTCCGGGTTCTTGACCTCCAGTGTGTTCGGAGTGGACAGGTCCATCGAGGGCACGGACTTCGTGGCCAAGGCGAGCAGCATCGGGCGGGTGCCGAAAGAAACCTTGGGGTCTTCAGTGACCGTCGCACCACGCTCTTCGGCGGAGGTGCGGTAGCCGTCGGAAATCTCCTTGCTCACGAACATCCGGACGCCGATTTCGCCGGCAATCGCAATGAGTGCCACCACGATGATGACACCGAGGACGGTGGGCAGGACTTTGACGCTCGACGAGCGTTTAGCAGAACTCATGGTTCCCAGTCTTGCTTAACGACGGCTCCGTCGCTACCACCTTTCTTCGCCCGGGTGTCCGCCCCCGGTGCCGCCTCGGTGTGCCCCGCTGCGCAACCTACTTAGTGACGTAGTCCGCCAGCACAGCGGTCTCAGCGTTGAGGACGCGCTCCAGGTACGGAGCTGCCTTCTCCTCGAGCTTGCCACCGAGCAGCGGCACGTTGATGGCGAACTCGGAGTTGGTGGTCAGCACGGAACCTTCACCCTGGGCGGTGAGCTTCTGGGACGCACTGAAGGACGCCGGTACGCCCGAAGCTTCTGTGGTCAAAGTAGAGGTCGCGCCGTCGTCGTTAAGCGGGCTGATGACGAACGTGCGCGTCATGCCGACCCCGGACTTGACGAACTTCTGTGCCTGCGCCGGAATCTTGTCAGCAGAGACGGTCTGGCGAATCACGACGGTGGTGCCAGCGTCGGTGGTCTCGAACTTTTCCACCTTGCCGTCAGCTGCCGAGAAACGGTTTGCGACCTTCTCCCAGAAACCGGCGTCGGTGAGGGCCTCGTAAACCTTCTCAATCGGCTGGTCGAAGTTGACGGTGTGCGTGTTAGTCGTAGTCATGCGCTTGATGATACGTAATTTGCACTACGCTAGGGGCGTGGAAAATCTCGACCAATCGCCGAACCCAATTCACCTGACCTCCGACATGGAAGAAGCCATCGATGGGCTTGCGGGGCTAGAGGGGGTGGAGCTCAGCACGCATACCGCTTTCTCGGATCTGACGACGCTCCGCCTCGGCGGGGTGCCGCGTGCCGTCGTCCGGTGTAGCACGACGGACGCTGTGGTCGATGTTGTACGCACGCTTGACGACGCTAACGTGCCCCTCCTCATCGTGGGAGGCGGATCCAACCTGGTGGTAGCCGATGAACTCGAGCCGCTGGTGGCCGTGGTGATCGAGGCCGACAACGTGACCATGAGCACTCGCGGACACGGGCTGGAGTCCGTGTCGGCAATCGTGGAGGCCGAGGCCGGTGCGGTCTGGGACGAGGTCGTGGAGATGAGTGTCGACGCCGGTTTTGGCGGCCTTGAATGCCTGTCGGGTATTCCGGGATCGGCCGGAGCCACTCCGGTGCAGAACGTTGGCGCCTACGGTGCTGAGGTGTCGCAGGTCCTGGACTCGGTGCAGCTTTACGATCGCGCAACCGGCTCGGTCGAGTGGGTGGAACCGGAGTCTCTCGACCTTTCCTACCGCTACTCGAACCTGAAGTTCACCGCACGGGCAGTGGTGCTGGCCGTGCGGTTCGAGCTCAGTGTGGATGGCATGTCCGCGCCACTTCGCTATGGCGAACTGGCGCGGCGCCTGGGCGTCGACGAGGCCGAGGCTGCGGCAGGCGAGATTCGCAGGCCGGCTGAGTTGGTGCGCGAAAAGGTGCTTGAGCTGCGCCGGGGCAAGGGCATGGTGCTCGAAGATGCTGACCGCGATACCTGGTCGGCGGGTTCTTTCTTTACCAACCCGATCATTCCGGAGAACTCGGTGGAGGCCGTGCGTGCAAAGGTTGCCGCGCTGCGTGGGGCCGATGAGGCCGCGAATATGCCCGCATTCCCCGCTGGCCCCGGCCACGAGGGAGCCGTGAAGCTCTCGGCGGCGTGGCTTATCGAGCGCGCCGGGTTCCCCAAGGGCTACCCCGGTGACGGTGCGCCCGCGCGACTGTCGACTAAGCACACTCTTGCCCTGACCAACCGCGGGGAGTCCGGCGATGGTACGCCTACGACCGCCGCCGACTTGGTGGCTTTGGCGCGCGATGTGCGCGCTGGCGTGGAAAAGGCCTTCGGCGTGACCCTGGTGCCCGAGCCGGTGTGGGTCGGCGTGAGCATCGATTAGGCCCGCGGCGGGTGGCTGATGGCCAGTGGGGGCGGACTGGAGAGGCTGGCGTGCCTGATGGGACTAACGGGGGTGATGGGGCTGACCGGGGCGCTGGGGCTGATAGAACCGCCGGGTAGTCCTCAGTTTGCGCTCCCGGGCCTTCTCCCAATGGCGGGGATAGAGAAAGTGACTAGGTTTATGACACGTGAATATTATTCACCCTCAGTTTTTTGTCATAAACCTAGTCACTAAGTCTGGGGGGGGGAGCCGGGGTCCGCCTTAAAGGGATAGGAGCCCGCTCTACTCAGGCCCCTATCCCAACTACAAAACCACCGTGAACTAATGGTGCTTGCGGTGGGAAAGCGAATCGACGCTCTGGCCCTTCTGCTCCAGCTGCGTGAGCAGCACGTCGCGGACATCGCGGCGGCGGACCTTGCCCATCTGGTCGCGAGGTAGTTCCTCCAGGTGGAAGAATGCGCGCGGCACCTTGTACCGGGTCAGGTTGTCGTAGCAGTGGTCGCGGTAGGCGTCGGAATCCAGTCGGGCGTAGTCAGCAAGGGTGATGGCGGCCACGACCATCTCGGAGCCGTCACTCTTCGGCAGGCCGACGACCGTGGCATCGGTGATGTCCGGGTGGGAGAGCAGTACTTCCTCGACCTCGGCCGGGTAGACATTGAAGCCACCGGTGATGATGACCTCCTTGATGCGGGCAACCAGCTTGATGAAGCCGTCCGACTCCATGACTCCGACATCGCCGGTGCGGTACCAACGGTCGCCAGCGGGAAGCTCAGCAGGCCCATCGGTGAAGGACTTCTCCGTTGCCTCCGGGAGGTTGAGATAACCGGCGAAAACCTGTGGGCCTCGGACGATGACCTCGCCCTCCTCGCCGTCAGCGCGGAGTTTGGTGGGATTTTCGGGGTCAACGATGGCAACCTCGGTGTCGGGGAATGGCAGGCCAACGTAGCCCGGGCGGCGGTTGCCGTCCATCGGGTTGCCGACGATAATCGGTGACGTTTCGGTGAGGCCGTAGCCTTCGACAAGGCGCCCGCCAGTGAGTTTCTCCCACTTCTGCACAAGGGAAACCGGCAGGGTAGCAGCACCGCAGAAGGCGAACTTCACGCCGGAGAGGTCGACATTATCGCGCTCGGCGGCTTCGACAATCTTCTCGTAGAGAGTCGGCACACCAGGCACCCATGTCGGGCGATTGTTCTTCATCACCTTCATAATCAGCGGAATCTCCGGTGCCGGCACCAGCACCAGTTCAGCGCCAATCAGCATGGACAAGTTGGTGACAATGGTCAGGCCGTAGGCATGGAACATCGGCAGAACACCGAGGGAGATCTCCCGCTCCTTGCCAAGGCCCGGCACCCAGGCCTTGCCCTGCAGAATGTTGGCTACCAACCCCTGGTGACTCAACTGCGCGCCCTTTGGCGAGCCCGTGGTGCCAGAGGTGTACATCATCACTGCAGTGTCATCGGCAGTGATGGATTCATCGGCCTGGAGGTCGTGGCCGTCTCCGCCGACGGCGTCGTGAAGCAAAGCGTCAAAACCCATGACCTGCGGTGCGGAGGAGTGCAGCTTAGCGCGGGCGGCGCGGAGTTTCGGCAGCGGGATCGACAGGGCGGTGCGCATGACAAACGGCAGGTCCTGCAGCATATTGACCGCGATGATGGTCTCGAGCGGGGTGTTGTTGCGGAGGTCCTCAAGTACGGGGACGATCTTGTCCCAGCAGATGGCAAAGCGGGCGCCGTGGTCGTTGAATGGGTGGCGCAGTTCGTGGGCGGTGTAGAGGGGGTTGTGCTCTACGGCAACAGCGCCGAGGTGCAGAACTGCCCAGTAGGCGATGACGTGCTGCGGGCAGTTCGGCATGAGCAGTGCCACGCGATCGCCTTTGCGTACGCCAAGTGCGCGCAGGCCGGCGGCAACGCTGCGAACCTTGGCATCCAGCTCGGCGTAGGAGGTGGAGCGACCGAAGAAGGTCAATGCCTTGCGGCGCGGGTGGTTGCTCAGAGTGTGGCGGTAGACGTCTAGGAGGGTGTCGAAGTTGTAGTCGATGTGGGGTGGGGTCCACTCCGGATACAGGTTCAGCCAGGCCTTGGAGGCCGCAGCGTTGGGTGTGGAACCGTGAGCTGGGGCAGAGTCATTTGCAGCGTGTGAGCTGGATGTATCGGCCATGGGATCCTCCTAGGTTTTTGTTTATCGCCTGACTATGTCGTGAGGTGATAATAACCTACGACGTAGTAGGTATCGACCTCTATTGTGCCGTACGTCGCACTGCGATGCCGGAATTCCTATACACGTATTTGAGGTACTCATTTGCGGGGTTGCCCCTGGCATAGGCACTCTGGGCAGTATGAGCGAAACATTTCCGGCGGCAACGGCGGGCGCAGACGCGGCCACCTCTAACACCCCGGCGTGGCCGAACCGCATCGCGATGATCTCCATGCATACCTCTCCGCTGGAGCAACCGGGCATCGGTGACGCTGGTGGCATGAATGTCTACGTGCTGCGCACCTGCGAGGAGCTGGCGCGACGCGGTGTGAAGGTGGATGTTTTCACCCGCGCCACGCGTTCCAGCGATGGGCCGGTGATTCAGGTCAGTGAGAACTTCCGCGTCATCAACATTGTGGCTGGCCCATATGAGGGGTTAGAGAAGTCAGACCTGGCTACGCAGATGCCGGCCTTTGCCGGTGGGGTCATTGAATTCGCCCGCAAACAGGGGATTGAATACGACCTGATCCATTCGCACTACTGGCTCTCTGGCCAGGTGGGGTGGCTGCTGTCGGATTTGCTTGACATTCCGTTTGTGCACACGGCGCACACGCTGGCGGCAGTGAAGAATCTCCATCTGGCGGAGGGAGATACGCCGGAGCCGGAGTCTCGGCGTATCTGTGAGCAGCAGATTGTGGACAATGCGTGCCGGCTCATCGTCAACACCGATGCCGAGGCTAAGCAGCTCGCGGATCTCCACGATGCCGACCCGTGGCGCATCAATGTCGTGCCGCCCGGGGTGGACGTGGAGCTCTTTTCGCCGGGCAGTGATCGTGCCACCGAGCGGTCCCGTCGTGAGCTGGGCATCCCGTTGCACACTAAGGTCATTTTGTTCGTCGGTAGGCTGCAGCGGCTGAAAGGCCCGCAGGTATTGCTGCGGGGTGTCGGTGAGCTCATGCGTCGCCATCCCGCCACTAATGTCCGAGTGATTATCTGCGGTGGCCTGTCCGGTTCTGGGCTGCACGCGCCCGACGAATTCACCAATCTCGCCGCGGAAGAGGGGATTGATCACCTAGTCCGGTTCATGCCCCCGCGCCCGCCGCAGGATCTGGCGAAGCTCTACCAGGCCGCAGATATTGTCGCCGTGCCCAGTTACAACGAAACTTTCGGGTTGGTGGCGATGGAGGCTCAAGCCACCGGAACTCCCGTCGTCGCGGCGAATGTCGGCGGACTCTCCATCGCTGTCGACGATGGGGTCAGCGGTTTGCTTGTCGACGGTCACGAGTCTGCAGCCTGGGCCGATGCCCTCGGTCGCCTGGTGGAGGACGACGAGCTGCGCATTAAGTTGGCCACCCAGGCGCGCGAGCACTCCTTGGAGTTTTCCTGGCAAAAGACCGTGGATCGGTTGGCCGATGTCTATCATCGAACCGAACTCCAAAAGGAAAATTGTCCCGGCTCTATCCGGGATGCGGGCGGCTCCCGGTAGGTTTCGTTAGCTTCAGTACCGCCAGAGCCGTAGCCACAAAAGCAGGGAGATGATTCACGATGAGCACGGACATCCAAGTACAGCTGAAATCCCTCGGTGAGCAGCTGGAACGCCTCGGTGTCGAGCATGGTCTTGCAGACAATGCCGCCGTGGTGGTCCTGCCTGGTAAGAAGAAGCTCAAGACTGTCGTCGGCCTCATCCCGGCGCCGGACTCCTTGCGCGTCGAAGCCTTCGTCTGTCGCGCGGTCGAAGAAAACCACGAGGCCGTCTACAAGTGGTTGCTGCAGCGCAACCGCCGCCTGTTCGGCATCGGTTACACCATCGACGCCGCCGGCGACATCTACCTGGTCGGTCAACTGCCGGCTGAGCTTTCCGACGATGACCTCGACCGCCTCCTCGGTCAGCTGCTCGAGACGGCCGATGGGGACTTCAACCAGATCCTCGAACGCGGCTTTGCATCGGCAATTAAGCGCGAGTGGGAGTGGCGGGTTGACCGTGGGGAAAACCTGGCCAATCTGGAGCAGTTCCGCCACATGGTTGAGTAGCCGGGGGTAGCAACCCACATAGCGGGGCAACGAACGGCGGGCTTTCCCGTTTTGGGGCACAATTGGGGGTATGAGCAATGGAAAACTGATTCTTGTCCGTCATGGCCAGAGTGAGTGGAACGCATCCAACCAGTTCACGGGCTGGGTCGACGTTGCACTGACCGACAAGGGCCGCGCTGAGGCAGTACGTGCCGGTGAGATGCTCGTAGAGGCAGGCCTGAAGCCGCAGGTTCTCTACACGTCGCTGCTGCGTCGCGCAATTAACACCGCACACATTGCCCTGGATACCGCTGACCTGTTGTGGATTCCGGTTATCCGTGACTGGCGTCTGAACGAGCGCCACTACGGTGCTCTGCAGGGTCTGAACAAGGCAGAGACCAAGGAGAAGTACGGCGAGGACCAGTTCATGTCCTGGCGTCGCTCCTACGACACTCCGCCGCCGGAGCTGTCGGATGACAGCGAGTTCTCGCAGGCTAATGACCCGCGTTACGCCAACCTGGATGAGGTTCCGCGCACGGAGTGCCTCCTGGACGTCGTGAAGCGTTTCATTCCTTACTTTGAAGAGGAAATCCTGCCGCGTCTGAAGTCCGGTGAGACTGTCATGGTGGCAGCTCACGGTAACTCCCTGCGTGCACTGGTCAAGCACCTGGACAACATCTCGGACGAGGACATTGCCGCTCTGAACATCCCGACCGGTATCCCGCTGGTTTACGACTTTGATGCTGAGGGCAAGGTTTTGAACCCGGGTGGCACCTACCTGGATCCGGAAGCTGCAGCTGCAGGTGCTGCTGCTGTTGCTGCTCAGGGCAACAAGTAAATATGTAGGTGTTTGATAGGCCGATAAGGGGCGCAGCCAAGTGGGGCTGTGCTCCTTGGTCTATTTAGAGCTAGCTAGCGCAATGATTTTTCAGCGCGCGCGGACTGTGAAAAGAGCTTAGGGTAAGACCCGTGTCAAAAATCATTATCGCCGCTCTATTAGGTGCTGCGGTTATGGCAGCTGTGCTGATTCTTGGTGGAGTTGTCTCGGGTGCCTATAACGCCGCTCGGCGTCAGAAGAGCGACGAGGAAAGTTCAATAACCACCATGGCGCAGGTCATGCACCTGGCCATTCAGAAGTCTCCGACGGGTGTGGTGGTCGTTGACATCTCGCGTGATTTGATTTTGTCGAACTCCATGGCGCACAAGTTGGGGCTGGTCTATGAGCGCCGCCTCAATGACGTGGGCTGGGAAGCTGCGCTCAAGGTCTTTGACTCGCAGGAGGACCAGGAGCTAACGCTGGTGCTGCCGTCGCGCCGGGCGGGGGCGCCGGACACAATCGTCCGCTGTCAGCTAACTCCGTTGTCGCTGGTGGACGACCGTTTTGTGGTGATTTATGCGGCGGATGTCTCCGAACAGGCCCGTATGGAGGCCGCGCGACGTGACTTTGTGGCTAACGTCTCCCACGAGCTCAAGACTCCGGTGGGGGCCATCAGCCTCTTGGTCGAGGCGCTGAATGAAGCTACCGACGACCCGGTTGCCGTGCGTCACTTCAGTGAGAGCCTGACGCAGGAGTCCAAGCGGATGTCGACCATGATTACGGAACTCATCTCGCTGTCGAAGCTGCAGGGGGCAGAGCCACTGCCGGACATGTCTCCCGTGAAGGTTGAAGAGATTGTCCAAGGAGCTGTGCGTCGTAACCAGATGCTCTCGGAGCAGGCGGGTATTGAAATCACCGTTGACTGTGAGCCGGATTTGGTGGTTGAAGGTGAACGCAGCCTGCTGATCACCGCGGTGTCCAACCTGATTTCAAATGCGATCAACTACTCGCCAGAGGCCACGCCTGTATCTGTGACTGCGGTCAAGGAGGATAACGACACCGTCGCTATCCGCGTCACTGACCGCGGTATCGGCATTTCCCAGGCGAATCAGAAGCGTATCTTCGAGCGCTTCTTCCGTGCGGATAAGGCACGCTCGCGGGCGACAGGCGGTACCGGTCTGGGCTTGGCAATTGTTAAGCACGTTGCAGCGAATCACAAGGGAACCGTGAAGCTGTGGAGTCGGCTGGGCACAGGATCGACCTTCACCATTGAGCTCCCGCTGATGGAAAAGAACGGTTCCGCGTCGAATGATGGCGATGTATCTGCACGTTTGCCAATCGGCCACACCCAGCCTGCGGGTAAAATTGCGGCTAAGAAAAACGCGCAGCGAGGTACGGGCAAAACCCGTGGCAAGGATAAGGATTCCCAGAACAAGGATTCCAAGGAAGGAATGAAGTAATCCGTGACTGAGGTACTTATTGTCGAAGACGAGACGGCTTTGGCGGAGCCGCTTGCGTTTCTGCTGCAGCGCGAAGGATTCGAGGTGCGGATGGCCGCTGACGGCCAGGAAGCACTTGCAGAATTCTCCAAGGCAGAACCGGACATTGTGCTGCTGGACCTCATGCTGCCAGGTATGAGTGGCACCGAGGTCTGCAAAAACATCCGCTTAAAGTCCTCTGTCCCAGTGATTATGGTCACCGCCCGTGACACTGAGATTGACAAGGTCGTCGGCCTCGAAATTGGTGCGGATGACTATGTGACCAAGCCGTATTCCTCCCGGGAGCTTATTGCCCGTATCCGGGCTGTGCTGCGCCGCGGTCGCCACGACGACTCCGACGATGTCGAGGATATCTACGAGGAGGTCTTGCGCGGCGGTCCGGTCGTGCTGGACGTCGAGCGCCACGTGGTCACCGTTGACGGTGATGATGTCGCAATGCCGCTCAAGGAATTCGACCTGCTGGAGTACTTGCTGCGCAACCGTGGTCGTGTGCTCACCCGCGGCCAGCTCATCGACCGCGTCTGGGGCTCCGACTACGTCGGCGACACCAAGACGCTGGACGTACACATCAAGCGCCTGCGCTCCAAGATTGAGCGCAATCCTTCCTCGCCAGAATTCCTGGTCACCGTTCGCGGCTTGGGTTACAAGTTCGAGGACTAGCTCAGCAGACTGCTGCCGACGATCTCCGCCGGCGGTCTGAGAAACCTCGACTTAAACCTCGTCCGGTGCCAGCCCCTCGGCCGCTGCGCGTGTGGCCGGGTGAATCGCCAGCAGTGGGTAGCCACTCGGCCCGAAAACCTTGGCCGCGCCCGCTGCTTCTCGGGCACGGCAGTGCTCCGCGAGAATTTCGTAGCACTCTTCGCCGATGAGCTCTATTAGTTCGGACTTGTGCGTGCGCCACACCGGCTCGCCACCGGTATGTGTGGCCGGCGCGCCCGTGCAGAACCACTCAAAGTCCTCGCCGCCATCGCCCCAGGCACGACGATCATATTCAGTAATGGTCGTGCGCAGAATCTCCTGGCCGTCTGGGCGTTCCTCCCAGTCCTCCAGTCGGCGCAGCGGCACCTGCCAGCACACATCCGGCTTGACCTTCACGGGGTCAATGTCGTTGGCCATTGCCCACTGGTGGATGGCACAGCCCGCACCATTGCGCCACCCGTCACGGTTGGCAAAAATGCAGGCATTCTTCACGACCTTCGTTTTCAGAGCAGGCTCAGGCTCTCCGTTTTCGTCGTCAAGCTCGTCCCACACTAACCACGGTTCCAACGGTTCGGAGGGGTCGGTTTCGTAGGTTTCGAGCCACTTCAGGGTTTGTTTGGGGCGGTTCTGCCACCACTGGGGCTCTGTGGAGTCGCCTTCCATTCGCTTTACGACGTCAATAACCCTCTCGCGGTCTTCTTCGTCGGTGATAAAGGCGCCATGGCCGCAGCATCCGACATCCGCGTTCGCGGAGTCGATGCCCTGGCAAGCGGAGGTGCCGAAAGCGCATTGATAGGAGCTCATCAACCAGGTTAGGTCGCAGGTGATGATGTGTTCTGGGTCCTCCGGGTGGGCGAACTCGAACCACTCGCGGGGAAAGTCATAGGCGACTTCAGCGGGAGACGGTTGCGGTCCGCGACCGGGGCGGGGGTGGGGTTGATTCACACCAATACACCGTAGACCGTCTAACCTACTAAGAGTGAGATTAGGTGTATTAGATGTAGGTAGTAATACCGTCCACTTGGTGATGGTGGACGCCCGCCGGGGCGGACATCCGACTCCGATGAGCGATTCCAAGTCGACGATGAAGCTGGTCGAGTACCTGGATAAGGACAACAACCTGTCCAAGAAGGGCATTGACAAGCTGACGGGCTACGTCGCTGAATCCAAGGAATTGGTTGAGCAGATGAAGTGCGAAGAGATGATTAGCTTCGCCACTTCAGCTGTTCGCGATGCCACGAATGCGGACGAGGTTCTCGCCCACGTTGAGAAAGAAACTGGCATTAAGCTGCAGATTCTCTCCGGTGAGGATGAGGCTCGTCTGACCTTTTTGGCAGTACGGCGCTGGTACGGCTGGTCTGCTGGTCGTCTAATCAACCTGGATATCGGTGGCGGTTCTCTTGAGCTGACGTCGGGTACCGATGAAGATCCGGAGGCGGCGTACTCACTGCTGCTCGGTGCGGGACGGTTGACCCACGAGTGGTTCGAGACCGATCCGCCGGAGCGCAAGAAGATTGACCTGCTGCGCGATTACATTGATGCTGAGCTCGCTGAGCCAGCGCGTCATCTGCGTACGCTTGGTGAGCCGGACTTGGCTGTCGCCACCTCGAAGACTTTCCGCACTCTCGCCCGCCTGACCGGTGCGGCGCCTTCCGCTGCTGGTCCCCGGGTTAAGCGCACTCTGACTGCCGCTGGTTTGCGCCAGTTGATTGCGTTTATTTCCCGCATGACGGCGGCTGACCGTGCTGAACTTGAGGGTGTTAGTGCGAATCGTTCTCACCAAATTGTCGCAGGTGCTCTCGTTGCAGAGGCTAGTATGCGAGCATTGGGATTAGAGAAGGTCGAGATTTGTCCTTGGGCGCTGCGCGAGGGCATCATCTTCCGACGACTGGACAGTGACCTATACGGAAAGGGTTGAGATGAGCGAGGAAAAGCTCACCGTTGCCGAACTGCTGGCGCGGCGGCAGAAGGAGGGAGCCCCCTCTGAACCACCGCGGCGCCGCCGTCGACGCAGCCTTGAAGAAGGCGGTGTGTCCGTTCAGGAACTCACCGGCTCAATCCCTCGTGTAAAGGCCGACGAACCGCGACGTGGTGCTCACGCTCTTTCCAACGCAGACGACGATCAGACGACTACGAGCGATCTGCTTGCCGACGAAGCTGCGGCCAACGCCGCCGACGAAGCACAGGCAACCGAACCGGAGGTAGAAGCTCCGGAGCACTCGGAGGCTGTCGCTGAGTCAGTGGTAGTTGCAGAAGGGGCGGATTCTTCGGAGCATGAGGTTCAAGCTGAGGCCGAGGCTGAAGCTGCTGCTCAGGAAGAAGAGGAGTCGGAATTAGCTGAGGCTGATGCCGAAGTCGCTGACGCCGAAGTAGCTGAGGTCGAAGCTGACGACGTTGAAGCTGACGAGGTTGCCGAAGTTGCTGAAGAACCGGTTGCACCGGTTGCACCGGCAGCTCCGCAGCAGGAGCAAGCCGCGCAGAGCACACCAACTGCGCAGCCAGCAGCCCCTGCGGTGCCATTGGCAATTCCGATGGAACCCCGTCCGGTCATGGTCAACTCCGAGCGTTCGGAGATTACCTACACCTTCACCGAACTGCGTGACATGGCAGACGAGTCGCAGCAGCTTGGGGAGCCGGGGCCAGTCGCTCGTGCGGTACTCACCGGTTCCAACGCTTACGACGACCGTCCGACTGCCTCCATTCCGGTTGTCCAGGACAATGTCGACGAAGAGTCCGAGGCATCCGCTGAATCGGATGACGTCGACGGTGAACAATTTGCTGAGGCTGAAGCTGCTCAGGAAACCGCTACCTTCGAGGCTGCCGACGCTGACGCCGATACCGGTGCCGCTTCCAAGGCGGCAGTGGCAGCCGCTGTCGCTCCTGAAGTTGCACAGGCAGAAGACGCACAGGCCGATATCGAGCAGGCCGAGGACGCCCCCACTGAGGCTGCACAGGTCGAGACCACACCGACCCAGGCCGCAGCTGACGAGAAGCAGTCGGAGCCCCGGGACGTCGTTAAGCGTGAAGAATCCAAGAGCTCCAAGGGCAAGGCCGTCGCGCGCGATGGCTACGCCGAGGACAATTCCCTCTCGGTGCCGTTGCTGCTAATCCAGGTCTTCGTGGGTCTGATTGCTGGTGCATTGGTGTTCCTGGGCTTCACCATGGCCTGGTCGTCGCTGCCAAAGATTGTGGTTGTCATCATGGCTCTCGTGGTCGCTGGTGGCTTCGCGGGAATGGCGAACTACCTGCGCCGTGAGAAGGACAAACTGACACCGATTCTTGCAGGACTTGTCGGTTTGGCGCTGACATTTGGCCCCTGGATTCTCTTCCAGTTGTAGTGGGGTCAACAGAATAATCATCACCTGATGCAGGGGTCGGAAGCGTAGTTTTCCGGTCCCTGCATTCGCATGTGTGGGCCAGTTTTGGCACACTTAGCGTCCATGACAAGAATTGCTGTAATTGGTGGCGGAAAGATTGGTAGCGCACTCGTCGGTGGTCTCATCGACGGTGGTGTCTCGCCCTCCTCGATTTATGTGGTGGGGCGCACCAAGGAGAGCCTGGCCGGTCTGAAGGAGACCTACGGCATTGTCGATGCCGACGACCCAGTAGGGGCCGTCGACGGTGCCGACGTGGTGTTCTTGTGCGTAAAACCGTACTTGATTATCGACATGCTCGAGCAGATTGCCGACGTGCTCGATGACTCTGAGGTCGACACCATTGTGGTGTCGATGGCGGCTGGCATCACGCTGGACAAGATGGAAAGCGTCTGTGCTGTCGGTACTCCGGTGATCCGCGTCATGCCGAATACCCCGATGCTGGTGGGCAAGGGGGTCTGTGCAGTCGCGCCGGGCCGCTTTGTCACGGAGAGCCAGACCGACGAGGTTGTCGAACTGTTGAAGAAGGTCGGCAGCGTTGAGGTTGTCGATGAGTCGCTGATGTCTGCAGTCACTGCAGTCTCGGGCTCCGGTCCGGCTTACTTCTTCCAGTTCGTCGAGGCGATGACCGACGCGGGTGTGAATCTGGGCCTCAAGCGTGATCAGGCTAAGCGTCTGGCGTCGGCTACGGCTGCTGGTGCAGCCGAGATGATGATGCAGGAAGGCGCGGACCCGACTGCGTTGCGTGCTGATGTCACTTCGCCGGGCGGTACAACGGCAGCGGCCACCCGAGTTTTCGAGGAAGAGGGTATTCGTCGCGCGGTGCATCGCGCGCTGCAGGCTTGCTATGACAAGGCCAATGAGATGGGTAAATAAGTATTTCGCCGAGTGGTCGCGGGTGTACAAGTAACCCCAATATTTGGGGCATTGGAAATGGTTAGGGGCAGTAGCTAATCCGATACGCAGGGACGATGAGTTAGTCACAACTGTCACACCATTCGCCAATGCCCCTATTTTTTATCAAAAATCGCACCGGCACCTTGCCTACCGGTAGGATATGAAAAGCACGTGCGTGTCACGATTTTCTGCAGGAGGGGAAGCCTGCAGCGCGTCGCGTGCGCTGAAGGGAATATTTACTAATGCAGAATGCAGATAAAGGCACCTTTCTGACCGTTGCGGAAGTTGCTGACATCATGCGCGTATCCAAGATGACCGTCTACCGCCTGGTTCACGCTGGCGAGCTGCCGGCAGTGCGCGTTGGCCGTTCTTTCCGCGTCCATGAGTCCGCAGTCAAGGAGTACCTGGACTCCTCTTTCTACAACGCGGGTTAATTTTTTCTGCCTTTTAAGCGGGGCTGTTTGACCTGAACGCATATGTCCCCGCTATGATTAATCCGATTAGTACATGGTGCTGTGCTGCGCCCCTGTTTCCTATCGTCTTCAAGTCATGAAGTATCGAGCTGTGAAGGCGGAAGGAAAAAAAGGGCGTGACATCTCGGCGGTTGTAAGGCCGCATTGAGTACGCCGCCATTGTGCAAGAAAAAATTTCCGTCAACGAATAGCGAGGTCGAGCCGATGGGTTCCGTCATTAAGAAGCGTCGCAAGCGCATGTCGAAGAAGAAGCACCGCAAGATGCTTCGCCGTACCCGCGTGCAGCGTCGTAAGCTCGGCAAGTAAGCCAGCATTCCTGCCGTTATCGCAGGAGCGCGCGTGCTGCGTCGCGTACACGTTTTAAAAGCAAAACCCGCCCGGTCTCGTTGAGATAGGGCGGGTTTTGTCGTTGGGGGGGGGCTAATCACGGGCTGCCGATTACGGGCTGCAAATGTGAAACTGTAGGAGTTTATGACACTTTCAGGCCATTTTTCGAGCCATTTTTGTCATAAACGCAGTCACTAACTCTCGAGTGCGCCTAGCAGCGTTTAACTTTCCTTGTTCGCGTCCCACAGTCGCTTGCCGACGAGTCCCGCGCCCCCGACAGCTCCTGCCAGCAGTGCTCCGATCGAGAGCCACCGCATCGTGGCGAAGGTTGCGGAGCGAAAGTGGCGATAGTCGTAGATAGTCCACCCCATCTTCTGGGCGTAATTCCGCAACTTGCGGTCCGGGTTGATGGCCACGGCGGTGCCCACCATGGACAGCATGGGAATGTCGTTGGCGGAATCTGAGTATGCCGTGCAGCGAGACATGTCCAACCCGGAAGAGGCTGCCAGAGCTGCCACCGCGTGCTTCTTACCCGGGCCGTGGAGAATATCGCCTACCAGGCGGCCAGTGAACTTGCCATCTTTGACCTCGGCGACCGTGCCAAGGGCGCCGGTCAGTCCGATGTGCTTAGCGATAACCTGGGCCAGCTGCACCGGGGTGGCGGTGACCAGCCAGACCTCTTGGCCAGCCTGGATATGTAGTTCCGCCAGATCGCGGGTGCCCTGGTAAACGCGGTCGCTGATCTTTTCTTCAAAGATTTCTTCGCCGAGTTTGACCATTTCATTCACATCGTGGCCGGCGAAAAACTCCAATGCCTGTTCACGGGCCTTAGCTACGTCGGCAGCGTTTTCCGCGCCTGAGATTCGGAATTTCAGCTGCTTCCAAATCATGCCGGCCAAATCACGCTTCTTGATGAAGCCGCGCTCGACCAAACCCATGGCAAAGAGGAAGATTGATGCGCCTTGGACAAGCGTGTTGTCCACATCGAAGAAAGCGGCTGCGCCCTGATCGCGTTCGACACCTGGAATGGGCTGCGAGAGCACACGGGCACCGCCAGCGGCATCTTCGGCACCAGCTACACTGCGAAATCCCGTAGCCAGTTCTTCGCCGCCGACGTCGTAGACTTCGCCGAGAGCTTCCAGTGCATTGGCAGCCGCTGCAGCACCAGCTTCCTCCTGTGCTTCGTCATTGAGCGGAGCGAGAACTACCTGCTCGAGGAAGTTGCGGACGTTACCCTGCGAGGACGCAAGGTCACCCAGCATGTCGATGGGGAAGGGGGAGCGGTTGTCGGCACTGAACTCACTCACGGCACGAAAATCTCTTTCCACGGTGTATGCAACCGACATCCGTTATCGGAAGCTCTTGTTGAATAGTATCCGGTCTTTAGGCAAAGCTGCGCGCTGAGATTCAAGGAGCGGATGGGGCAAGGATAAGAAGAGTCACTTTTGCAGGGGAAGTGTGGGGAGGGGGACGTCGTAAAGCGAAACAGTCGACCTTTAGACTGGCCGTTATGGTGACTGTGACGGTGATGAGTAGGAAGACGTGCGGTTCGTGCGCCCGAGTGATTGCGCAGATTGAGCCGCTAGTTCGGGACCAAAATGCGCAGTTCCAGGTGGAAGACGTCGATACCGATCCGAACTTGGCCATGGAATTTGGCGATCGCGTGCCGGTGATTTTGGTCAATGATGAGGAAATCGCTTGCTGGGAAATCGATGATGATGAACTCCTGGAAGCGATAGCGGAGGCCGAATAAGTTCGGGAGACAACTCTGCCGAACTGCTAGGAGCTGCGGAGACATGGCAGAATGTGGAGTAGCGGCAAAGAAGTAGGGGAGTGCTGCGAACATCGAGGTAGAGACTAAGTAAAGTATGCCTTTGTTGTGACGAGATGGCAGAGTTGTCTAGCGTTAACAGTCATAGCTGTGTGAAAAAGCCCGTAGCGGGGCCTGTGAAGGAGCAATAGAGCGGTGATTGAGCGGTGAGTGTGCTTCTCGTCGGAATGTCGTACCGGTCTGCACCGGTGACCCTTCTTGAAAAGGTCTCCGTCGGTGAAACTGAGCGAGAGGCCATTTTGGCTCGGCTGGTCGCGGATGAAGCGATCAGCGAAGCGATGCTGTTGTCGACCTGTAACCGCGTTGAGTACTACGTGGTGGCCAACGGCTTCCACTCTGGCCTATCGGCCGTGGTCCGTGAAATTGTCGGTCGTACTGGGCTCGAACTCGATGAACTGACACCGCACCTCTATGTGCGGTACGCACAGGCCGCAGCGGAGCATGCCTTCTCGGTGTGTGCTGGTCTTGACTCGATGGTGCTGGGGGAACAGCAGATTATCGGTCAGCTTCGCAATGCTTACCAGGAAGCGGACGAAGCCGGCACCGTCGGTCGCATGCTGCATGACTTGGCGCAGAAGGCGCTGCACACAGGCAAGCGAGTCCACAGCGAAACACTGATTGATAATGCGGGCGCATCGATGGTCTCCGTGGCCATCGACGAGGCGATTGCTGCGCTGCATCCTGGGTTCAACTCTGGTGTTGACGTCGCTGAGGGTACCGATATTCTGGCCGGACGTTCGGCCCTTATCCTCGGCGCCGGTGCGATGAGTTCGCTGGCCGCCAGTTACCTGGGGCGCTGCGGCATTGATCGTCTGATTATTGCCAACCGCACCGTTGACCGGGCGCAGAACCTGGCTAACCACTCGATCGAAGCGGGCATCCCCGCTACTGCTATTGCGTTGCATGATTTCGCTGATGTCCTCGATGATGTGGACATTCTCGTCAGTGCCACCGGAGCCATGACTCCAGTGGTCTCAGCTGCAGATGTTGTCGACCACGGCCCGCTCGCCATCGTCGATTTGTCTATGCCTCGCGACGTCGCGGAGGATGTCTCCGGGCTTGAGGGGATCGCACTCTTCAACATCGAATTGCTGCAGATGACTCGCACGGAGGTTCCGGGTCGTGATGATGAGGCTGCAGCGCGCGACATTGTGGCCGAAGAGTTGGAGTCCTACCTCACGGCGCAGCGCGCAAGCGAGGTAGCACCGACTGTTCGCGCTCTGCGTGAGCGCGCGGCGGATGTGGCGGCGGCTGAGCTCGCTCGCCTGGAGGCGAAGACACCGGGTCTTACTCAAAAGGAACGTCGCGAGGTCGAGTCCACGGTTCGCCGCGTCGTCGATAAGCTCTTGCACGCGCCAACGGTTCAGGTCAAGAAGCTTTCTAGCCAGCAGGGTGGTGGCAACTACGCGCTTGCCCTGCAGAAGCTCTTCGACCTGCCCCTATCCACCCCCTCTGGCCTGTATGCTGACACCGATATCCCCGCAGATCTCATGGTAGAGGGCCGAATTGGGCGGATGCAGGGATTTGAGCAGTATGGTCTTGACAGTAGTGCCATCATTGAAGGCGTTGCTGAAACCACCAAAAATTAACACCCGGAGGGAAACATGCCTGACCCAGCGACTATTCGTATCGGTACCAGGGGCTCGGAACTGGCCACGACACAGGCCGGTCACGTCCGTGATGCACTGATTGAGCTGGGACAGCCTGCAGAGCTGGTGATTGTAAAGACCGCCGGTGACCATAACCGCCACGACCCGGTGGAAAAGATTGGCATCGGTGTCTTCACCCAGGCGCTGCGTCATGCACTCCGCGAGGGGGTGTGCGACATTATCGTGCACTCGTTTAAGGACCTGCCGACCCTGCCGGAAGACGACATGATGGTCGCAGCCGTGCCGGAGCGCGTCGATCCGCGAGAAGCGCTGATTTCCCGCGATGCCACGCCGCTGATGGACCTGCCTGAGGGGGCTCGTGTGGGTACCTCCGCGCCGCGTCGTGTCTCTCAGCTGCGTGCGCTGCGCTCCGATCTGGAACTTGTACCATTGCGTGGAAACATCGAAACCCGCATGGGGCGCGTCTCTGAGGACTTGGACGCTGTCATTCTGGCTCGCGCTGGGCTGGAGCGCACGGGTCGCCTCGGAGAGATTGCGGAATCCCTGGATGTGGATGTCCTCATGCCAGCCCCGGCTCAGGGCGCCCTGGCGCTGGAGTGCCGCACTGCTGACCGCGAAATTGTGGATATTCTGCGCAAGATTGACCACCCGGTGTCCCATGCCCGGGCTGTCGCTGAGCGCGCGGTACTCAATGAGCTGGAAGCGGGCTGCACCGCTCCGGTCGCGGCCTACTCAACCGTGAGCGACAGTGGTGAACTCACCCTGCAGGCGGGGGTGTTCGCACTCGACGGTTCGCGTCAGTTGCTCGAGACCGCTACCGCAAACGTGGATAAGGCCGATGAGCTTGGCCGGAAGGTTGCGGCGGCCCTGCTCGAACGGGGTGCTCATGAGGTAATGGGCGATACCCTGCGGGAATCTCAAAAGTAGCCGGTTAGTTAATTTGGCTCAAACCCTTTATGCTAATAGGCCTGTATGCATGCCGTTGGGATAAGGGTTTCCTTCGTGTGCTCGCATGTGAGATTCAGGTATCTACCTGCCCCTCACATGCGTTGGCGCATGTCCGCTTTCTTCCTTAGAGACTCATCGGCACGAAAAGTGAACAACCAATAGAAAAGAAATCACTCCGCAACGATGAACACCTCCCTCCCCTCAGCAACGGGACGCATCCTGTTCGTCGGCGCTGGTCCTGGAAATCCCGACCTGCTGACGCTTCGCGCCCGTGAGATTCTCGCAGACACCGCTATCGCCTACGTCGACGCCGATGTCATGCCGGGGGTTCGAGAGCTCGTCGCAACCGATGTGCCTGTTCCTCCCGAGCTGCTGAAGGAAGCCGAGGAAGAGTACGAGCGCATGTGCGCCGCAGCCAAGGCCAAGGGATCTCGTCGTAAGCCGCCGCGTCCGGCACCACCGACCGCCGCAGATCTGCGCACGCCTATCGACGATCCCAAGAAGATGGCAGAATTGCTCGTCGAGGAAGCCGCTAAAGGCAATGACGTGGTGCGTTTGGTGGCAGGCAATCCGCTGACCAACGATTCGCTGCTGGCCGAAATCAACGAGGTCTCGCACGCCGATGTTGAGTTCCAGATCGTCCCTGGCATGTCCGTGCCCTCCACCGTCCCGGCATTTGCCGGTATCGCGTTGGGCTCGACGTACACGGAGACCGATCTCGATCGCGCCGATGTGGACTGGGACGAGCTGGCCCAGGCACCGCAGCCGCTGGTACTGCAGGCCGTGCAGGACGACCTGTCCGCCATTGCAACTGAGCTCGGCGAACGCGGCCTGCCGTCGTCGTTGCCGGTGTCGGTGACTGTCAACGGTACGACTCGTCTGCAGCGCACCTACGACGTCACGCTGGGCACCTTGGCGCAGCTCTCGGGTGACCTGACCGGTCCGCTGGTGGTCACGCTTGGCAAGGGTGTGGACAATCGTTCGAAGTACTCATGGTGGGAAAACCGCGCTCTCTACGGATGGAAGGTGCTGGTCCCACGTGCCAAGGCGCAGGCAGGCCCGATGAGTGCCCGTCTCGTTGCGCACGGCGCCATCCCGATTGAGGTCCCGACCATCTCAATCGAGCCACCGCGCAGCCCGGCGCAGATGGAACGCGCCATCAAGGGGCTTGTCGACGGCCGTTACCAGTGGGTTGTCTTCACTTCCGTCAACGCCGTCACCGCAGTGTGGGAGAAGTTCCAGGAATTCGGCTTGGACGCGCGCTCCTTCGCTGGGGTCCGCATCGCAGCCGTCGGCCATCGCACCGCCGCTGCCATCCGCGATCTCGGCATCACTCCGGAGCTGCTTCCGGATGACACTCGTCAAAATGCCGCGGGCATTGTCGACGTGTTCCCGGAGTACATCGAGGATCTCGATCCGGTCAACCGCGTGCTGCTGCCGCGCGCCGATATCGGCACCGATGTGCTTGTCGACGGTCTGATTGACCTGGGCTGGGAAGTTGATGATGTGGTCGCTTACCGTACCGTGCGGGCAGCGCCACCGAGTGCGGATATCCGCGACATGATTAAGTCCGGTGGCTTCGACGCAGTGTGCTTCACCTCGGGGTCGACGGTGAAGAACCTGGTCGGCATCGCGGGTAAGCCGCATGCTCGCACCATCATTGCCTGCATCGGGCCGATGGCCGCAGCCACGGCTCGCGAGTACGGCCTGCGGGTAGATGTCGTGCCGGAGCGCGCAAGCATCCCGGAGCTGGTGGATGCGCTGGCAGAGCATGTTGCGCAACTGCGGGCGGCAGGGCAGCTGCCACCACCGCGCAAGAAGCGTCGTCGTTCGCGTAAAACCAAGGACTGAGCAGGGGCGTACCGGAGCGAGTTCGCGTTTTGATTAAGGTTGTCTTTATGACTACATCTGGAGCTTCTGAATCATCCCGCGAAATCGATCTCGAACAGTTTGGATTTCCTCTCCCGATTCGTCGCCCACGCAGGCTGCGCACCAACCCGGTGATGCGTGCGATGACGGCGGAGACGACACTGACTCCGAAAAATCTCATCCTGCCCATGTTTGTTGCAGATGGGATTGATGAGCCGAAGCCAATCAGCTCCCTGCCCGGGGTAGTGCAGCATACCGAGGACTCCCTGGTAGAAGCTGTGCGCGAGGCTGTTGAGGCAGGTATCTCGGCAGTTGACCTCTTCGGTGTCCCGCTGGATGCGGACAAGGACGGCGAGGGCTCTGAGTCCTGGAATCCGGAGGGCGTACTCAACCGTGCCCTGCGTCGTCTCCGCGACGAGTTCGGGAATGACATTTTGATTATGGCCGACACCTGCCTGGATGAGTTCACTGACCACGGCCACTGTGGTGTGCTGGGCAAGGACCGCTTCGGCAACACGGTCGTTGAGAATGACCGCACGCTGATTAACTACATCAAGATGGCCGTTGCGCAGGCCGACGCCGGTGCCCATATCGTGTCCCCTTCGGGCATGATGGACGGCCAGATTGCCGCAATTCGCGAGGGCTTGGATGCCGCTGGCCATGAGGATGTCTCCATCATGGCGTACTCGGCAAAGTACGCCTCCGCCTTCTACGGTCCATTCCGTGAAGCTGTGGGCAGCTCGCTGCAGGGTGATCGCCGTACCTACCAGCAGGATCCTGCAAACCGTCGTGAGTCCCTGCTTGAAGTGCAGCTCGACGTTGACGAAGGTGCGGACATGGTGATGGTCAAGCCGGCCATGAGCTACCTGGACATTCTGCGCGAGGTCGCGGATATGTCGCCGGTGCCGGTTGCCGCCTACCAGGTCTCTGGTGAGTACGCGATGATTCACGCCGCTGCCGCCAACGGGTGGATTGACCTGGATGCTGCGATGATGGAGGCAGTACTGAGCATTCGCCGTGCCGGTGCGGAGCAGATTTTGACCTACGCAGCGGTGGACTTGGCGAAGAAGCTGCGCGCCCAGTTCTAATTCGCTCGGGTGAACGTGCAGTAGCAAATATCGAGAAGTGGACGGATGACTAAAGAAGAGAAGAAGCCCGCAATTCCCGAGCAGGTCGAGGGAGCTAGGCAGGCGTGGCGGGTTACGGCCGTGTTGCAGCTGCTCGTCGCTGCGGTAGCTACGGTGACCTACTGGCTGCATCCGGAAATGCTGATGAGCCCCTCAACCGCTAAGGAGAATTTCCCGGGTTTCAGCGAGGGCCAGATTGATGCTGCCATGAAGGCGACTATCGTTATCGCGTTCTTTTTCGCAGTGGGGCTTTGCATCGCGTTCTTCGCCATTATCGAGCGAATGCGCAAGGGGAGCGAAGGTGCTCGCACCGTGCTGGTTATCGGCTCGCTTTACCTGGCACTGTCGGCGCTGATGTCCTTCTTCTCTTCTACGGCTTCAGAATCGGGAGTGCCGGCATCCCTCGTTCTTATCAGCGGAATTGTGCGAATCGCCTCGGCCACTGCCGCGGTAGCGGGTCTAGTGCTCGCCGCTTCGAAGGAATCCAAGGACTACTTCGATCATCAGCGCCCGTCGAAACCGTGGACCCCGTCCGCTCCGGAATCGCATCTGCCGAGAGCGTCGAAGCATGGCGCTGATCCAAAGCGGCAACAGCAGCTGGGCCAGTCACAGCCCAAGCAATCCAAGCAGCCTGAGGAGTCCAAGCGATGATGTCCCTGCCGAGTCGGCCCTGGCAGTGGGTGCTCTTCGTCGCGCTCATCGCCCAGATTGTCCTGAGCTTGATACTGGTCACCGGCGACTATTCGCAGGCTCCCGCCGCCGTTGGCCGCGATATCTACATCGTCGCCGGTGTGACGCTGGTCTGCTCGCTTATTGGTAGCGGCTGCTTGCCGACGGCCACTGAGTTCAAACTCTCCCGGAACTGCCTGCTCATCATGGTGATTATCACGGCTCTCGCCATGTTCTTTGCCATTATGGCTGGAGCGCTGACTGTATGGGTTATCGCGCCCAGCCTGGCGATGGCGTGTGGACTACTGTTGCTCTATCGTGAATTAGCGCTCACGCGCGCCAACCAGCCACAGGATTAGACGGAAAGTTTCAAAGGCCATGAGTGACACCGGTGAGTTTGATTTCTCTCTGGACAATCGCGTTGAACAAGCGATTGTGGATGCCAAGGTCGCTGCTCGTAAGGCATTGCCACGAAGCCGTCAGGACATCGACGAAGAAAGTGCCCATCAGCGGCTTGCACACCGCAGAGGCCAGTCCAACACAGCTTTCGCACTCATCCTGGAAAACTTGGAAAACGCCGAGAGCGCTGAGCGTGCTGAGCATGTTTTGGAATCCTTTCCAGATGTGACCGCCTCTGTGGTCTACAAGCCCGGACGCGCGTGGATTACCGCGCCCGATACCATCGATCCGAATCAGTTCATCGAAGCTCTCCGCGAAATTGGGGTCGAGTCGTACCTCACGCGCAGCACGCTTCGGCGTCGTGCAACTCGGCTGGATGTGTCACAACATCGCCGTCCCGCTGTTCCGGCTGCCGCTCAACAGAATGAGGAGGAGCGCATTCGCCGTCGTGAAGCGGCCTTGCGCCGAAGCGGCGGTGGCGCGGAAGTACTGTTCACGGCGCGTGAACTGGTGACCAAGCAACGCTTTTGGGGAAGCCTGTTCCTATCGATTCCGGTGCTGGTGACGTCGTTGAACGTCAACTGGCAGTTCCCGGGTTGGCAGTGGATGTGTCTTGTGCTGACCACGATTGTGGTGTGGTGGGGTGGTTGGCCGTTCCACCGGGCAATGGCGGCGTCCCTGCGTCGGCGGATGTCGGCGCTGGATGGGGCGAGCTCCATTGCCATCCTGCTGGCGTGGCTGTGGTCGCTAGCGCAGCTTATCTTTGGTCCCGCGGGACAGATTGGATATACCACTGCGCCCACTTGGTTTGCTTTCAACTACCGGGAAAGCGCCTCGGCAGAGGTGTTTTTCGACGTTGCCTGCGGTCTGACTGTGCTGTTGCTAACAGGTCGCATGTTTACGCGCTACAACAAGGTGCGTACTGGACAAATCTTGCGCAACCTGCGCATTCCAGCTGAGCGAAACGTGACAGTCGTGCGCAAGAGCGCTAAATCCGCGGAGCCGAAACGGGTGGAGGTGACGGTCGCGGAGCTCAATATCGGTGATGACATCGTGGTTCCACCGCACTCGGTGATTCCGGTTGATGGCTCAGTCATCGGTGGTGCGTCCACGATGGATGCGCAGCTACTCGGTATCGGCGTTGAACCGCAGAAGGTCAAGGTCAATTCCAAGGTTTGGGCCGGTGCAATCAACCTGGATTCGGAGCTCAAGGTGCGCGTGGAACGCACCGGTTTCAAGACCCGGGCGTCATCGATAGCGCGCTGGCTTCGTCAAGCGGTTCGAGAAGAAACGGTGATGCACCAGACCGCAGTGCACTCGGCATCAGAGCTGGTGCCATGGACGCTGTCGTTGGCGGGCGTGGCTTTTTGCGGCTGGTGGCTGGCGACTGGCACGATGAGCGGTGCCCTCGCGGTGGCGCTGGCTATGCTCTCGGGCATCGCGCCGGTGGCATTGGCAATGTCTACGTCGACCGTGCAGCGCATCGGGATTCTGGCCGGTGCTAGTAACGGAATCTTGATTCGTGGCAATGAGACTTTCCGAAAGCTGGCCGCTGCCGATGTGGTGATTTTTAACCGAGTTGGAACGCTGACCGAGGGTGACACCCACGTGCTCGGTGTCGCCGCTGAGCGCAATGAAAATCCGGATCTGGTTCTGCGTGTGGCGGGCGCTCTCATGATGGAGAGCAACCACCCGGCATCAGCGGCAATCGTGCGCGCGTGCCGTGTATCCCGCGACGCCGGTTCCGGCGGTGGCGAGGTGCCGCACTGGATTGAGACTGTACACGTCGCAATTGCGGAAGACGGTGCGTTCGTTGGCCAGGTAGAGATCCCGGTGAAGGACTCGGACGACAAGTTGGAGATGCGCTTTGTTGAGGGGCGCGTTTGGCGTCCGCGTGATCTCACTGCACTCAGCGAGAAAATGGCCGTGGCTGCGCTCAGTGGCGGTACTCCGATGGTGGTGTCGTGGCGTGGCAAGGTCCGTGGTGTCATCACCATTGGTGAGGACATTAAGCCCGATGCGGTCGAGAGCATTGACCAGCTTGAGGATATGGGCGTGGACACCATGATGATCACGCGAGATCCGTATCCAGTAGCCCGTCGTTTTGCTGACCGGCTGAATATCTCACGAGTATTCGCGGGCATCATTGCCTCCCGCAAGGCCATTGCGGTGCGTTCGGTCCACAGTGACGGCGAGACTGTCGTGATGGTTGGCGACAAGGACATCCGGGACTCTCTGCGTGCCGCTGACGTGGGTGTTTTGATGGACAACACCGAAGGCAATCAGAATCTTGATGTTGATTACGCCGATGTCGTGGCACTGCGTAACAACGTGTTGTCGATTCCGGAGGCCATTGAAATCGCACGTGCTGTGGTGCGGATGATGGACTCCAACATCTACTTTGCGTGGTTCTACAACGTTGCGGTCATCCTGCTGGGTATGACCGGTATGATTCACCCGCTGCTGGCATCGCTTTTGATGATTTTCTCCAGCTTGTGGATCGACTGGCGATCCCGTCGAGTGTCCTCTCGCCGCAAGCATCTATTCAGGGTGAAGCTGGGACGTTGGTAGGGCAGGGTAGCCCTTCATCCGAGTGGCCGTCTACGATGGTCACCGTGACTCAAGACATTAATGCTCCTCATGTCCCAGAAAACGTTGAGCTCACCGATCGTTCGGCAGAGTTCTTTACGCAGGCTCAGGCAGTGACGCCGGGTGGCGTGAACTCGCCGGTCCGCGCCTTCGGTTCCGTCGGTGGCACCCCACGTTTCATTGACCACGCCGCGGGCTCTCGTCTCGTGGATGTTGATGGTAACGAATATGTGGACTTGGTCTGCTCGTGGGGTCCAATGATTCTGGGCCACGCGCACCCGGCAGTGGTGGAGGCCGTTCAGAGCGCCGCCACTCGCGGTTTGTCTTTCGGCGCTCCGACGACGGCTGAGACCGACCTGGCTCGTCACATCGTTGAGCGCACGTCGGTAGATGAGGTGCGTCTGGTCAACTCCGGCACTGAGGCCACTATGTCCGCAGTACGCCTGGCTCGCGGTTTCACTGGCCGTTCCAAGATCATCAAGTTCGCCGGCTGCTACCACGGTCACGTGGACGCGCTGCTGGCATCGGCCGGTTCCGGTGTCGCTACTTTTGGTCTGCCGGATTCGCCGGGTGTCACCGGTGCATCGGCTGCCGACACCATTGTTGTTCCTTATAACGACATTGAGGCCGTCAAGGCCGCATTCGCTGAGAACCCGGGCGAGATTGCCTGTGTCATCACTGAGGCGGCAGCGGGCAACATGGGTACCGTCGCACCGCAGGACAACTTCAACGCGAAGTTGAAGGAAGTCTGCCACGCAGACGGCGCACTGCTGATTCTCGATGAGGTCATGACTGGCTTCCGCGCTTCCTACAACGGCTGGTACGGCATTGATGGTGTGGCCGGTGACCTGACCACCTTCGGCAAGGTCGTCTCCGGTGGTCTGCCGGCAGCTGCCTTCGGTGGTCGCCGCGACGTCATGGAGTACTTGGCTCCGAACGGTCCGGTGTACCAGGCAGGCACACTCTCCGGTAACCCGGTCGCTATGGCAGCTGGCCTGGCCAACCTGGAGAATGCCACGAAGGATGTCTATGACACCGTCGCAGCCAATGCAGATCGCCTGGCCACGATTCTGTCCGACGCCCTGACCAAGCAGGGCGTGGCCCACCACATTCAGCGTGCGGGCACGATGCTCTCGCCACGCTTCGCCGAGGGCGAGGGCCATAACTTTGAGCAGATGCAGGCAGCGGATACTTTCCGCTACCCGGCTTTCTTCCACGCCCTACTGGCCAATGGTGTCTACCCGCCGGCTTCTTGCTACGAGACCTGGTTCGTCTCCGCTGCGCTGACCGACGCCGACTTCGAGATTATCGAGCGTGCAGCAGCCCGCGCGGCCGAGGCGGCGGCAACCGCCAAGCCGGAGTAGGTGACACGTGCCGAACAAGACCAATTCGCAGGCAGCACAGCAGGAATCGCAGCCGACACAGCCGGAAAACCAGGCGTCTAAGCGTGCAACAAAGCACGCCAAGACCACGGTCGTACATCTCGTCCGCCACGGCGAGGTTTATAACCCGGATAAGATTCTCTACGGTCGCCTGCCCGGCTGGCACTTGTCTGAGCGCGGTCAGCGTCAGGCAGCGGCCACGGCCTCGTCCTTCGAAGGCCACGACATCCGCTACTTCGCCTGTTCCCCGCTACAGCGCACGCAGGAAACCTCACGGCCCTTCACCGAGATAATCGGCATGAAGCCGACCCTGGATGAAGATTTGCTGGAGGCTGGCAACTCCTTTGAGGGTTTACACATCAAGGGCATTGACTCCGCACTGTGGAATCCGAAGTACTGGCCACGGCTGCGTCGTCCGAGCGTGCCCAGTTGGGGCGAGCCCTACGAGGAGATCGCGGACCGTATGTTCCACGCCATCGAGCGAGCCCGCGAGGCCGCCGAAGGAGCGGAAGCGGTGCTGGTGACGCACCAGCTGTGCATCATTGCAGCTCAGCGTCGTGCGCGGTACTTGAAGCTCGCCCACAACCCGGCAACTAGGCAGTGCGATCTGGCCAGCGTGACCTCCTTGGTCTTCGTCGGCGACACCATTGTCGACGTGCGCTACAGTGAACCGGCCGGTCACCTGTAAGGTGAATAAATAGTTTTGTTGAAGTTTCACTGACCCCCGGAAGGTGGCACCCCAAGTGGCCAAGGTCTCATCGTCCCGAATTGCAGCAACGCTAGCGGCAGCAACTCTGTCTCTGTCGCTCGCAGCATGTAACCCCGGAGATTCAGTGGGACACGATGCCGTTGCCGTCGGCGGTCAGTTCGAGTTTGTTTCTCCAGGGGGTCAGCAGATCATTGACTACGCACCCGAGGAGCGCAAACCGGTCGGCAAGGTGTTCGGTCCTTCTCTAGAGGACGACGACAAGAAAATCTCCCTCGATGACTTCAAGGACCAGATTGTGGTCCTAAACGCCTGGGGGCAGTGGTGCGCACCGTGCCGATCCGAATCGGATGACCTGCAGTATGTCCAGGAACAGATGGAAGAGCAAGGTATCGGCACCGTTCTCGGCATCAACGTCCGCGACAATGTCCGCCAGGCTCCCATCGACTTTGTGAAGGACAACGGCATCACCTACCCGTCCATCTATGACCCGGCCTTCGTCAACGCCAGCGCACTCGGCGGCATCCCGGCTTCGGTGATTCCGACAACCATCATTCTGGACAAGCAGCACCGCCCGGCCAAGGTCTTCCTCCGCGAGGTCGATCACACCATGCTGATGAAGGCTGTTAATGAAGTGAAGGCGGAGGGCTAGGCCCCAGCATGGGAACTCTTGCCATGGACACGATTTATCTTGCCGATGGCATCGGCCAGCAGTTCGCCGACGCCGCCACCGGCGGTCCCATCCTATTAGGCCTGCTCGCTGCTGCGCTGGCTGGTCTCGTCTCGTTTGCCAGCCCGTGCGTCATTCCGCTCGTGCCCGGTTACGTCTCGTATCTCACCGGTCTTTCCGGAGCATCGGGGGCGCAGGGCCAGGGCTTGACGACGGGCACTGCGGACGCAACCGCCGTCGATAAGCGTGACGGCGATGGAGGGCGTGGCAAGCGTTCCGCAACTGCCCGCGTCGGCCTGGCTGCGTTGCTGTTCGTGCTGGGCTTCACTGTCATTTTCGTGCTGGGGTCGGCCTCAATTTTCGGGCTCGTGTCCACGCTGCGTCTGCAGGCGCGCACGCTGACGATTGTCGGTGGCGTGGTGACCATCGTGATGGGACTCGCCTTCATGGGCATGGTGCCGGCGCTGCAGAAGGACACCCGCATGGCGCCGAAGCGCTGGACCACGTGGCTGGGAGCGCCACTGCTTGGCGCGGTGTTCGCGCTGGGGTGGACGCCGTGTCTGGGCCCGACGCTGACTGCAATTATTTCGGTGTCCGCGGGCACGCAGGGTATGACCGCGGCCAGGGGAGTGGCGCTGATTATCGCTTACTGCCTGGGGCTGGGGCTGCCGTTCATTTTGGTGGCGCTGGGGTCGGCACGCGCGATGCGTGGAGTGGACTTCCTGCGTAAGCACTCGCGAACTATTCAGCTCATCGGTGGTGTGGCGCTGGTGCTGGTCGGAATTGCCCTGGTCACGGGACTGTGGGATGTTTTTGTTGCCTGGGTTCAGGCCGCTTTTATTACTGATACGGTAACGCCAATTTAGTGAAAGATTTTTCGATGTCGGTGAATTGGAATAAGGTACGACAGCCCTTCCAGCAGGTCTGGAACTGGTTGACCAGCATGCGCACAGCGCTGATTCTGCTGTTCATCCTCGCTTTCGCAGCGGTTCCGGGCGCCCTGTTGCCACAGCGCTCGCTGAATAAGGACAAGGTCGACCAGTATCTAGCCGCCAACGGCAAGACCGCCGAGATCATGGATAAGCTGCAGCTTTTCGATGTCTTCTCGTCCGTCTGGTTCGTCGCCATCGTGGCATTGCTGCTGATTTCCCTGGTTGGCTGCATTATTCCGCGCACCATCGACCACTACAAGGCCATGAAGACGCCACCGGCCAAGGCGCCGAAACGGTTGGCGCGTCTTCCGCTTCACGACGAAGCCGTGGTCGATGCCTCTGCGGATGAAGTTTCTAAGCGGGTGCGTGAGCGCCTGAACAAGTGGGCGTTGACCGAGACTCCAGCAGATGAAGATCGCGCTGGGGCACGATCCTTTTCCGCGGAGAAGGGATACCTGCGTGAGTTTGGCAACCTGGTGTTCCACCTGGGCATTGCGCTGCTGATTATCATCGTCGGCTTGGGCCGCATGATCTATTACGAGGGTCAGGTCATTTTGCTGACCAACACCGGCACCGAGATTTCTGACGACAACGTCAATAGCGCGGTGGGCGTTCCGTTCTGTAACACCGCTGCTGCGAACTATGACTCGCTGCGTGCTGGCAACACCTTCGACGGTACAACTCTGAACCCGTTCTGTATTCAGGTCGATGACTTCTTCGCCGATTACCTGCCGAACGGTCAGGCCAAGATGTTTACCTCTCATATCCGATTCGCAGAAGAAGAGGATATGCGCAAGCCGGTCGATGAGTGGGAAAAGACCACGCTGCAGGTCAACCACCCTCTGCGCATCGCCGGTGACCGCGTCTACCTGCAGGGGCACGGCTTTGCGCCTGCGTTCAAGGTGACCTGGCCGAATGGCGAGTCGCGTACGTCGATTGTCCAGTTCCGTCCGGATGATCCGACCTTCTTCCTGTCCTCTGGTGCGCTGCGCTTCGACCCACCAGCAGGCATGTACCCGGACTTGTTCGAGCGCCGCCAGAACCAGATTGCAATCGAGGGACTGTTCGCTCCGACCGCGGAGTTTACTGGTGAAAAGGGTGCTCTGCTGCAGTCCTCTTACCCGGCGATGCAAGACCCGGCCGTGGCTGTCGACATCTACCGCGGCGACGCGGGCTTGGACACCGGTCGTTCGCAGGGGCTGTTTTCCCTCGACCGCGATCTGATGCACTCGGGTCAGCTGGCTAAGGAAGCCCGCGTCAACCTCAAGCAGGGCGAATCCACCGAGCTTGCCGACGGCACCAAGATTGAATTCCTCGGTGCGAAGGAATTCGTCAACTTGCAGGTTTCGCACGATCCCACGCAGTTCTGGGTGCTGGTGGCAACTGTGGCCGCACTGGCGGGCATGGTTCTTTCGTTGGGCATTAAGCGCCGACGTGTTTGGGTGCGCATGTTCCCGCTGGAAGATGGCCGCACTCGCGTTGAGTTCGGTGGCCTTGCCCGCACCGACAAGGCAGGTTGGGGCGAGGAGTTCCAGTACATCGTAGATGACATCCTGGAACGTGACAGTGATGACGAGGATGCTGCTGACAACAATGCTGCGACCGACGAGAGCGCGGACGACAAGGACAAAAGCTAACTGACCACTAAGTCTGGTCCATCATTACTGCAGGGTGAATGCGCGGGGGCGAGAATTGCGCCTCCGCGCATTTTTGCGTCCCCCGTGTCCCCGGTCCCCTTTTGCTTAGTCCTGCTTTAGTACTAGGGTTTGAAGAAGTATTCCGCTAATTCCACACTTTGGAGCCAAGTACATGCTCGTCAATAAGACACTGGCGCAGTTTTCGGACTGGTCGTACTTCACGGCCTTCGCCTTTTATCTTGTGGCCTTTGTTATTTCCATTGCCTACTACAGTCGTCGTATCGCGGCCGCTGAAGCGAAAAGCCAGGTTGCGGAACGCGAGCTGGTAGCCGCCGGTGCGGGTGAGGGAGCTACCACCGCTAGTGTTGCTGACTCGGGGGAGTCGGCGACGAAGTCGTCGGCAAGCGAGCCTAAGAACCAGGTGCTGACGAACCGACTCGGCGTTGTGACGGAAATGCTGATTTACGTCGGGGTGGCCGTGCACTTTGCATCGGTGCTGCTGCGTGGCCTGGCCGTGCAGCGTTTCCCGTGGGGCAACCTCTACGAGTACGTATCAGTTTCAATCCTCTTTGCTATGGCAATTGCAGCTGGCGTACTGCATCGTGAAACCATGCGTGTGTTCTGGCCGTGGCTGTTGGCTCCGATTCTGGCGCTGATGTTTTACGGTGGTAAGAACCTATATGTTGAGGCTGCTCCGGTGGTGCCGGCACTGCAGTCGATTTGGATTCCGGTTCACGTCTCGATTATTTCTATCGGGTGCAGTATCGCACTGATTTCCGGTGTTGCCTCGATTCTCTACATGCTGCGGATGTACAACCGCGAGGGCAAGGAAAAGGGCTTCCTGGGCAAACTGGTCGCGCCGCTGCCGGATGCTCAAAAGCTGGATGCGATTGCTTACCGCACCGCTATTTGGTCCTTCCCACTGTTCGGTCTGGGCATTGTGCTGGGCGCTATCTGGGCCGAGTCCGCATGGGGTCGTTACTGGGGCTGGGACCCGAAGGAGACCACGGCGCTGATTACCTGGATTATCTACGCCCTGTACCTGCACGCTCGCGCGACTTCGGGTTGGCGTAATACCAAGGCCGCGTGGATCAACATCTTCGGTTTTGCCACCATGGTGTTCAACCTCTTCTTCATCAACCAGGTGGTTTCGGGCCTGCACTCCTACGCTGGTCTGAACTAAGTCTTCACACTTGTACAAAGCCGGCATCGCCGGGTGAACTAGAATCGCTTCCATGCGCGTTCTCGTCACCGGTGGTGCCGGCTTTATTGGTTCCAACTTCGTTCTCCGCACTCTGGCTACACGGCCCGATGTGAATGTCACGGTGCTGGACGCTTTCACCTATGCCGCGAACCCTGCGAGCTTGGATGGCGCGGACTGTGAAATCATCCGCGGCGATGTTCGTGACGCGGAGCTGATCGATCGCCTCGTGCCCCGCTTCGACGTGGTCGTCCACTTCGCCGCAGAGAGCCATAACGACAATTCGCTGGTGGATGCCGATCCCTTCGTCACCACTAATGTCATGGGCACCGTGAATCTGGCCAAGGCTTGCGCCACCCACGACGTCCGCCTTCACCACATCTCCACCGACGAGGTCTTCGGCGATCTCGCTCTCGACGATCCAGCACGCTTTACGACGGCCACCGCGTACAAACCCTCCAGCCCCTACTCGGCCTCCAAGGCTTCAGCGGATCACTTTGTCCGGGCGTGGGTGCGCAGCTTCGGGTTGGTTGCGACGATTAGTAACTGCTCGAACAACTACGGGCCGAGGCAGCATCCGGAGAAGCTGATTCCCCGCCAGATCTGTGGTCTGTTGCGCGGTCGTAGCCCTCGCGTGTACGGCACTGGCGAGAATGTTCGGGACTGGATTCACGTCGATGACCACAACGACGCGGTCTGGGCAATCTTGGATTCTGGCGAGGTGGGGGAGACCTACCTGATTGGTGCCGATGGCGAGCGTTCCAACCTCGACGTGGTCGGAGACATCCTGGAGGGCTTCGGTCGTGAGCGGTCCGACTTTGTCCATGTCACTGACCGCCCGGGGCATGACCGTCGTTATGCGATTGACCCCGCATCCATCCGCAGCCTTGGCTGGCAGCCGCGCTACCAAGACTTTTCCGCGGGGCTCGCCGAGACCATCGACTGGTATCGCGCCAACGAGTCCTGGTGGGCGGCGGCCTACGATGCCGCTGAGGCTGGCTACGCGGAGCGCGAGCAGGAGTTGTAGTTCGCTGCTGGGGCATGCCTAGCGAACCCTCAACGCACACTCAGTGCACACTCAACGCGTGCCACAGCCTCAGCCCGGGCGCCCCGTCTACACTTGTTACCCATGAGCCCTAAGAGCACATTCCAGCCCACTTCTATCGACGGCGTTTTCACCTTCGAACCGGTCATCCACGGCGACAGCCGCGGTAGTTTCCACGAGTGGTATCGCCTCGACGCATTCGCCGAGGCCACGGGCTACCCGTTCTTCCCGGAGCAGGCCAACATGAGTGTCTCCGCCGCAGGCGTTGTCCGTGGCCTGCACTTCGCTGACGTCAGCACCGCGCCAGATGGCCACCCCGGCCAGGCGAAGCTGGTTACTTGTCCCGCGGGCCACATCCTCGACATTGCGGTTGACCTGCGTCGCGGCTCCGATACCTTCGGCAAGGTCGAGGTTTTCGAGCTCGACAGCAAGACCCGCCGAGTGGTCTATCTGCCCAACGGCATCGGACATGGCTTCGTCTCGCTTGCCGACGACTCTGTGCTCACTTACCTCACTTCCACCGGTTACAACCCGGAGGCAGAGCGTGCTGTTAGCATCCAGGACCCGACTCTCGGAATTGACCTGGCTGCGCTGCTGGCCAAGGGTGGTCTCACCGACGCGGACATGATTCTCTCCGAGCGCGATCAGAAGGCTCCGACTATCGAGCAGTTCGAGGCCGAGGGCAATAAGCTCCCCAGTGAGTTTGACTGCAAGGATCTTGAGAACATGGCTCGCGACGAGTGGGCAATCGCCAACGAAGCGGCCGGGCAGTAAGGCAGAAAGGCGCGAGCACTATGAAGGGCATCATCCTCGCAGGTGGTACGGGCTCTCGGCTGTTTCCCATCACACTTGGCGTAAGCAAGCAGCTGGTTCCCGTCTATGACAAGCCGATGATCTACTACCCGCTGAGCACGCTGATGCTAGCGGGAATCAGGGACATCCTCGTCATCACCACGCCACATGATGCCCCGCAGTTTGAACGCTTGCTTGGCGACGGCTCGCAGTGGGGCCTCACCCTCACCTTTGCCACCCAAGACGAGCCCCGTGGTCTCGCTGAAGCGTTCATCATCGGTGCGGACCACATCGGCGATGACTCCGTTGCCCTCATCCTCGGCGACAACATCTTTTACGGTGCTGGCTTGGGCACGCAGCTGCGCCGCTTCCATAACGTCGATGGCGGAGCGATCTTCGCCTACTGGGTCGCAGATCCCACAGCCTATGGAGTCGTGGACTTCGACCAAAGCGGCAAAGCCGTGGCGATCCAGGAGAAACCGAAGAAACCACGCAGCCATTTCGCGGTGCCTGGTTTGTACTTCTATGATGCCGAGGTTGTTGAGATAGCTCGCTCGCTGCAACCGTCGTCACGCGGCGAATTGGAAATCACGGATGTTAACCGCGCCTACTTGGAGCGCGGGAAACTGCAGGTAGAGGTGCTGCCGCGCGGCACGGCATGGCTGGACACGGGCACGGTGGACAATCTGATGGCCGCGGGTGATTTCGTGCGCACGATTGAGCAGCGGCAGGGGCTAAAGATTGGCTCGCCGGAAGAGGTGGCGTGGCGCATGGGATTCATTGACGATGCTGCGCTTAGCGCGCGTGCCGACGCCCTCAGCGCCAGTGGCTACGGGGAATATCTACAGCAGTTGTTGCTGCGTGGCAAGGACGTTTAGTCAGTTTCGCCGGGATTATCGGGGTTGTCGTCCTGCTCCCGTTCGCGCCGCTCCTGCAGCTCCTGCTCACGTTTACGGCGATCGAATTCGGCCTTCTTGAGCTTCCAGAGAAACTCCGGATCATCGTCGGGAGCGAGCGGACGGGGTTCCGGTTGCGGAGCGGAAATACGTCGCATGCCGTTGCCGCGACTGCCGGGGCCAAATGCCTTCCACAGCATGACTACGACAAGGATGATGAACAGCAGCAGAATGAGCCGACCCATGTAATAGCTAACCTCCTGGATTTACCGACTAGAATACGCAACGAGTCCCGTAGTGCCCACGAGGGGTATCGCACTGCATGCGGTACGGCGTACAGAGTTCGTTAGGGTACAAAGGAACGTTGGACACGAACAGCCATGGACGCTAGCAACGCCCGGGCACAGCACAGGCGTAACACGTAGAGGTGAGGGTTTAATGACCAATCCAGCAGAGCAGGACAAGTTGGCTTCTGAGGCTCAGATGCCAGCAGCTCCGGTGACCAAGAATGCTGGTCGCGGCAATGCCATGAAGGGGCTGTTCTGGTACGGCCTTGCTCGTCTGCTGCTATTCCTAGTGCTGTTCTTCATTCTGCTCGTGATTATCTACCTCGTTAATGTGCAGATTCCGGCTGCAATTACGGCTGTGTTCGCACTGATTATTGCGATGCCGCTGTCGGTTTTTGTGTTCCCGAAGCTGCGCGTCCAGGCCAATGAGTCTGTTGCAGTGTGGTCGGAGAACCGCCGCGCGCACAAGGAATACATTGCGCAGCAGATTAAGGACCGCGAGGAAAACTAGCGCACCTTCTCCAGGGCCCGCTCGATAGCCCGGTTCACCGCTTCCGGAGCCTCGAGCGGCAACATGTGGCCGGCCCCGTCGACTTCAACCAGTTCGGCGTCCGGCCACTTTTCCATAATTAGGTCTGCTTGCTTGCGCGGAGTGACATCGTCCTTCGTGCCCACCAGTACCGCTCCTGGCAAGCCCTCCAAGTAAGGCCCGGATGCGAACTCGTCGTGATCCTGCAGGTCGTCGAGATATCCCACGAAAGTTTCCAGCGGTGTTTCATTAATCATGGCCGCGTGGAACTCGATGATCTCGTAGTCCGTGCGCCGGGCGAACACCGCCACCGCCAACGACGGCGCCATCAGTGACGCGATTGCCTCGCGGAACTTGCGAATCTCCTTCGGCGAGGACTCAATTGCATTGCGCGCCGCATCCGCCACCGGGGACGCCAGAATCTGCGGCACACCCTGGGCGGCCAGCTTGTCGATAGACGTGGAAATCAACACTACGCCTGCTATCCGACGGCGAATGCTTTCCTCGGCAGCCCGCACCATGTGCAGTGCAATCAAACCGCCTAGCGAATGCCCAACCACGATGAGTTTTCCGGTCGCGGCACGCTCGGCGATCACGGCCAGCGCATCGGCCGCAGCCCCTTCGACCGTGCAGAGTGAAGCCGGAACCGCTCCGGTCTGGCCGTGGCCGCGCAGATCCATAGTCAACAGGCGTGCTTCCGGGTGCGACTTGCGCAGCGCGTTGAACTGCCGGTACCAGGACTCACCAGCCAGGGTGAAGCCGTGGACGAAGACGATGGTCACGGGTTCTTTGGCGGGTTCGCTAGGTTCAACCTCGTACCAGTGCACCGGAATATCGGTGGTGACAGCATCCGGCTTGTCGCTGGCCTTCCGCTCGTCGTCCTTGGCCGCAATCTCGGCCGTGACCGGTGCGGTCTTGATATGCACCACGCCGGTTGACGTGAGATCGGTGAGTCCCGGTTCACGGGTCTGCGAATGCAGCGCACCGTGCTCCAGCGCCAGTCGGCGGCGTCCCGATTTGGTCAAACGCAGAGCAGCGCTGCGGGCGAAAGCTGGAGCCTTGGCTGCTGTGTCGCCAACTCGGGTTGCGGCCTCCTGGACGTCGTCAAGCGCCTTGTGCGTCAGTGTGCGGAAGTCCATCGGTACCCCCTAGCTGAGCGCGAGTGCGAGTGCCGTAATGACGGACCAGGCAAGCATCATCTTGCCGGTAAGCCCCAGTACCGGGATGAGCTCCTTGCCCTTCTTATGCATGCGAATTGGCTCGGAGGCCTTCACCCACAGCGGCACGATGAGCAGACCCACCAGCGCCCATGGGCGCCAGAAAGCGATAAAGCTGCTGGCCAGCGCGGGCATGAGGGAGAGAATCTGCCAGACGATGCGGGTGCGGAAGTCGCCCAGGCGAACTGCCAAGGTGATCTTGCCGGTAGCGGCGTCGGTGGGGATGTCGCGCAAGTTGTTCGCCAGGTTCACGGCAGAAGACACCGAACCAATACCAATTGCGCAGGCCAGGCCGACCCAAGACAGCGAGCCCGTCTGGGTGAATTCCGTGCCGAGCACCGCGACGAGACCGAAAAAGACGAAGACCGAGACCTCGCCAAGTCCGCGATAACCGTAGGGATTTTTACCGCCGGTGTAGAACCACGCAGCCGCGATGCACAGTGCACCGACCAGAATGAGCCACCACGCGCTCATCAGGGACAGCGCCACACCGGCAAGACCGGCGACACCAAAGGAACCGAACGCCGCGTACTTCACAACCTTCGGCTCGACCAGACCAGAACCCGTCAGGCGCAGCGGGCCCGAGCGGTCATCGTCAGTGCCGCGGATGCCATCGGAGTAGTCGTTGGCGAAGTTCACGCCCACAATCAACGCCCACGCGACAACCAGCGCGAGCACCGCACGTCCCCAGATAATCGGCGCGTGCGTCGATGCCGCTCCGACACCGACGATGACCGGCGCAAACGCATTCGCCCAGGTATGGGGGCGCGCGCCTTCCAGCCAATCGCTTAACGACGCCGTTGCAGGACTCTTTGGTGCTTCAGACATGAATTAATAATAGGACGTGACACCAAATGCCTTGAACTAATGCGTGTCTGAATGAGCTAAAAGAGCGCCGCGACTTTCTTCCGGTCGACCTTGCCCGGACCAATCAGTGGCAGGACCTCCACGCGACGCAGGTCCTTGGGAATCATCCAGTGATTGATTCGCCCGGCGTCTTCAGCATCGCCGAGCCCGTCCATGACATCGCCGAGCTCAGCGATGCCTTCATACGCTGCGACGATAGCGTGGCCGAGCCTTGGGTGTGGCACACCGACCACGCAGGCTCCCGTAACTCCATCGATGGCGAGCAGTTCACGTTCGAGGACTTCGGGGTGCAGCTTCAACCCGCCGGAGTCGATGATGGTGTCCAGGCGTCCCGTAATGACTAGTCGGCCATCGTGGATCTCGCCCGCATCGGAGGTGGCGAACCAACCTGGTTTATGGAAAGCCTCGTGACTGGGCGCGTTGCGGTAACCGTGTGCAATCATCGGTCCGCCCAGCCAAACGCGACCATTTTCGATGGCGACCTGTGCACCTTCGATGGGCTGTCCGTCATAGACGCAGCCGCCGGCTGTCTCGGAGGAACCATAGGTGGTCACGACGTTGATGCCGAGTTCTTCGGCGCGCGCTGCCACCTGCGGGTTCAAGGCTGCGCCGCCGACAAGGACAGCATCAAACAGGCGCAGGGCTGCCGCGCCAAAGGGTTCTTCCATGGCCTTGGCCAGCTGCATCGGAGCCAGCGAGGTGTAGGCACGGTCGCTGGTGAGGGCCTCGGCGCCGTCGGCGAATGCGGCCACATCAAAACCGTCGGTCACATCCACACACACCGGATTCGTGCCCGCGAGCAGCGAACGAATGAGAACCTGCAGGCCAGCGATATGGTAGGCCGGCATCGCCAGCAGCCACTGCCCTTCACCGCCGAGCCACTGATGTGTAGCGGTAGCAGAGGAGACCAAGTTATCCACCGTCAGCTGTGCACCCTTCGGTGTGCCGGTGGAACCGGAGGTGCCGACAACAAGCGCGATGGATTCATCAATTGGCTCACCTGCGCGTTGCGAGTTCCGCAAGATTGAGGCGCGCGTGCCGTCGTGAAGCGGAACGGGAAGAAGAGAGACCTCACCGTCCAGCGCAGCGCGGAGGTCGGGCAGGATGGCGGTCGGGTTGTGGGGATTGATGGAAAGCAGGCTGAGCGTACGCACAACCCAAACCATAGTCGGTGTTATTCCGTAGTTTCTGGTGGCGAGGTCGGAACAATCGTGGCCTCGGGCGCGTTGCGCAGACCAAAGACAGTCATAGATAGAAAGGCGTCGAAGATGGGTTGGATTTTTGGTAGATCAGCGGAGCTGGTGCCGGAAGATGAGGCGCTAAAGGGCGGCTCGCACCCGGTGTTGGAAAATCCGAAGCCGCATGCGGTGCTCGGCACGCCGATCACCGGCCCATGGGAGGAAGGCCAGGAGGTCGTCTACATCGGGATTGGCTGTTACTGGGGTGCTGAGAAGCTGTTTTGGGAAACACCGGGCGTGCTCAGCACATCGGTCGGGTTCGCCGGGGGCATGACGCCGAATCCCACCTACCGCGAGTCCTGCACCGGACGCACCAACCACACCGAGATTGTGGAGGTCGTCTACGACCCGGAGCAGATTAGCTTCGACCAGCTGATCGCCAAGGCCTTCGAGGCCCACGATCCCACGCAGGGCTACCGCCAGGGTAATGATGTCGGCACGCAGTACCGTTCCGCGATCTACACGACGACGCCCGAGCAAGCGCGCCGGGCACAGGAGATCGCCGATGCCTACGCGCCGAAGCTTGCCGACGCTGGCCTGGGGGCCATCACCACGGAGATTAAGCCACTCGCGGAGACCCCGGCAGGGGAGTACTACCGGGCTGAGGATGAGCATCAGCAGTACTTGTTTAAGAATCCGAACGGCTACTGCCCAGTGCATTCGACCGGCGTGGCCTGCGGAATTTAAAGGCGAAACTTCGTAGAACGCTTAATTGCGATTAGTAAAACTCACTGAGAAAAGTAAGGTGGTTATATTAATCCGATAGTCGAATAGGAGTGAACCCTTGTGGTGAAGCAAGTACTGCGCGTTGCATTTGCCTTCGTCGGCGTGGTCGTCGGCGCGGGCTTTGCGACGGGTCAGGAAATCATGCAATACTTCGTCGCCTTTGGCATCAATGGTGTCTGGGGTGCCGTTCTCTCAGCGGTAATCATGAGCCTGATGGCGATGATCATTTTGCAGCTGGGAAGCTATTTTCAGGCCAGCGAGCACGGCGAAGTTTTCCGACGCGTATCGCACCCCATCTTCTCGCGAGTACTGGACATTGGCGTGATTATCACGCTCTTCGCCACCGGGTTCGTCATGTTCGCCGGTGCCGGTGCCAACATGGAGCAGCAGTGGGGCATCCCTGTGTGGATCGGTGCCGTAATCATGGTGTTGGTGACCATTGCAGCCGGTTTCCTCGATGTTGACCGAGTGACCACAGTGATCGGTTCCATCACGCCGTTTATCGTCGGCTTTATCCTGCTGGCCAGTGTTTATACGCTGGCGTTCACCGATGCCACCCCGGCCGCGGAGCAGGCAGCTGCCGTTGCGGAAGTCCCGACTACCCTGCCGAACTGGGTTGTCGCCGCAGTGAACTATGTTGGTTTTAACCTGATGGTTGCGGTTTCCATGGCGATTGTTATTGGCGGTAGCCTGTTCAATCCCCGCGCCGCTGGAGCCGGTGGGTTTACCGGTGGTTTGATTTACTCCGCGATGCTGCTGATTACCACCATCACGCTGTTCCACACTGTTGGTACTGTCGCCACCGATGCCGTGCCAATGCTCACCGTCATTAATCGACTGCACCCGTGGCTGGGCCAGGCCATGGCCGTGGTAATCCTTGGCATGATCTTCAACACGGCACTTGGCATGTTCTACGCACTGGGGCGTCGCGTCACCGCAAATCACCCGGAAAAATTCAAGATTGTCTACGTCGCGCTGGTCTTGCTCGGTTTCGCCTTGAGCTTCATGGGCTTCCAGAACCTAATCGGTTGGGTCTACCCAATCCTGGGCTACATCGGTCTGCTGCTCATTACTGTCATGCTTGTTGCCTGGTTGCGCGGCCGCGAGCGCATCAGTGAAGAGACTTCCCGCCGCAAGCGCATCTTCCGCCTGGTCCGCCGTGGCCGGAACAAGGAGGCCCGCGAGGAGATTGAAGACTCCAACCTCAGTGTCGAAGAGGTCCGCGAGGCGATCGAGGAGTAGGTGGGCTGCTCGTAGCGCCGCCGTCAGTCTTGGGATCGGATCGCTTTCAATGATGTCGCCCGAGCCCAAGCCACGAACGCCGCCATCACAATGGCGGACACGAGAACCATCACTGGCCACCGATCGGGGTAATCACGGACTACCCAAGTCCATCCCCATTCCGAGGTCCACCACAACGGTGAGGCGCTGAGGACATCACCGCCAACCATCACCGCCCAACCGCCGAGCGCGACCGAGACAAAGATTGCGGCCGCCACACTTCGACGCGCAATTAAGCCGGTCACGGCCACAATCATCGCGGCCACAAGAGACGCGATTACCGCCTGGTACGGCCAGGGGTTAATGCCCGTCTGGCTATTGGTCTCGCCGCCTGCACCACTGATAACCACCGCAACCACCAGCACCGGCAGGAGAAACGCCATATCCAAGGCAAACAGTCGGAGCGTGATGCTGCGTCGCGCACGCCGATGCATCAGTGCTGGCCAGGCATCGGCTTGCGAAGTCCATGTCATGATGGCCACCACGGTTGCGGCCGTCGGCACGCAGACGAAACTCAGCAGCCCCAGCGCATACTCCGGGTTCCACACCACACGCACGACCGCAAGTCCGGCAAGCATCAGCGCTGCGAGACTCCACCAGGTGCGCCAGGGAAGGGTCGCGCTCATGCCATGGCTTAACGACGAAGTGCTGCGTTCCCGGCCCGTCGGCAAGCTGAGAGATTTTCCGTGCGCAAGCAATGCGATGGCAAATAGACCTAGCCCGAGGAGTAAATGCAGCAACGCGGGCGGCAGGATGGCGATGTTCCAGATCTCGCTGTCGGCGGGAGCCGAGATGGAATTAGCCTGCACTCCGTGGATAGGTAACGTTGGGCGGATTGCCCAGGTCCACGGGAGAACTTTCCAGTTTGGGCTCATGGCGTCCAGTGTTCCTGCGATGGCCCAAGCGATGGAAGCGAGCGGAGCGAGGAAGAGAGCTGCGCGTGGCACAAGGCGCCATAGGGCAAGGCCGAATGTCCAGAAGACGAAGAATGACAACGTGCTAAAGAGCGTGAATTGCAATGCGGTGCTCACGCTCCGGGCAAGGAGTGCAGCCATCAATGCGTGACCGAGGGCCGCGGAGGCAATGACAGTGGCTGCGCGGGCAAGGAGCACTCGAGTGCCCGAGATATTGCGCCAGATTAGGCCGCCTTGGCGGAGTTTTTCTTCACGGTTTTGGCCGATGACGGACGTAATAGCAGCCAGGGGAGGAAGCAGGATAAGCGAGTAGATGTGGGCGCTCGCCATGGCGGTGGCGTCAACGCCTCTAGAAAAGACCATGCTGACCAGAGCGATTGCCACCATGATGATGGGAAGAAACATGGTGAGTGACCACTTTGCCCGCAGTAGCTCGGCGCGGAAGTAGCGGCGGGCAGGAACGGTGCGCGTGTTAAGAGTGCGCGTGTGCGGTTGAGTGCTCATCGGGCAACACCTACTGCGGTGAAGAAAGCTTGCTCGAGGGATTGACCAGCAGCCGCAAAGTCAGCCAGCGGGCCTTCGTAGACCAGTCGGCCACCAGCAAGGACGCCAAGGTGGTCAACGCTCTTCTCGACCTCTCCGAGTTGATGGGAGGACACCACGACGGCCTTGCCACTAGCGGCAAGATTTCGCAACAAGGTGCGCAGGCCCACGATAGCTTCGGGGTCGAGGCCGTTGGTGGGCTCGTCGAGAAGCACAATGTCGGGGTCGGTGAGCAGCGCCATCGCCAGGGAAAGACGAACCTTCATGCCCGTTGAGAAAGCGCGGCCACGCTTGTTACCAGCATGAAGCCCGACCAAGTCGAGGACTTCGGCGATACGGCTCTTGTCCGTGCCGGTCAGATGTGCGTGCACTTTGAGATTGTCGGTGGCTGAGAGCTGTGGGTAGAACGCCGGGCCATTGATGGAGGCGCCGATGCGGTCCAGGTCGACAACGGACCACGGGTGTCCCGCGATGCTGATTTCACCGGAGTAGGGAATTAGCCCAAGCACCGTGCTCATCAACGTGGATTTACCTGCGCCGTTGAGTCCCAATAGCCCGTAGACCTCGCCGGCGCGGACGTTCATATCGAGGCCGTTCAGGACAGGTTCGTTCTTGCCGTAGGAGACAGTGATGCCGCGCAGCTGGAGGAGGGGAGCGGCGGCGTCTGCGGAAGGGCCTGAGGTGGGGGTTGGTGCGTTCATGCCTTAAGTAATAGGAGTGTTTGGCACGGTTCGCGCCCTCCCTGAGGATGAGGTGGCGGAAATATCCTCCCTAGGGAGGAGGCGATAGCGAGGATGACGGTACCAGCGAGGAGAAGCTACAGCAGCCCGTTTTTCGCAGCCCAAATGACAAGATCCACGCGACTGCGTGAGCCTGTCTTGGTCAACAGGGATTTCACATGGGTTTTCACTGTCGTCGTGGCGACAACCAACCTGCGAGCAATTTCGTCATTGGAAAGCCCTTGGCAGACGAGGTTCAAAATCTCCTGTTCGCGGGGTGTGAATTGGGTTCCTGTGTGAGTGGGGTCTGAGTCAGCGCCATGTGTCGAGAACGCTCTCGCTGGCTGTCCTGAGTGCGGTGCGCGCGGTGAAACATGCCGCAACACCATCGGCGTCACCTTCGGATCGATGACTCCTTCACCACGGTGGATACGCATGATGGCCGAAAGCAGCTCACGGGGATTGGAGTCTTTGAGCAAAAAGCCTGCGGCCCCAGCTTCTAAAGCGCCGAGCACCAGGTCTTCTTCGCGGAAAGTGGTCAGTACCAAGACTTTTGGAGTGGAAGCGCGAGCCGCACCTCCGGACGGCACGCCTTGCACAATCTGTCGTGTGGCCTCGATACCGTCCATCACGGGCATTCGAATGTCCATGACGACCACATCGGCTCCGGAGGCACGACGCACAGCCTCGGCGCCGTCGCCCACGGCACCAATGACTTTCATCTGCGGGTGGGCATCAATAAGCTGCGCGAAAGACTGCCGAATCAAAGCCTGATCTTCAGCCACTAATACTCGAATTACATCCATTGCTCGTCTTTCTCAACAGGATTGACAGTCAGCCCTGCTTCGGTCGAACCGCTTACAGCCGAATACTGACGCGGAACATGCCGTCGCTTTCACCATAAGTCATCTCGCCACCGAGCTGAGCCACGCGTTCTTCCAGACCAATCAGGCCAGCGCCAGCTCGCTTCCTGGGTTCCAAAGTTTCGCTCTCAGCCCGGTTTGCAGTCACCAAATGAACCCGCGCCGGGCTGTCATCAGCATCGGCAGGTGGATCGATTACCAGTGCCAGCTGACCAGCGCCCGATGAGTGCTTGGCCATATTCGCGGCCAACTCCGTCACTGCCCGCACCAAAGTCAAACGCTTCGCGAGTGGCCAATCCGCCAGGTCTCCATAAGACTCCGGCAGAGTCACCGAAACATCGCGACCCGGCGGACAAACTGCCGCAACCAGACGCGGAATCTCATTCGGGTCAGCGCTAATCTCGCCGCCATCACGTAGCGCATCGACAAGCGCATGCACATCCCGCAACGATTGGTCTGCGGTCTGGGCAATACCTTCCAGCGTGGTCTTTTCAGCAGCGGATTCCGCTCGTGAGCCATCCATCTCCGCCAGGTACAGAGCGGTTTGGGCCTGAACCTTAATAGAGGTGAGTCCGTGCCCCACGACGTCGTGAAGCTCCCTGGACAACTCCAGCTTGTTGAGCGCCACGACGTTCTCCAACTCCGCGGCATGTTCCTCGGCGTTGATGCGCAGCCATAGTGGCACTGCGTACGCGCTCGCCGTGATAAGCACCGCCGGTAGTCCGAAGACCAATAGTCGTTCCGGGGTAAAGCCGAAGGCAGGAACTGCCGGGTTGAGGAAGCTGCCAATCAACCCTAAAAACAGCCCAACGATGCCCCAGGTGCGATTCGGTTCCCACCTGGTCACAGCCCATAGAGATAGTGGGGCAGCAACAATAATGGGGTCTAGCCCAAGGTTCACTGGGGATAGCCACACCAGCAAGGCGAGACCCGCTAGGGCACTGTACGTAACCACAAACGATGCACGCACTGCTTTACGACGAAACGCTGCGGCCCCGGCAATCATCGCGGACAGAATCACATTGGTGACATAAGTAAAGCTCGGGCCATAAGTAAGTAGCGGCGTCATGCTCAACCAGCAGCACAGCAGGAAAGCAGTCGCAATAGCGAGATCGGCAGTTGGGAACGAGCCGACAAAGAAACGTACCCGGCTGCGCCAGTCGAGTGGGGCAGGGGTCTGCGCGGTGGCAGGCTGTGCGTGCATGGAGGAAGCGGTGCGCTGCATGTGTCTAGGCTAGCGGTCGGTGGCTTGCGCGGTTTAGTGTGAGTTTTCCACTTGCCGGAATGTGATGTTGATGCGGCCCTCTTTAAGCCCGCACCCTTCCGGCAGCGTGCCCGGACGAGTCTTGGGCACACCATGAAACGCAAGCCGCTTCGGACCACCAAACACAATCACATCCCCGCTGGCGAGAGTCACGTCATCCCAGGGTTTGTTGCGGTTTTCAGTCCCGCCAATGCGGAACAGAGCCTCATCGCCGATAGAGAGTGACACAATCGGGGCAGGGTAGTTTTCGTTTCGATCCTGGTGCATCCCCATGGTGGCCCCGGGCGGGTAGTAGTTGACCAACGCCATGTCGGGCCGAAAAGTGGTGGGCCACTGGCTGAGGGATTCGTCGTAAAGCGCGGCAGCGCCGAGTGCTTCGGTAGCGAGCTGTAGCAGGTTGTCAGGCACGGGCGGGACGCGAACGCCGCCTGCGTGCGTGACGTAGCGGTAGGGATTGGTGGCCCACATGCGGCCGAGATGCAGCATAAAGACCTGCATCTGGCCACTTTTGAGCTGCGGGCGAGTCATGGCCAGGGGAGTGCCGGCAACGTCGCGGGCGATGTCGCGGAGTTGCGTGATGATGCCCGCCTGCCGGTCCAGGGGAAGCCATCCCGGCAAATGAACAACTCCCGGCGTGATGCGGGCATCGTCGCGCGGGAGTTGATCGAAGAGCATAGGTCTAGTTTGCCTCTTAACCCGCGATGATTGCGTTAACCGGGCGGGAAAGGAACTGCGGACCAATCTTGCCCAGGTAGCGCAGGATAAAGTCTGCCGCCGACACCGAGTAGAAGTGACGCTGGCGCTCAATGAAGTTCTGCGGGTGCGTTGCCTTCCACACAGCATCAGCGACTTGGTTCGGCGTAATGCGCACGCCAAGACGACGGGTGGAACCGGCGGAAACGTCCGCCAGCTTGGTCTTCGCCCACAGCGGCATGATTGCGACGACGCGGATCTTGTCCTTGCGCCACTCCAGATCCAGAGCCTGCGTCAGACCAGAGACGTAGAACTTCGACGCGGAGTACGGCGCGATGTGCGGCTGGCCGTAAATGCCCGAAGCCGAACCCATGTTGACCAGGTGAGACCCCTTAGTGCGCTTCAGGTACGGGTGCGCCGCCTTCGCGCCCAGTGTCAGGCCGGTGCAGTTGATGTCCACCTGCGCGCGGATAATCTCCGGTGACTGGTCAGTGATATCGCCATCGCCGATGATGCCCGCGTTATTGTCCAGCACCGTCAGCTTGCCGCCGGTGTGGGAGGTGAAGTCCGCAAGCGCGTCCTCCCACTGCTTAAAGTCCGTCACGTCCAGCTTGCCGACGATTACCTCCGGGCGCTCAGCCTTGAGCTTCGCCAGGGCATCCTCATTGATGTCGTAGACGCCGACGGTCCAGCCTGCAGCCAGGAACTTCTCGGCCACCGCGCGGCCAATGCCCTGCGCGCCGCCGGAGATGAAAATGGACGGGGAATCAGAAGTGGCCATGGTGTCTCAATCCTGCCTTTTCTTGCTGTTTTTATAAGTGGATAAATGTTATTTGCCAGCTTAGGTGAGCATTTGTTGTTTAACAGCGGATTGGAGGAAACGGGACCCGATCACAAACGCGTCCTGACTACACTGGCCACCATGAAACCCCTGAACATCCCACCAGGTCCCGGCATCCCAAAGGGCCTCGTCATCCCCGCGGCGGAGCTCACCGAACGCTTCGCGCGCTCCGGAGGGCCGGGCGGTCAGGGCGTTAACACCACGGATTCCAAGGTGCAGCTATCGGTCGATATCGCCGAGCTCAGCGTGCTTTCCGACGTCTACCGCCGCCGCGCTCTCCAGAACCTCAGCCACCGACTCGATGGCACGACACTCACCGTGTCGGTTACCACGCAGCGCTCCCAGGTACGCAACCGCGCGGAAGCCAGGCGGTGCTTAGCGGAACTCATCCGAGAAGCTGTGCAGCCACCGCCTCCGAGGCGCCGGCGGACTCGACCGAGTCGGGCCTCGATTGCCCGTCGTAAAGCGCAGAAGCAGCGCCGCTCCGAGCTCAAAGCCAGCCGACGTCGCCCCAGCGCCTACTAGGGAATATGGGATTTTCGTGCATCCGTTGCAATATAGATGGTATGAGCGAAAACCAGGCCCCTACTGAAAAGGCAGCTGAAACTGTCGCGGAGTTCAACCGCGTGCCCTCGATTCTGTCCATCCAGTCGCATGTGAGCTATGGCCACGTGGGCAACTCCGCTGCGGTCTTCCCGCTGCAGCGCGCAGGTTTTGAAGTGTGGCCGGTCCACACCGTCGATTTCTCCAACCACACCGGCTACGGCCAGTGGCGCGGCCCGATGATTCCGGCCACGGATGTGCGCGAGGTTATCAAGGGTATCGATGAGCTGGGCAAGCTTGACGACGTCGATGCGATTATCTCCGGTTACCAGGGCGGTAGCGATATTGCGGATGTCATCATCGAGGCCGTGGCGATGGCCAAGCAGCGCAACCCGAAGGCCATTTACTCGTGTGACCCGGTGATGGGAAATGCCAAGAGCGGCTGCCACGTCTCGGATGACATTCCGCCGCTGCTGCGCGACAAGGTTGTGCCGGTGGCAGACGTGATTACGCCGAACCAGTTCGAGCTGGGATACCTGACGGGCCGCGAGGTCAACGACCTGGAGTCCACCATTGCGGCAGCCCATGCTGCTCGTGAGATGGGCCCGGAGGCCGTGTTGGTGACCAGTGTGCTGCGTCCGGAGCGCAAGGAGGGCGAGATTGAGATGCTCGCCGTCAATGGTGCGGGCGCATGGCTGGTGGCGACGCCGTACCTGCCCCTGAAGCGCAACGGTTCCGGCGATGTCGCGGCTGCGCTGTTTGCAGGCAACCTGCTGCGCGGTCGCGGTATTTACGGTGACCTTTCGGTCGCGTTGGGTAACACAGCGGCCAGTATCTTTGAGCTGCTGAAGGTCACGCACGAGTCCGGCTCTGGCGAGCTGGAGCTCGTGCGCGCGCAGGAGGCCTACGTTCACCCGGAGCAGCGTTTTGAGGTTACGAAGGTAGCGTAGCGCTTTATAAGCGAATATAGGGGGGGAGTCGATGGCGGCAGCACTTATGTGTTGCCGCCATCGTCGTACCAGGTCTTCGGGATTTTTCTGCCTTTTACCTGGGTTCTAAACATTTGCGCAACAAGAAGAAAAGATTTTGAACCATTGAAATAAAGTTTCCAATGAGTAGATAATGAAAACGGTTACTACTTAGTTGTGCCTATCCTTCAATAAAGGGGAGTAAATGTTTTCTACCCGCACGGGGCGAACCCTGGCTGTCTCGGTCTCTGCACTTGCGATTTGTGGCCTCGGGTTGACCGCCTGTTCGAACCCCGATGATAAGTCCGCCTCCGGTGCCGCCGGGGACTCCGGCGCCAGCGCCGAGCAGACCCTGGTCCTGCTGGATAACAACGAAACCGGCGGATACAACCCGGTTGCTGGTTACAGCAGGTCCGGCGATTCCCCGGTCTACGAGGGCCTTTTCCGGCTCAAGCCGGTGTCGGGTGACACCTCCACGAAGCCCGTCGACTTTGAGCCTCTGCTAGCCTCCGGCCCCGCCGAGCCGAGCAATGGCAACAAAACGTGGACCGTTCCAATCAAGGACGGAATCACCTTCTCCGACGGGACCACCTTCGGGCCGGAGGACGTCGTGGCGACCTACAAGGCCATCCTCGACGAGCGCTCGGCCTCCTCTGAGGCTCCGAACTGGGAAATGCTCGATGAGGTGCACGCCGACGGAGACAAGGTCGTCTTCGAGCTGAATATCCCGTACGCGGAATTCGATCACCAGCTCCTCAACGGCATCGCCCCGTCGGAGGCCTTCAACTTCGATGATTTGAAGCCCGCCGAGGACTCAGATCTCAATACCAAGCCCGTGGGAACTGGCCCGTTCAAGCTCGAATCTTTGCGTGCCGACGAGGCCATCTTCACGGCCCGCGAGGATTATCACGGCGGGGCCCCTGAGCTGAAGAAAGTCATTTACCGAGTCAATCAGGACGAAAACTCCCGTGCTCAGCAGCTGCGCGGCGGCGAGGGCGACGGAACCATTATGGAGCCGGCGTTGGCGCAGGAATTTGAAGGCCAGGAGGGATTCAAGGTCGAGTCGGCGCATTCGGCGGACTGGCGCGGAATCACCCTTCCAGCGGGCAACCCGGTCACCGGTGACCAGGCAATCCGCAATGCGGTCAACCTGGCTGTCAACCGTGAGGCCATGGCGAAAGACGTGATGAAGGGCCACGCGAAGCCGAACTCCACCTTCCTCGCGGACTTCTACGGCGACGCCTACGACCCGACCGCCGAGATCAAGCACGACACCGCGAAGGCCGAGAAGCTTCTCGACGACGCCGGGTGGAAGAAGGGCTCGGACGGCATCCGCGTCAAGGACGGCCAGCGCGCCGCGTTCGATGTCATCTACTTCCCGAACCGCGATCACGCCCGCACAGACCTGACGTTGGCCGCAGCCTCCGACCTGAAGAAGGTCGGCATTGAGGTCAATCCGGTCGCCCGTGATTCCAAGTCTGTCACCCGCGAGGACTACGCCAAGACCCCGGTCATGCTGGGAGGAGGCGGTACCCCGTACTCCGTCGACGGCCAGATCTACTCAATCTTGCACTCCAAGTACGCTGAGCCGGGTGCCGGTGCCAAGTGGGATAACGGCTCCGACTACGTCAACCCGGAGATCGACAAGCTGCTCGACCAGGCGCGCGTCGAAGCGGACCAGGCCAAGCGAGACGAGCTCTACCGTAAGATTCAGAAGCTCTACGCCGAAAAGCCCGCCATGCTGCAGCTGGTCTACGTTGACCATGTCTATGTCGAGCGCGACCGTGGCTACACGCACCCGGATGCCATCCTTGAGCCCCATGCCCACGGCCTGAACTTCGGCCCGTGGTTCAACCTGGGGGCATGGCACAAGTAAATGACAAAAGCCGAGCCACACCCACGTCCTCACCCTCGCTCGCGCCCGCACTCACACCCGCGTCTACACCCCTCTGAGCATCAACCCCGTTTCAAGAGCCGGAAACGGCAGGTCGCAGGAATCGTCGTGAGGCGAGTGCTGGTAGCCGTTCCCATCGTTGTGGCGGTGACGGCAGCAGTGTTCGCGCTGGCGGCGGTGAGCCCCTTCGACCCTTTGGATGCGTATCTCAAAGGTCAGGCGGGCAACCTGACCGAAGCGCAGAGAGTCTCGATTTCTCACCAGTTGGGGCTGGATAGGCCCTGGTGGGAGTCGTGGTTGGTGTGGCTGCAGGGCCTGGCGGTGGGCGACCTTGGCATTTCGAGGTCCTACTCACAGCCGGTGACGCAGGTGCTCGCCGAGCGTCTGCCGTGGACGATGCTGCTCGGCGCCTGCGGACTTGCCGGAGCTATCGCGCTGTCATTCGTTCTGGCACTGTGGGCTGCGGTGCGGCGCGGGGGAGTGCTAGACCGGCTAGTCCTGTCGATCTCGACGGTGATTCAGGCGACCCCGCCCTTCGTCGTTGCACTCGGCGGCCTCGGCCTTTTTGCGTTGGCCTGGAAGCTATTTCCCACCGGAGGCCTGACCTACCCGGGCGAGCCCGTGACTTTCTCCTCTACAGTGGCGCACCTTACGCTGCCAGCTGTCGTTCTTGCGATTACGCAGGTGCCGTGGCTGGTGCTGTCGTTGCGTGAGTCCATCGTCGAGGTCATGGACTCCGGCGCGGTCACCGGAGCGCAGGTCCGCGGCATTCCGCGCCGAACGATCATTTTCTCCCATATCCTGCCGACCGCAGTGCCGCCTTTCCTCGCGCTCATCGGCGCGCGACTGTCTGAGCTGGTCGTCGGATCGACACTGGTGGAGGCGGTCTTCGCGTGGCCTGGGCTCGGAACCGCGCTGGTCAAATCGGCTCAGAGCTTGGACTTTCCGCTGCTGAGCATTCTCACTATCGCGACGACGGCTATCGTCCTGCTCGGAAATCTGCTTGCCGACGTCGCCTTCGTCGTCCTCGACCCACGGGTGGATGCAGATGCTTAAAACGACAAAGAGGCCGGTCGCCCCGGTCGTGGCCGTGGCGTGCCTGGTCCTCATCGCTGCCTACGCCTTTTTAACTCCGCTGTTTCACGACTCCGACCTGGTGCTCACCGACTTCGCCAATTCCGGTGTCGCCCCGGGGCCTGAGCACTTCTTCGGTACCGATTCGAAGGGGCACGACGTTTTCGTTCGAGTTGCTGCGGGAATGCGCATTTCCCTTTTCATTGCACTGGTCACGGCAGTGTGCTCGGCGATCGTCGGTATCGTCCTCGGCGTTACCGCAGGCATGCTCGGCGGGCGCGTCGACCGCGTCATTATGCGCAGCGCCGACGTCACCAACGCGCTGCCGCACCTGCTACTGGGGCTGCTCATCGTCAGCCTTTTCCGAGGCTCGGTCCCCGCAATCATCATCTCCCTGGTACTGACGCACTGGGTGACCATCACCCGAACGGTCCGTGCGTCCGTGCTGCATCTGCGGGGCGCCGAGTTCGTCGAGGCCGCGCTCCTGTCCGGAATGAGCCGCGCACGCGTGCTAGCTCGGCACGTTGTTCCGGCGGCACTGGGGCAGTCCTTGGTCGGCCTTATCTTGCTGATCCCGCACGCAATCTGGCACGAGTCGACGCTGTCTTTCCTTGGGGTGGGCCTGCCGCCGCACAAGCCGTCTCTCGGGACTCTGCTTGCCGACGCCGAGGGCGCCCTGCTTCTCGGCCATTGGTGGATTTTGGTGTTTCCCTCGTTTTTCCTCGTCGCCACAACGTTGTGTATTGCGGCCGTCGGCACGCATTTGAAGGAGCGGGTGACCGGACAGGAGGTGCTGGTGTGAGTGCTCGGGAGGGCGTCGGCAAGCGAGAGAAGCTGCTGGACATTGAGAGACTGACAGTGCGGATTCCCCTGCGCGGTGGTGACGTGGTGCATGCCGCGACGGGCGTGTCCCTGACTGTGGGTAGGGGAGAGGTCGTCGCGGTTGTGGGTGAGTCGGGCTGCGGAAAGTCGATTATTGCCTCGGCGGTGGTTGGCATGCTGCCGCCGCACGCGAGAGTAGAGGGGCAGGTGCGTTTCTATCCGCGCGAAGGGGCAGCTGACAGTGGTGCAGAAGCGGAGAGGAACGCCGAGCCCATCGAAATTCTGGCGCGGCGACGTACCGGCGCGGGCCTTGCTCGCACTGACGAGGAGCTGGCGGGGCGGCAAATCGCGCTAGTACCGCAGTCGGCGGCGACGTTTTTGACACCGGTGCGCACGGTCGGGGCACAGCTAAAAGAAACAATTTCCGTTCTGGGACGCAACCACACGGTGGAGGAGATGCTGCGGCGAGTCAGCCTGGATGCGGAGGTCGCGGCGCTGTATCCCCACGAACTTTCCGGGGGTATGGCGCAGCGCGCAGCAGTGGCATTCGCCCTGGCTGGCGACCCTGCTCTGGTGATTGCTGACGAGCCGACGGCCTCCCTCGACCCCGACCTGACCATGGCCCTGCTGCGCATGCTTCGCCAAATCGCCGACAGTGGTGTGGGAGTCATGCTAATTACGCACGACATTTCCGAGCTGCGCGATAGCGGCATCGCCGACCGAGTTGCAGTGATGTACGCATCGCGCCTTGAGGAGACGGGACCGGCAAAACAGGTGATTGAGGCCCCAGCCAGCGAATACATGCGCGACTTGCTCGCAGCGCTGCCCGAAAACGGCATGCGGCCGATGCCCGGCGTGGTGCCGAGCTTGACGAACCTGGACGAGGACTATTGCTACGCGCGCAGGCTCGAGGAGGCGGGGAAATGAACGAGGAGGCTGTGGTGAGTAAGGCGTTGGTGAGTGAGCAGGCTTCGGTGAGCTGTGACGCGCAGGCGAGTGGCAAAGCGCTGGTCGCCGAGAACGTGTCGAAGTCATTCGGCGCCAAGGACGGCTCTGCGAGAGTCGTTTTATCGGACGTTTCCATCAGGGTTGATCCAGGGCAGATCGTCGGGCTTCGTGGGCCTTCGGGGGCTGGCAAGTCCACGCTCGGCCGTATCCTCGCAGGCCTGGAAGTGCCCGATTTAGGGCAGTGCTTCTGCGACGGGGTGCCGGTCGGCGCTGTGCGCAGCCGCGCCGGGCAGCGGGTTCGTGGCCAGATTGGGATGGTGTTTCAGTCTCCCCGAAGGTCCTGCGACCCGCGGATGACTTTGGGGCGCACCATTCGCTCAGCCGCACGACAGGGGCGGCAAGGGCGACGGGATGGTCAGCGAACCGGGAAAAGTGTGGACATCGACGAGCTCATCCGAAACGTTGGGCTGACTCCGGACCTTCTCGATCGCTTCCCTAGCCAGGTCTCAGACGGGCAGCTCCAGCGTGCCGCAGTCGCTCGCACCCTGGCCGCCGGTCCACGCTACCTCATCTGCGACGAGATGACCGCCATGCTCGACGCCGCCAACTCCGCGGCAATCGTCGAGGTCATCCGGGATTTCGCCGTATCTGGCGGCGGTGTTCTCATGATTAGCCATGAACACAGGCTTCTCGCCGCCGTGTGCGACGGCGTCGTCGCCTTAGAGTAGCGATATTGCTTAGCGCCCAGCTTGGAGTCATTGAACCTTCACTGCCTGTGATCGCCGATAGAATTTAGGAATTAGGGTAGCCATACCTATGACAGGTAGTGTAGGCTCTCCTTTTGTTGGTTGAATGGTTGGCTATCAATCGTTACTTGCTTGAAGGACTTCTATTGATTGATTCAAAAACTCCAAAGCTTCGACTTTTGACCCGATCGGACTTGGAAGATATCGAACTCGAACCTTCGCTGGTTATCCGTGCAGTAGAAGATGGATACTTGGCATTCGCGGAAGGTTCCTCGCAGTGCCCGACAAAAATGATGATTGACTTACCGGTTGAGAGCCGGGACTCGATTGCTTTTTCGATGCTCGGTTTTGATGCCAACCGTGATCTCGTTGGATACAAGACCTCTTATCGCCACGGAAGCGACAACCCAGATAAGTACTACACCACCATTAGTCTCTACGACGATGAAAGCGGCATGCCATACGCGCTAATGGACTGCCAAAAAGTTGGAGCCTCGCGAACTCCCGCTACGACAGCATTGATTGCGCGAGAATGTGCACGCGCTGATGCGAAGACTGTGACTGTTTTTGGCACTGGGATTCAGTCAGTTAACACACTTTCCTACTTGGTCACAGCAGTGCCGAGCCTCGAAAAACTACAGCTGCATGGAACTCATCCGGGAGGATTAGAAAAAAGCCGGAAGTCGCTTAATCACTGGTTTCCCGAGCGGAATATCGAACTAGTTGAACGCGATGATGCTTCTGTTATGAAGGCAGTTCAAAGCAGCGATATCACCGTAGTTGCTTCCGGTCGTGCCTGGCACCCATCGATTCAAACTGAATGGATTCCCGAAGGTGGGCTGCTAATTTCTGTTGCTTCCAAGGGAATTGCGGATGGTGCTGTTGCTGCTGCAGACAGGGTAATTGCTACTAGTGCCGGACAGTTCGAGCTAGTTGGGCAGCGATTGCTCCAGGGCAAAGAAGTGGAATTGGATGCAACACTACCCGATATTCTCGCGCGAAAGGCCCCAGGGCGCACGAATGAAACTGACCGAGTTTTTGCATTCTCGACGGGAATGATTATTACGGATATTCCAGTTGCTCAGGAACTTGCGGTTCGTGCATTTTCTGCTGGGCGAGGTACGGAGGTGTCGCTATGGTCGTAACGCTCGCTGTCGGCACTACGGGAAATGAAAAGTGAACGATAAAACTTTTGCTTCTACACCCTCTGTGCCCAAGACCTCGACCCTGGTCCCGAAACAACGTGACTGGGCGAAAGATTTACTGTCAATTCCAAGTGACGGCGTCTCGGAACTAACTCGTTTAGCCACACTAGCGGCAGGGCCTTTTCATGTTCTAAATACTCAGGTTTTTCGCCAGAATTTGAATGCTTTTGCTGCTGTTTGCGAGCGTCACGGAGTCGACTCGCATATCTACTTCGCTCACAAAGCAAATAAGTCTGCGTGCTGGATCCCCGCAGTCGCCGAAGAGGGGCATCGCGTAGATGTTGCGAGCGGGGAGGAGCTCACCGGCGCTTTAGGCGCTGGTGTGTGTGCTGCCGACTTAGTTGTTACGGGTGCGGAAAAATCGCAATCGCTTTTGACTCTTGCTCTCAGGCAGAGAGTTCTAATTGCAGTAGATTCTCCGAGCGAACTATTCCGAATTAATTCGCTGGCTAAGGATCTTGGAGTCGTTGATGCTCCGGTGTTGATTAGGTTACTGCCTGAAGAACAGCCTGAGACTCGCTTCGGCACCTCCATGGCACAGTGGCTTCGAGAGCTTGAGGCCCTGCGAGAACAATCTAGTAATGGGATTGACTGTAGGGGCGTGACCTTCCATTTGAACGGATACAGTCCCGCTCAGCGTAACCGCCAAGCACATAAAGCTTTGGATTTTATGGAAATTCTTCGAATTAAAGGATGGACGGCAGAGATGCTGGACATAGGTGGAGGATTTTCGGTTCAGTATTGTGAGCCATCCCAGTGGGAAATGTTTCGGGAAAAGGTTATTGATTCACCGGATAAGCGAGACTATTTTCATTCTGGTCGAATTCCAGAAGGGCTTTATCCGTATGGTGGGCAGGGCAATGATGGCCCTGAAATGTTAGATGAAATTCTTTCAGGAGTAGCTAATTCGCCTTCAGTTGAGAGGATTGATAAAACTAGCACTTCGCTTGCGGAACGGCTAAAAAATGGGCGATTTCAGTTGGCCATTGAACCAGGCCGAGCGGCGTTAGATGGTTGTGGATTGAGCGTTTTTCCAATTCAGGGTGTGAAATGGAGAGACGACTACATAATTATTACTGTTGCGGGTTTAAGTATGAGCCTTTCTGAGCAATGGAAAGGCAGTGAATACATGCCTGACATGACGTTATGGGAGAATCCCGGCTCAGATGATGGCGCCAATTACATGGGCAGGCCTAGCGGTGGCAGTAATTGTCTATCGCGCTCGGTTGGTGTCTGTGTTGGCGGAAGTAGCTGTATGGAATATGACATGCTCACTTGGCGAAAGGTCCAAATGAATCGAATTCCGAGAGTTGGGGATTTGGTTATTTATCACAATACGGCTGGTTATCAGATGGACAAAAATGAAAGCGAATTTCATCAAATTCGCCTGCCCATGCGGTTTGTTTGGGAAGGTCGGGGAAGCTTGCCGAAAATAGATAGGCCTTTATATCGGGAATTGGTTTAAATGTCTAATTGGGGTCTGTCATGATTGATTTTCCATATTCTGAAAAAAAATTAAGAAAACCTTGCGCAACATGTTCGCTTGAGAGTTGTAGTTTAATTGGAAACACGCCAATTCTTGAACTGTGTAATACCGGATCCGGAAGCCGGTTATTACTGAAGATGGATTGCCTAAATCCGACGGGAAGCGTAAAGGTGCGAATGGCGCTGGAGATGATTGTTGCTGCGGAGATCTCCGGCGAGCTCAAGCCGGGCGGAAGAATCATTGAACCCACTAGTGGAAACACTGGTTTAGGTCTGGCATTTGTGGCCTCTCAGCGGGGATACAAGTTTACGGCGATTGTGGATCATCACGCTGCTAAGGACAAGCTGCGTTCCATGCAAGCACTTGGAGCAGAGTTGGTCTTCGTCGGGGATAAAGAATCCTGTGTTCCGTCTACGAGCCTTAGACGTGCGAAGACCGCAGAAATTGTCGCCGAGACCTCGGATGCATGGTGGCCAGATCAGCACAATAATCCCAACAACCCAGCTGGTTACTGGCAGCTTGCATACGAACTCGATGAGCAAATCCCAGAAAAGGTTGACGTTCTCGTTGCGGCAATCGGAACGGGCGGGACGTTGTGCGGTACAACGGAACATCTGAGGAAGCTTGGGCATACCGCCGAGTCGTTGGCTGTTGAACCCGAAGGCTCCATCATTTTTGGTGGGGTGCCAGGGGCATATAAGCAATCAGGTGCCGGTGCTCCGTCGGGTTTCAAAATCGGCAATAACGTCCGCTACAACCTCATCGACCATGGAGTCAAAGTTAGCGATGTCAAGGCATTCGCTGTGGCCCGAGTGTTGGCTAGGGAACATGGGCTCATGGTTGGAGGCACAGCAGGTGCTGCAATCTACGAAGGTTTGCGTCATCTACACGAGTTTCAGGCAGGAACAACAATGGTCGTCATTGTTTGTGATGCTGGTGAGAAATATCTCGACACAATTTTTGATACTGATTGGCTTCAGAAAAATCATTTGTATTCAGAAGTTATGGAGCGTCAAGTTTCGCGAATGCTCAGAGCCTATGGTGATTCTCGTGCCATTGCTAGTTCCTTCGAGGTGGCCGGGTGATAAAACCAGCTCGTGCAATTGGCCAGCAAACCGTGTCCTACCGTGATGTCTATTCGCTTGCGCTACCCATCGCGGGCGTTCAGCTAGCGGGGGTTGCGCTAACCACGACCGATGTGCTGATGCTGCAGACCCTCGGTGTAGTGGCAATTGCCGGCGGCGGACTCGCAATGCAGTTCTACAACCAGATTCGCACCATGTGTGTCGGTATGGTCACCGCCGGAGGCAACCTAGTAGCCGAGGCCGCGTCGGAGTGGGAAAAGACAGGCGAGGAAGTTGCGGCTGAGCGAATCCGCCAAGCGGTACGCAGTTGCATGGCCGTCGGTACCGCAACTGCAATCATTGGTGGCCTCATCGTGATTTCATTTGGTGCGCTTGCACTCATCTTGCCCATCGACGACACTGTTGCCGAGCTAGCGTTCTCGATGACGGTCGCGCTTGCACCAGGCCTTATCCCGATGATTTGGCTCAATGTCCTGCGGCAGTTTGCAGTCGGCATGCGTCGGCCGGGCTCTCTGCTGGTGGTTACGCTCATCTCCATCGTTGTCAACGCTGCTCTCAACGCTGGATTCCTCCGGCTAACAAGTGTCAATGAATGGGGAACTGCATGGGGACTGGTGGGCATCGGTCTGTCGACCACCTGCGTCCAGGTTTTTACCCTGCTGTCCTTTGCTGGCTTGCTGCAAAGAGACCGTCAGCTACGGAAATTCTTCGCGGTCATTCCGAGGCCCGGCGACGCAGCATGCATGAGGCGCATTATTCGGCTTGGGATTCCAGTTTCGCTTACCTACGGCTCTGAAGCTGCGATTACTACTATCGCAGGTCTAGCGATGGGCCTGGTTAGCCCAGTCATGCTGGCAGCGCACACCGTTGTTAACCAACTCGCTTATATCGTCTACCAAGTATGTATCGGCTTCTCGCACGGAGGATCTATACTGGTCAGCCGTGCATTAGCGGATGGTGCCGAGGCAGTCAAACAGGTATCACGTCGGGTTTTGCACGCAGTGGGTATTTATCTTGCCGTCGTCGGTTTGCTCTGGTTGCTACTGGGCAAGTACGTCGTTGGACTGTTCCTTACTGATTCCAACGTTAGTGCCAATCCCGATGTACGCCATATAGCGACAATCTTGTTGTGCCTTGCCGTGCTTCAGCAGTTCGCTAAAGGCTCCCAGAACGTGCTGGTGGGGCTCCTTCGTGGGCTGCGCGACACGAAGTCGGGTCTCAGTGCGACCCTTTGGGGCTACTGGGCGGTGGGGGTTCCAGCTCTCCTGATTCTTGGCCTTGGCCTTCGTTGGGAAGGATATGGCGTTTGGGTTGGGCTCATCCTTGGCTTTTCCACGACCGCTGCTCTGCTTTACCGCGCTCTGCAGCGTCACCTGCAACCCACTAGTTCCGTGTGACGGCCGAAGCTTCGTAACACCCATCCAGAAATAGTCTGAACCATCCACGTAAAGATGACGTTTTCCCTCTACCGAAGGGGATCCGAGGAGCTGAATATGCGGTCGACTGACCGCCTGCTCCGGAAAGAAGAAAATGAAGGTTAGTTCTCCTCTTACTCCAAGCGTGCTACTGCGTGACTTCCCCGCAAGGGTGCTTTTCGCGGTACTCCTATGCATGTCGCTCGTCCTTCTCGCCGCTTGCTCAGATGGAAATGGAGACGCATCCGCTAGCAGTGAGAAGCGTACCGTCGTCGATGCGCTAGGACGCGAAGTTAAAGTCCCGCAGAATGTCGAGCGAATCCTGATGGGCGGGCAGAAGATGCTTTACACGACGGCGCTTCTGAACCCAGACAATCCAACTGACAAGATCGTTGCCTGGCCAGAGGACCTGAAGGAAAACGACAAAGCCACTTACGACCGCTACGTTGAGAAGTTCCCCAAGATCAAGGACATCCCGACCACAGGCGAGATTTACAACAACACTATGTCGCTGGAACAGGCTCTGGAGTCCCGACCCGATGTCTTCGTAGTAAATGCGGGTGTCTTCGACGCGGCTAAAGATGCTGGAATCGTTGATGGATTAGAAAAGGCAGGCGTGCCGACGGTGACTGTCGACTACTTCATTGACCCAGTGAAAAACACCGAGCCCAGTATTCGAATGATGGGACAACTGCTGGGGCGTGAAAAGCAGGCGGAAGACTTTATCAACTACTACGAGAAGAAGGTCAACAAGGTCGCTGACCGCCTTGCCGAGAAGAAACCAGCACCGACACCGACATTCCTGTGGCGAGCACCCGGTTACTTTGACTGCTGCTCAACCTTCGCCAAGTCCAACCTGGCGCAGATTGTCAATTTTGCCGGTGGACTAAACCTTGGCGACGAAATGATTGATGCGAAGCAAGGGCAGGTATCGCCAGAGGCATTGGCCGGGAAGAATCCTGAAGTCATCATTGCCACAGGCGCAGACTGGGATCAGGGTAAGACTCCGGTCAAGGAAGGAAATTACGTACCGCTGGGTTACTCGGAATCGAAGGAAGAGGCGCAAAAGGCCCTTCACGATGTCGTCGGTAAGCAACCCGCTGTGCGTGAAGTCGACGCGGTGAAAAGTAAGCGTACTTTCGTCGCATGGCATCATTTTTACGATTCGCCATATAACTTCCTGGCAGTCGAGATGTTTGCAAAGGCCATGCACCCGGACTTGTTCGGCGACATTGACACTGAACGAGAGGTACAGGACCTGCACGATAAGTTCCTGCCAATCGAGGCCTCGGGCACCTTCTGGACTGGGCTGGAGTGATGTCGAACATGCAAGTTTCGCACGGAAACCTGGCAACAACGCAGGGGAGCGGAGACGCCGTTCGCGGGGAGCAGGAAGTCAGCCCTGATAGAGTAATGGTGCAGTCAACTTTTCACTGGTATCAGCGCGCAGCACGGAAGAAGTGGGTGATAATCGCTCTGATTACTGTGGTGTTGGCTTTGACATCGCTTGCTGACTTTCTACTCGGTGGCGGTAGCATGCCTGCCAGCGAAGTTTTGCATACATTGACCCATCCGGTTGGTGCGCGACCCATTGACCACCAGATTGTTTTCGACATTCGGCTTCCGATGACCGTGACTGCAGTGCTCGTCGGAGCGACGCTGGCAGCGGCGGGCTCACAAATGCAGACAATTCTGGGAAATCCCCTGGCCGAGCCGTACACCCTGGGCGTGTCAGCGGCGGCCGGATTCGGTGCTGCCCTGGCTGTGGTCACCGGCTTCGCTTCTGAGGGAATCGGTGCGGTGCTGGGGATGGCCGGGACTGCGTGGGTGTTCGCGATGCTGGCCTGCGCTGCGATTCTGCTCTTTTCCCGATTTCGTGGCCCAGGAGTCGAGGGGATGATTCTCCTCGGTATCGCGATTGTATTCTTTTTCGACGCTCTACTGGCCCTGATGCAATACCTGGCCTCGGAGACGCAGTTGGAACAGGTTGTGTTCTGGACGATGGGTAGTCTCACCCGCTCGAACTGGACGCAGATTGCGTTGCTCGCGGTGATATTCGTGATGGGGCTACTCTTCTTTTACCTCAATGCCTGGTCGCTGACTGCATTCCGGATGGGCGATGACCGCGCAAAAGCCCTTGGCGTAGACGTTGATCGACTGCGTGCGCTGACCCTTATCGTGGTGTCCTTTATGGCGGCAACCGCTGTGTCGATGGCCGGTACGATTGGATTTATCGGTCTCGTCGGCCCACACGTTGCGCGCTTATTGGTAGGCGAAGATCAACGTTATTTTCTTACTGCTTCGACTTTGGTAGGGGCGCTGCTTCTGGTTGCGGCATCGGCAGTGTCGAAGGTGATTCAACCGGGTGTAATTCTTCCCGTAGGCATTATTACCGCAATTGTAGGAGTGCCCGTATTTGTCGCGATTATCGCTGGCCAGAGGAGGAAAATGTGGGTTGGCTAAAGGCAAGTCGCTTTGTCGGGAACGACGCTGTACATGGTCATCACGACAGCCCCAGTAAACCTGACGGTAAACCCCTCGGCGAAACCCCTCCAGAATCGTCCGCTCTTAGCGCGCGAGGAGTGTCTTTTGCTTACGACGGCCATCATGTCCTGCACAATGTCGACGTTGGGCCTCTTCCGATGGGAAGCGTGACTGCGTTGGTCGGTCCCAACGGAGCTGGCAAATCGACACTGCTGAGGTGTTTGGCGGGCCTTGAAAACTGCTCGGGGCAGGTACGTGCTGAAAGATCTCTATATTTGCCACAGGACCCTCCGCCGCTGAGCTCATTGACCGTGTACGAAAGCGTCCTGCTTGCCCGGCAACAGTCGTTTTCTGGGTTTTCCGCACTGCGTGTCGGATCCACAGTGCGGGCAGAAGTGCAGGCCACCATTGAACGACTTGGGTTGGTTGCGTTGTCATCGCGGCTGATGTCTGAGTTGTCTGGGGGACAGCGGCAGTTGGTGAGTTTTGCGCAGGCGGTTGTGCGACGACCTCGGGTATTGCTTCTCGACGAGCCCACCAGCGCACTCGACCTGCGTAACCAATTGATGCTTCTCGGGCAGGTACGCAAGTGTGCGCGGGAATTGCCCTGCGCGGTAGTGATGACACTTCATGACCTGGGGCAAGCGGCGCGCTTTTGCGAACATGTGGTTGTTCTAGCCGATGGTCGGGTCAGCAGTGCAGGGCCTCCGGCAGAGGTCATTAATGAAGCTATGCTGCGAGAGGTTTATCAGGTAGAAGGTGCGGTGCTCCCGACTCGCAATGGCGGGCTGGCGGTCGAAGCGTCGGAGGCACTCTAGCGCAGACCCGTGACTGTAGCGCACGCTCTCGGCTGTTCTACAGCCACGAATGAGCGCTAAAGTGCAGGGCCCGACGAGCGCCCCAGCCGGCGCCCCCCCTAACTGCCCCTAGTAGTAGAACGGGAACTCGTCCCAGTTCGGGTCACGCTTTTCCAGGAACGCTTCCTTGCCCTCGACGGCCTCGTCGGTCATGTACGCCAGGCGAGTAGCCTCGCCCGCGAAGACCTGCTGGCCCATCAGTCCGTCATCGGTCAGGTTGAAAGCGAACTTCAGCATGCGCTGCGCCGTTGGGGACTTACCGTTGATCATGCGGCCCCACTCCACCGCGACATCTTCCAGCTCAGCGTGGTCGGCGACCTCGTTGACAGCGCCCATGCGGTGCATGGTCTCAGCGTCGTAGGAACGGCCGAGGAAGAAAATCTCGCGGGCAAACTTCTGACCAACCTGCTTCGCCAGGTAGGCCGAGCCATAGCCGGCATCGAAAGATCCCACGTCAGCGTCGGTCTGCTTAAAGCGGGCCTCCTGGCGGGATGCCAGTGTCAGGTCACACACCACGTGCAGGGAGTGTCCGCCACCTGCGGCCCAACCATTGACCACGGCAATGACAACCTTCGGCATAGTGCGAATCAGGCGCTGCACCTCCAGGATGTGCAGGCGGCCACCCTCGACCTTGGCACGCGCGGTATCGATGGTGGATGCGTCCGCGGTAGCGTCGTCATGCTCGTGGGATGTGGCGTACTGGTAGCCGGAACGACCGCGAATGCGCTGGTCACCACCCGAACAGAATGCCCAGCCACCGTCCTTGGTGCTCGGGCCGTTACCGGTCAGCAGCACAACGCCGACATCCGGGGTGCGACGCGCGTGGTCGAGCGCGCGGTAGAGCTCATCGACGGTATGCGGGCGGAATGCGTTACGAACCTCCGGGCGATCAAACGCAATACGCACAATGCCGTTTTCGCGGCCCTCGCCGACGTGGCGGTGGTAGGTGATGTCGGTCAAATCCTCAAAACCATCAACCGTCTTCCACTGCTCGGGGCGGAAGGGGTTATCGGTCGAGTACTTCGCGGTATCAGTCATGGCTTCCAGCATAAAGGTCTCTAGCATGAGGGGTATGTGTGTGTCCGCTGCGCCCAACATCCAGCTTCCGCCAATCGACGACATCCTCGACCGCGCCCACGTCGTGGCTCTGCCCATGGCAGTGAAATTCCGTGGCGTCACCACTCGCGAGGCACTCCTCATCGACGGCCCCGTCACCTGGGGCGAGTTCGCTCCCTTCCTGGAATACGAGGCGTCCGAGGCCGCCGCGTGGCTGCGCTCGGCCATCGAATGCGCATACGTCGGCCTGCCCATCCCGAAGCGCGAGTTTGTCGAGGTCAACGCCACCATCCCCGCCGTCACACCCGACCAGGTGCCGGAGGTCGTGGCGCGCTACCCCGGGTGCCGCACGTTTAAGGTCAAGGTCGCAGAGAGCGGCCAATCGCTTAACGACGACATCGAGCGCGTAGCCGCCGTCCGCACCGCGGTGGCGGAAGCCTATGGCTATGAACCTGTGGTGCGGGTGGATGCGAATCGTGGCTGGTCGGTGGAGCAGGCCATCCGCGCCGCTCATGAGTTGGGGCCGCTGGAGTACATGGAGCAGCCCGTTGCGACTGTCGCCGAGCTGCGCGAGGTCCGCGACGCAGTGGGGGAGTTTTGCCCGGTTGCTGCCGATGAGTCGATTCGCAAGGCCGAGGACCCGTATTTGGTTGCGCGCGAGCAGGCTGCTGACGTGGGCGTAATGAAGGTCGCGCCCCTTGGTGGACCACGCCGCTTGCTTCGGTTGGCCGAGGAACTGGAGATGAAGGTGACCGCCGCCAGCGCTTTGGACACCGGTGTTGGCATGGCCGCCGGTTTGTTCACGGCGGCGGCCCTGCCTGCCACAGAGCTGCAGCCGGAGCCGAACGCGGCGGGTTTGGCCACGTCCTCGCTGTTTATCGAGGACGTCATCGAGCCCCGGCCACTTATCGATGGCCGACTGCCCGTCACCAACCCCGCTCCCGACCCTTCCCGCCTGGCCGAGCTCGCCGCGCCGGGCCCCCGCCGCGATTGGTGGTTCGACCGCCTCCGCGCGGCGTACGCCCATCTATAACGCCAAGAAAGTGACTAGGTTTATGACACTTTGAGCCCGAAAAACGGCTTCCAAACTGACATAAACCTAGTCAGTAACTCCCGGCAAGTAGCCTATTGAGTGTGAACAATAACCAGGACACCTCTCAAGACCCGGACACCGGCGCGGTCGAAACCACTCACGCCGTCCAGTCCACACAAGCCCCATCCGCAGTGGTAGCGGGCCTCATCGTCGATGAGCTGCTGCGTCTCGGCATGGTCGATGCCGTGGTGTGCCCGGGTTCCCGGTCCGCCCCGCTCGCCCGCGCTCTGGTCCAGGCCGCCGACGCGGCGAAGGTTCGCCTCCACGTACGTATCGATGAACGCTCCGCCGCCTTCCTCGCCCTCGGCCTGGCCTCGCGCACCCGCAAGGTGACCCCGGTAATTACAACGTCCGGTACAGCAGTGGCGAACCTCGTGCCCGCCATGGTGGAAGCCACCGCGTCGGGCATTCCGCTGCTGGCACTGACCGCCGACCGCCCCGCGCATTATCGCGGCACTGGCGCGAACCAGACCATCGTCCAGGACCGCCTGTTCGCTGATGCCTCCGTCGTCGAGTTCGATCTGGACGGCACCGCCCCGGTCACGAAGGCCACCGCCGCGCAGATCCGCGCTCGCATTGATCGCGTTGTCGCCGCCATGGCATCCGGCGCCGGCCACCTTAACGTCCGTTTTGTCGAACCGCTCGTGCCTGACGACGACTCCGTCGCCGACATCCCCGAGGGCCGCGCCGATGGCGGCCCCTGGACCACGATTGCGCCTACCAACAGCAACAACGTCGGCGTGGCCGCCACCGCAACCGGCCCGGCCAACGCGGCTAGCACAGCCACAATTGACATCAGCCGCCGCACACTCGTGATTGCGGGTTCGAATGCCTCGCACCTGCCAGAACTGGAGGATCTGCCAACCATCGCTGAGCCGAATGCGTATGCGCCGGCGCACCCGGTGCACCCGCTCGCGGCGGGCACTTTCGCGCAGATTCCGCCGGAGCAGATTGTGTTGGTCGGCAGGCCGACGCTGCACCGAGGTATCTCTAAGCTGCTGGCCAATCCGGATATCGAGCTGACCGTTGTCTCCGAAGCGGAAAACCACGGTTTTGGGGTGGAGTTCCCGGATGTGACGGCGAACGCAAGGGCCGTCGTTAGGCATGTGCAGACTGTGGGGGAGCAGGACCCGCAGTGGACGAAAATCTGTGAGGCCGCCAGCGAGTTGGCGGTGAAGTCCGTGCGAGAGACGCTTACCGAGTCGATTGAAGCGGAGGAACCGCTGACCGGATTTCATGTGGCGGCGGCTCTGACGGACAGCCTGCGCACGGGTGACAATGTGGTGCTGGGCGCGTCGAACCCGGTGCGCGATGCGTCGTACACGGGCCTGCCTTTCCCGGGTGTGAACACGTATGCGGGACGAGGTGCCGCGGGCATCGACGGCACGGTGGCGACGGCAATCGGTATTGCGCTGGCGTCCGACCGCGAGCATGCCGACGAGATCCGCCCGCCGCGGACGATTGCACTTATGGGTGACCTGACGTTCCAGCACGACTCCGCAGCGTTGGCGATTGGTCCGCTGGAGCCGAGGCCGGAAAACCTCACCATCGTGGTGGCCAATGATGCAGGTGGCGGTATTTTCGAGACGCTGGAGGCGGGCAGCCCGGCTCTGCGGGGAAGCTTTGAGCGCATCTTCGGCACGCCGCAGGACGTGGACTTTGAGGGCATCTGCCAGGCTTACGGAGTCGAGCACGTGCGTGTCGACCGCCTCCCAGATCTGCTCGCGCAGCTGCACCCGGATACCGATGTCGACGGCATCCGCGTCATCGAGGTGGCGACCACACGTGCGACGCGTCGGCAGTTGCACCACAAGCTGGCATACAATGCGGAGATTGGGGTGCTGGACAAGCACTAGCCGGCCGGCAGCATCCAATCAGAGCTGGAAACAATCAGGGACAGAAAAATAGGAGGTCGCGACCGCCATGCAGTGGAAAACTGCCCTGGCCAATTGGCCGCGCCTCCTTCGTCAGGTACTGCTTTTTGTAATCATCTGCCTGCTGTTGTCGTGTCTGGCCATGGTGGTTGGCTGCTTCATTAATGACCGCAATATCGAGTCGAACATGGGGCAGTCCGTAGCCAATGTGCGCTCGGTCGAGCTCCTTCGCACCACGGTTGATTTCGTCGACGAGAATGGTGATTTTCAGTCGCCACCAACCGGTTTGCTCTATCCCGTTGGTCTGGAAGAGGGGCAGCGCGTCCGCGTCGAATACGACCGCACTGATCCCAATGTCGTCCGCGTCGCCGGACGCACATGGACGTTGTCGCTTCTCCCGGCGACCAGCATCGCTTCGGTTGCGTTTATCGTCGTCGCGCCGTTGTGGTGGTTGTCGTTGCGCGCAACCCGTCGTTTACAAAGAGATCCCCAAAAGGTAAACAGAGGGTCACTTTCGCTTTCCGACGAGATGGAAAACTAGCACCATGCGCGTTGCCATCATTGCTGAAAGCTTCTTGCCCAACATCAATGGAGTGACAAACTCCGTGCTGCGGGTGTTGGAACACTTACGCCGTGAAGGACACGAGGCGCTGGTGATTGCGCCGGGTGCTCGGGACTGGCAGGAAGAGGCAGAGTTCTACTGCGACTACCGCATTGAGCGTGTGCCCACTGTGATGGTGCCGTTGATTGATTCGTTGCCGATTGGTGTGCCGAACCGTCGGGTAGCGTCGGCGCTGACGCAGTTTAAGCCGGATGTTGTCCACTTGGCTTCGCCATTTGTGCTCGGTGGTGCGGGCGCGCTGACTGCCAAGGCACTGGGCATCCCGGCTGTGGCCATCTATCAGACGGACGTTGCGGGTTTTGCCAAGAACTACAAGTTGGCGGGGCTCTCCACGGCCGCGTGGTTGTGGACGCGCGTGATTCACAACTCCTGCGCCCGAACGCTGGCGCCGTCGTCGCCGACTATTGAGGACCTGCAGGATCACAAAATTCGTGACGTCTACCGCTGGGGCCGCGGTGTTGATGCGGTTCGCTTTACCCCGACAAAGCGTAGTGAAGAGCTCAGGAAGCAGTGGAGCCCGGAGGGCAAGCCGATTGTTGGTTATGTCGGCAGGCTCGCGGCGGAGAAGTCTGTGGAGCGGCTGGCAGCGCTGAACGGCCGCGATGGTATCCAGGTGGTCATTGTCGGCAATGGCCCGGAGCTGCAGAAGCTGCAGAAGCAGATGCCGAATGCCGTCTTTACCGGACAGCTCACCGGCGATAAGTTGGCAGCGGCATTCGCCAGTCTGGACGTGTTCGTCCACACTGGTGACTTTGAAACCTTCTGCCAGGCGGTACAGGAAGCCCACGCCTCCGGTGTGCCGGCCATCGCTCCGAACGCAGGCGGCCCGCGCGACCTGATTACCAACGACGTCAACGGCTACCTGCTGGAACCCAAGACTTTCACCCGCGATCTGTCTGAGGCGGTCGACAAGCTACTGCTCGTCGACGATGAGCTGGCACGCAAGCAGCTGCGCAACCGCTGCCGCGACACCGTGACCGAACGCACCTGGGAAGCACTGTGTGCAGACCTGGTTCGCCACTACGAGGAGGTTTCTGGGGTTTCCGCGGCCGAGACGTCAAGCAAGGTCGCAGCAGATGCGATTGATGCCTCCCGTGCAGGTGCTGCTACGCGTCAGAAGTCGGTCGCGTAATCTGGACATCGTGTCTAGGGCTGATTTAACGAAAAATCCCAGCGAAGTCGCCTCGATGTTCGACGGCGTGGGGAAGAATTACGACATCACTAATACCGTGCTCACCGGTGGCATTGACCACTACTGGCGCGTGCGCACGGCAAAGCGCCTGAACCTGCAGCCTGGCCAGAAAGTCCTCGACCTGGCCGCCGGTACGGCTGTTTCATCAGTGGAGTTGGCAAAGTCTGGCGCATACGTCGTTGCCTGTGATTTCTCCCGAGGCATGCTCAAGGCCGGTGCACACCGCGATGTTCCCAAGGTCTGCGGTGACGGCATGAAGCTGCCATTCCCGGACAACACCTTCGACGCGGTGACCATCAGCTTCGGTCTGCGCAACATCGTGGACTACAAGGCGGGCCTCGCCGAACTAGCCCGCGTGACCAAGCCCGGAGGCCAGCTAACAGTCTGTGAGTTCTCCACCCCCGTGGTGCCGGTGTTCAGCACCTTCTACAAGGAATACCTGATGCGGGCACTTCCGCAGATCGCCAAGGTCGTCTCCTCGAACCCGGAGGCCTATGTGTACTTGGCGGAGTCGATTCGCGCCTGGCCAAACCAGCCGCAGCTTGCCCGCGACATCAATGCCTCTGGCTGGGAGGATGCCGGTTGGCAGAATCTCACCTTCGGTATCGCAGCGCTGCACTCGGCAACCAAGCCCGTGCAGTAGCTCGCTAGCTCTCAGTCGGGCTGGGTCGCAGGGTCCGTCGTAAAGCGATTCCTACTGCCAGGGCTGGCGCCCGAACCACTTATCGGAGGCCAGCGCTGTCCTCCCCGAAGCGCGCCAGAGTCGCGCCACTACGTCGCGGTCGTGTTCCGTGACCAGGTTTCCCATCAGGCGTGCGGCAACACCCATGAGCTGGCTTCCCCACGGGGCGCCGATGGTCAGCGGGCCGACCGTGGGAAGGAAGCTCGGGTACGTCAGCGTCAGCGCCAACTTGCGAGCCAGCGAGAAGCCGGTGCCGTAGTGGTCGCGAAGTAGGGCGGGCCAGGAGTGCGTCAGCCCATCGCGGCCCGCACCAATCGAACTAATCAGCTCCACCGCTAGCCGCGCCGACTCCATGCCGTAGTCAATGCCCTCACCGTTGAGCGGGTTGACCAAGCACGCAGCATCACCGAGCAACGCCCAGTTCGGCCCCGCCACATTCGACACGGCACCGCCCATCGGCAGCAGCGCCGACGTCACGTGCTCCGGCTCGCTCATCTGCCACTGATCGCGCACCTGTCCGTGGTACTCACGCAGCAACTTCTTCACGTTCGTGCGCGCCGGGCGTGCCGATGTCGCCAGCGCCCCACACCCCACATTCGCCCGGCCCTCGCCCAGCGGGAAAATCCAGCCATAGCCCGGGTGCGTATGCCCTTCGGAGTCGCGCAGTTCCAGGTGCGAGTGAATCCAGTCATCCGCTACGTCTGCGCTGTCGAAGCTGACATACGACCGTGCGGCCACGCCAAAGACGCTGTCTCGATGCCACGCACGCCCCAGCTGCTTGCCGACGGTACTGCGGACCCCATCGGCCACGAGCAACCAGCGGGCCGAGATGGTGTGTGGCTTGCCCTCGTGGTCGGAAAGCTCCACCGCGCGCACGCCGTGCCCCCGCGTGCCGCCAGTGTTCAGCGCTCCGAGAACCACCTTCCGCGCTGCGACTCCATCAAAGACCTGCGCACCGGCATCAGCGGCGGCATTGAGCAAGAAAGTGTCGAGCTCAACTCGCGACATCGCGGATCCGACAGCGGGAAAAGTGCCGGAGGCATCATCTGGCCAAGGTGCGGTGATGGAGCCGCCGAAGCCGTGCAGCTTGAGTCCGCGGTTGCGGTTGCGGCGCAGGAGCTCGTCGTCAAGCCCTAGACGACGTAGCTCAGCGATGGCACGAGGAGTGAGCCCGTCGCCACAAGTTTTGTCGCGCGGGAAGCGCTGGGAGTCGACCACAGTGACCGAAAAACCGGCGCGGGCGGCGTGAATTGCGGCTGCGGAGCCGGTGGGGCCTGCGCCAACAATGAGCACGTCAGTGCTGCTGGGTAGAGCGACGGTGCCGTCGAACGTGGGGGAAACTCGCGAAATCGGGCTTGAGGTCATTGCCCCAGCGTATAACGACGTTGAAACAAATATGGGAACTGGTCTGCTAGCCACTATGCTCGTAAGGTAGTTTATTTAGCAGTTTCTTATCTTTTATCGTCAGTTAGGCAGGTCTCGAATGCGTACTGGAGACTACTCCGGGCTTAGTTCCGGAAGTGCTCAGGGCACTGGTGAGCACACCGCCACTAGTTCTCACTTCGTTGATGAGGCGCTGGAAGCAACAATCACCGAGGGAATGCGCAAGAGCGAGGACCTCCTGATTACCGAGCTGGGGCGCGGCGAGGACTTCCTAGTCGAGCGGGTTTCCCACCTAGCTCACGCTGGTGGTAAGCGCTTCCGCCCGATGTTTACCATGCTGGCCGCGCAGTTCGGTGAGAACCCGGAGTGCGATAAGGTCATCACCGCCGCGACGGTGCTGGAGCTGACGCACCTGGCGACGCTCTACCACGACGACGTCATGGATGAAGCGGATAAGCGCCGCGGCGTGCCCTCCGCAAACTCGCGCTGGGACAACACCGTCGCCATTCTGGCCGGTGACTACCTCTTCGCTGCTGCGTCCCGCCTGCTGGCAGAGCTCGGCTCCGAGAGCGTGGCTCACTTCGCTGAGACCTTCGGTGTTCTTGTCACAGGTCAGATGCGCGAGTGCCTCAACGACTTGGACCTGCCGATTGAAGAGCGCATCGAGCGCTACCTGAAGGTCATTGCCGAAAAGACCGGTGTGCTCATCGCATCGGCCGGTTATCTCGGCGCCTATCACGCCGGTGCGTCCGCCGAGATTTCCAACGCGCTGCGCCGCTATGGCGAACTAATCGGTATCGTTTTCCAGATTGTCGACGACATTATCGACATCTCCTCCAATACCGATCAGTCCGGCAAGACTCCGGGCACTGACTTGCGCGAGGGCGTCTTCACGCTGCCGGTTCTCTACGCGCTGCAGGAGGACACCCCAGCCGCTGACCGCCTCCGCGAGATTCTCGTCGGCCCAGTCTCCGACGACGCGCTTGTCGACGAGGCCCTCGAGCTCCTGGCTCAGACCAACGGTGTGGCTCGCGCGATGGAGAAGGTCAATGAACTGCTGGATGAGTCCGACCGCGTCATCGCTGACCTTCCTGACTGTGCGGCCAAGGAGGCCCTGCGTCACGTTGCTCGCTACACCGTGGAGCGCGTGGGGTAGTGGATTGAGCTCCATCGGCGAGATGGGCCTAGGGGCGAGCACTGCTCTGAGGTGAGCTCTGCTCTGGGGTGAGTTCTGCTGAGGGGTGAATCCAGGTAGGGAAATATCCTCTCGACCTGCCGATTTGTGTAAATGACAGAGTAGTGGGTAGCATTCCATTCGCACCGTTTAAGAGTGCACGCCAGATTGCCCGAGCGGCCAAAGGGAGCGGATTGTAAATCCGTCGGCATTGCCTTCGTTGGTTCGAATCCATCATCTGGCACAGTGAAATCACCGCGAGAATTTTCTCGCGGTGATTTTTTTGTAGGGCCCGTTGAGGGTTAAGTAAGGGTTAAGTAAAGAAAAGTGTGTCCGCATGCC